>JACPRU010000033.1 GCA_016189835.1 Deltaproteobacteria bacterium | reverse complement strand
GGCAACGAGCACCGTGATCGGCGACTCTCTGGGGTCGCCCGGGGCTGCTGATGGAAGAAAAGGATCCGTTCTTCTCTCAGCGGCCTTTGTCTTTCGGCCGCCGGACTGCTTTTCTCTCCTCGCCCATGCCGCGCCAGGCGAAGAGCGCCGCCGCCGAGGTCCGCTCGCTGCGCGAGGAGATCGAGCGCCACAACTATCTCTACTACGTGCTCGACCGCCCGGAGATCCCCGACAGCGAGTACGACGCGAAGATGCGCCGCCTCCAGAAGCTCGAGGCCGCGCACCCGCAGCTCGCCGACCCGGCCTCGCCGACCCAGCGCGTCGGCGCCGCACCGCGCGAGGGCTTCGGCAAGGTGCTTCACAGCGTGCCGATGCTGTCGCTCGACAACGCCATGAGCCGCGAGGAGACCGCGGAGTTCGAAGCGAGGATCCGCCGCTTCCTGAACCACACGGGCCCGATCGCCTACGTCGCCGAGCACAAGCTCGACGGCGTCGCCGTCGAGCTGGTCTACGAGAAGGGGCTGTTCGTGCAGGGCTCGACGCGCGGCGACGGCACGACGGGCGAGGACGTCACCGCGAACCTGCGCACCATTCGCAGCGTGCCGCTGCGCCTGCGCGCCGCCCGCAGCCGGGGCTTGCCCGAGCGCCTGGAGATCCGCGGCGAGGTGATCCTCTCGAAGCGGGGATTCGCGCAGGTGAACGCGCAGCAAGTCGAGCGCGGAGAGCCCGAGTTCATGAACCCGCGCAACGCCACCGGCGGAAGCCTGCGCCAGCTCGATTCCCGCGTCACGGCCTCGCGGCCTATCGAGATGTTCTGCCATTCGAGCGCGTCGCTCGAGGGCCTGCACGTCTCCACCCACTGGGAGTTTCTCGATCTGTGCCGCGGGCTGGGTCTGCGCACCGACCGCGCCAACCGCCGCTGCGCGTCGCTCGACGAGGTGTTCGCCTACTACGAGGCGACCGAGGCGAAGCGCGAGGAGCTGCCGCACGAGATCGACGGCGTGGTCGTCAAGGTCGACTCCCTGGAGCTGCAGCGCCGCCTCGGCGAGCGCGACCGCTCCCCGCGCTGGGCGATCGCCTGGAAGTTCAAGCCGCGCCAGGCCGCCACGCGCGTGCTCGACATCTGGCCGAGCGTCGGCCGCACCGGCGTGATCACCCCCATCGCTGCGCTCGAGCCGAGGAACATCGGCGGCGTCACCGTGTCCAACGCCTCGCTGCACAACATGGACGAGGTCGAGCGCAAGGACATCCGCATCGGCGACGAAGTGCTGGTCGAGCGCGCCGGCGACGTCATCCCCTACGTCCTGCGGTCCTTCCCCGAGAAGCGCACCGGGAAGGAACGGAAGTTCCACATGCCGAGCGCCTGCCCGCGCTGCGGCGGCCGCGTGCGGCGCGAGCCGGGCGAGGTCTACTACCGCTGCCTGAATGTCGCCTGCCCGACCAAGCTCGAGGGCGGGATCAAGCACTTCGCCGGCAAGCACGCCATGGACATCGACGGCCTCGGCGACAAGCTCGTCCATCAGCTGGTCGAGACCGGGTTGGTGAAGGACCTCGCCGGGCTCTACCACCTCGAGCTCGACGCGCTGGTCGACCTCGAGCGCATGGGCGAGAAGTCCGCGCGGAACCTGCTCGCGCGCATCGAGCGCAGCAAACAGACGACGCTCGACCGCCTGCTGAACGGGCTGTCGATCCGTCACGTCGGCGAAGCCACTGCCAAGGCGCTCGCCGACCACTTCGGCGACATCGAGAAGGTGCTGGCCGCCGAACCCGACGACCTGCTCGAGATCCGCGACGTCGGGCCGGAGGTCGCGAGGGCTATCGCGGAGTTCTTCGCCGAGCCCCGCAACCGCCAGCAGGTGCGCCGGCTGCTCGACGCCGGCGTCCGGCCGGCCTGGCAGCCCCGCCGGGGCGGTAAGCTCGCCGGCAAGCGTTTCCTGTTCACCGGCGGGCTCGCCGCCATGAGCCGCCACGAAGCGCAGGCTCGAGTCGAGCGCCTCGGCGGGGCGGTCGCCACGAGCGTGTCGAAGAACGTCGATTTCGTCGTCGCCGGCGAGGAGGCGGGATCGAAGCTCAAGAAGGCCCGGGATCTCGGCATCGAGATGCTCAGCGAGCAGCGGTTCCTCGATCTCGTCGGCGACGCATGAGCCCGCACAGGAGACGTCGATGAACAACCAGCCAGCGGACGCGCGGATGCTCTCCGGCATCCGGGTTCTCGATTTCACGCAGTATCTCGCCGGCCCCACGGTCACCCGGTTCATGGTCGAGCTCGGCGCCGAGGTCATCAAGGTGGAGCAGGCGCCCGGCGGCGACCCGTCGCGCATGCTGCCGTTCGTCCGCGACGGGCGCAGCGCCTACTTCGTGCAGCAGAACCGGGGCAAGCAGAGCCTGTGCGTCGATCTGTCGAACGCCGAAGCGGCCGAGCTGCTGCGCGCGCTCGCCGCCAAGGTCGACGTGGTGGTGGAGAACTACGGCCCCGGCGTGCTCGAGAAGCGTGGCCTCGCCTACGCCGACCTTTCGAAGCAGAAGCCGGCTCTGATCATGGCGTCGATCTCGGCGTTCGGACGCACCGGTCCGCTCGCCGGCAAAGTCGGCTTCGACCTGATGGCGCAAGCGTTCTCCGGCCTGAGCCACATGACCGGCGATCCGCAGGGCCCGCCGCAGTTCGTGCACATGGGGATCGCCGACGTCTCGAGCGGCGTGCACGCGTTCGGCGCGATCGCCGCGGCGCTGTTCCACCGCCAGCGCACCGGCCGCGGGCAGTGGATCGACGTCGCCATGGTCGACGCGCTCTATCACTGCCACGAGCTGAACGTGCAGGCCTATGCGAACAGCGGCGGGGCCTACGTGCCGCTGCGCGGCGGATCGCAGCACCCGGCGACCGGCCCCTACGGGATCTACCGCGGGCCGCAGGGTTGGATCGCGCTGCTGGTGCTCGATCGCCAGTGGCCGGCCATGGCCGAGGCGCTCGGCCAGCCCGGCTTGGTTTCCGATCCTCGGTTCGAGACCGGCCCGTTGCGCGGCCGGAACCGGGCCGAGCTGACGCGCATCGTCGAGAGCTGGATGCAGACCTTCCCGGACGACGCCGCGGTGCTCGCCGCGCTCGAGCGCCATCGCGTGCCGGCGGCCCCGGTGCTGTCGGTCGCCGAAACCGTCGGGCATCCGCATTTCGAGGCGCGGCAGATGATCCGCCGGGTGCCCGATCGCATCCTCGGCGAGGTGACCATTCCGGGCTTCCCGCTCAAGTTCTCCGAGTTCCCGCAGCTCCCCGAGCTGCACGCGCCGCTGCTCGGCGAGCACAACGCGGCCGTGCTGCGCGAGCTGCTCGCGTTCGACGAGACGCGCATCGCCGATCTCGCGGCGCGCGGGGTGCTGCACGCCGCGCCGAGCTAGACGGACCGTGGCCGCGATCCGCGTCGAGCTGCGCATCCACGGCCGCGTGCAGGGCGTGGGCTACCGCGCCTCCGCGGCGCGCCGGTCGCATCAGCTCGGGCTCTCGGGCTTCGCCCGCAACCTCGACGACGGCACGGTGGAGGTGGTGGCCGAGGGCGAGGAGATGAACGTCGACGAGCTGGTGGCCTGGTGCCGGGTGGGGCCGTCGCTCGGCTACGTCACCCGCGTCGACGTCGTGCGCGGGCCGGCGCGCGGCGGTTTGCGCGGCTTCTCGATCGACTAGGCGAGATCCCGGGGCGGTGAGCCGGGCGGGCTACGGCGCCGGCGGACGCTGCGGCGGCGCGTCGACGTCGGTGTCGGTGACGAACGGATTCAGCCCGCCGCCGAGCCGTCCCCCGGGCGCGAGCGTGGCCGCCGGAGCGGCCGCTTCTCGCTCCGCCGTCGGCGCGGCGGCGCGGCGGAGATCGCTGCGCTGGTAGATCCAGTAGGCGCAGCCGATCGCCGCGAGCAACAGGAACCAGCGCAGCACGCGTCACCGCTTCTTCCGGCGCGGCCGTCGCGACGCCGGCCCTTGACTGTAGTCGCCGAACGGAGCGTCGCGCTCGCGCACGGCCGCGCCCACGCCGCGCGCGCGAGCGGTCTCGACGAAGGCCCGGCCGTCGGGCGTGTTGCGCATGTAGCCGTCGAGGATCGGCCCGAGGAGCTGCGTGGCCGCGAGGCCCATGTTCTCGTAGGCCTGATTGACGACCAGCTTCATGGCGTGGAGCTGGGACAGCGGAATCCGGGCGAGCCGCTCGGCGAACGCTCGCACTTCGGCCTCGAGCCGCTCGGCCGGATAGGCGAAGTTGATGAGGCCGAGGTCCGCCGCCTGCCTTCCCGACAGCGGCTCGCCGGTCAGCGCGTGGAGCTTGGCGCGCGTCAGCCCGAGGCGATAGATCCACATGCCGGTCAGGTAGCAGCCCCACACCCGCGAGTACGGCGTGCCGATCTGCGCGTCCTCGGCGGCGATGACGACGTCGGCGCACAGCGCCATGTCCGAGGCCCCGCCGACGCACCATCCGTGGATCTGGGCGATCACCGGCTTCGGGCTTCGCCACAGGCTCATGAACTTCGGCACCGGCGCGACGAATGGGCTGGTCGACAGCACGAGGTCGTTCCCCGGGTCCCACGCTTCGGCCGCCGCCTGCCCTCCCCAGCCGGCGAAGTGCTCGAGCCCTCCGGAGAAATCGAAGCCGGCGCAGAACCCTTCACCGGCTCCCCGAAGGACGATGACCCGGATCGCCCGGTCGGCGTTGGCCGCCGCCACCGCCCGTTCGAGCTCCTCGGGCATCGGCGGTCGGATCGCGTTCAGCTTCTCGGGACGGTTCAACGTGATCGTCGCGATCCGCCCGCGGGTCTCGTAGAGCAGTGTTTCGTAGGACATGTCGGTCATGCGACTCGCAGCCTCCTCCGCTGGGGGGACGTTCTTCTCTTTTGTCTCCTTTTGCATCAAGACGAAGGAGACAAAAGAGAAGAACGTCCCCCCGCCAACACGACCGTGTACTCGCCGCGCGGCGGCCGCGCGGCGAGCGCCCGGCGCACCGCGGAGACCCGCCCGCGCAGGATCTCCTCGAAGAGCTTGGTGAGCTCGCGCCCGACGACGACCTCGCGGTCGCCGACGACCTCCTCGATCTCGCCGAGCGTGCGTTCGATGTGGTGCGGAGATTCGTAGATCACGATCGTGCGCGGCTCGCCGCGCAGCTCCTCGAGACGCCGCCGGCGGCGGCCCTCTCGCTGCGGCAGAAAGCCCTCGAACACGAACCGGTCGGTGGGTAGGCCGCACACCGACAGCAGCGCCGTGGCGGCGCTCGCCCCCGGGATCGGCACCACGGAGATCCCCGCGTCCAGCGCCCCCCGCACCAGCCGGTAGCCGGGGTCGGAGAGGAGCGGGGTGCCGGCGTCGGAGACCAGCGCCAGGCTCGCGCCGGCGAGCAGCTGCTCGACCAGCTCGGGCGCTTTCCGCCTCTCGACCGCGTCGTGGTAGCTGACAAGCGGTTTGTCGATGCCGTAGTGCGCGAGCAGCCGGCCGGTGCGGCGCGTGTCCTCGGCCGCCACCCGGTCGACCTCGCGCAGCACGCGCAGCGCCCGCTCGCTCACGTCCTCGAGGTTACCGATCGGCGTCGCCACCACGTAGAGGACGCCCCGCTCCCGCACCGGCGACGGCACCCCTAGCGCCGCCCCGCAGCCGCCATCGCGACGTCGGTCGTAGGACCGAGCAGAAGCGGCGCCCGGTCGAACGCCGCCCGGCACGCGGCCGATGGGCCGGAATGCCCGCGAACGAGGCTCGTCCCGGCTCCACCGGCTCGCGGCGAGAGCAGGGCGGCGACGACGCTGAACTTCCCTTCTGGCATACTCGCGGCCGGCGATTGTTTCGCATGGATGCAGAAAAGACAACGAGCCCGGTCGCGACCCATCGCTTCGTGGTGCCGGCCGAGCACTCCGGCAAGCGGCTCGATCTCGTGCTCGCCGAGCGCGTCCCCGAGCTCTCGCGCCGCCGCGCTCGCGTGCTGATCTCCGCCGGGGCGGTATCGGTCGACGCCCGGCGTGTGCTCGTCCGGTCGCGTCCGGTGCGGGCCGGACAGGAGGTCGTCTATCACCTCCAGTCGTTTCGCTTCCCCCGGCCGCAGGCCGTCGAACCCCTGCCGATCCTCCACGAGGACGCGGCGCTGCTCGCGCTCGACAAGCCGAGCGGCATGCCCTCGCACCCCACGTTCGCCCGCGCGCTCGGCACCGCGCTGCAGGTCGCCGAGACGATGCTGCGAGGGCGCAATGCAGGCGCCAAGGTGCCGCTCTGGCCGCTCCACCGTCTCGACAGCGCAACCTCCGGCGTGCTGCTGTTCGCCAAGACCCAGGCCGCCGCCCGCGCCGTCAACCGGAGCTTCGCGCGCCGTCGCGTGGCCAAGCGCTACCTCGCGCTCGTCGCCGGCGTTCCGTCGCCGGCACTCGGCGAGATCCGCCTGCCGCTCGCCGAGCGACATCTGCGAGCCGAACCGTCGGCGCTCGGCAAGGAGGCGCTCAGCCGCTACCGGGTCCTCGAGGCGCTCGGCGACGCGGCGCTCGTCGAGCTACAGCCGACGACCGGCCGCATGCACCAGCTACGGGTGCACCTCGCGGCCATCGGCCATCCGGTCCTCGGCGACGCGAAGTACGGCGACGGCGCGCCCGCCGGCCCCACCCCGGCCTCGCGTCTGATGCTCCACGCTTCGCGCCTCGAGCTGCCGCACCCGATCGGCGGCGCGCCGCTGACGATCGAGAGCCCGCCGCCCGCCGACTTCGCCGCCGAGGTCGCGCGGCACCGTCAGCGGCCCGGCGGGAGCCCGGCGTCGTGAGCGGTCTCGTACCCGCCGTCGGCAGGTCGTTCGCCGCACGCGAGAGCCGCGTCGGCCGCGGCCTCGGGCGACGCGGGGTGCGACTCGGACGGCTCCGCGCCGTCCTCGGCAAGAAGCTCGCCATCGGCCGGGAACTCGATGACGAAGGTCGAGCCGCGTCCCTTGCTCGATTCGGCTCGCACCGCCGCGCCGTTCATCTCCACGTAGCGCTTGACCAGCGCCAGCCCCAGTCCCGAACCCTCGAACCGGCGGCTGTGGCCCGCGTCCTCCTGCGAGAACGCCTGGAACAGCCGCGGCAGGTACTCGGCGGCCATGCCGATGCCGGTGTCGGCCACCGACAGCTCGAGCCGGCCGCTCGCTCCCCGGGCGAGCCGCACCGTGACGCCACCCCGGTGCGTGAACTTGATCGCGTTCGAGAGCAGGTTGCGCAGCGAGCGCGACAGGCAGTACTCGTCGAAGCGGATGACCGCCTGCGGCTCGTCGATCCGGCAATCGAGCGAGAGCCCCTTCTTCTCCGCGAGCAGCTTCAGGTCGTCGACGCAGCGACGGATCACTCCCGCCACCGGCAGCGCGCTCGGCCGCAACACAAAGGCGCCGATTTCCATCTTCGAGAGGTCGAGGATCCCGTCGATCGTTTCCAGGAGGCGCATGCTGGCGCGGGTGATCGGCTCGAGCAGCGTCAGCCGATCCTCGGCGCCCGCCTCCTCCAGGCGATCCCGAATGACCTCCGTGTAGCCCAGGATCACGTTCAGCGGCGTGCGGATCTCGTGGCTCATGTTGGCGAGGAAGGCGCTCTTCAGGCGCGAGGCCTCGAGCGCCGCGTCGCGCGCCTGCTCGAGCTCGCTCTCGCGATCCTGGCGCAGCTGAGACGACAGATAGGCGTAGAACATGCCCGAGCAGAAGATGAACGGCGCGCCGAGCAGCACGCTGCTCTCCCACAGCTGCTCCAGCCCCTTGCGGCGCAGGACGAGCGCCAGGCCCGAGGTCGCCGCGGCCGCCAGCATGGTCTCCCGGAAGGAACGACCGACGGCGGCCAGCAGGATGACGAAGAAGTAGAGCACCAGGATGTGCTTCTCGATCTCGCCGAAGCCGAGCACGACGCCGAGGGTGATCGCGCTGTCGAAGATGACGACCCCGGAGAGCGTTCGCTCCCCGAACAGCCATGCGGTCGGCAGGGCGTGAAGCAAGGCGTTGGAGGCGAGCAGCGCCAACACCAGGAAGCGCGCCGCAGGGTGATCCCAGGTGGGCTGCGAGAACAGCAGCAGGCTGCTGGTGGCGATGATGTTGACCCAGCGCAGCAAGAGAAGGTTCCGCCTTCTCGCCACGGGGTCCTCGAACGGATGCCGATGATGCGGCTCGACCATGCCGACCTCCACCCGAGAGAAGCAAATTTCGCGCCCTCGATTTTCTTCGGTCGGAAGCGACCCGCGGCGCGGGAAGCGAGCAAAACACGTCACCCAGAGTTACAATTTGGACGGCGGACGCTTCCCCGAGAGCCGCTTCTCGCGCCAACAGCCACCGCGAGCTGAAGGATTTTACCGACGTCGGATCTCAGCGCCCGGCGTCATCCTGCTCCTGGCGATCGCGGGTAAGGCGGCGCTGCTCGGGGCTCATGCGGTTCCAGCGCTCGCGCAACTCGCGACGCTCCTCGGGCGAGAGCCGCCGCCAGCAGCGCCACACTGAGGGTCAGCTTCGTGAGGTTCGTCATCGGTGGCTTCTGCCCGGGGTGAATTTTCGTTGCATCGGCTTCGACGACGGCGCCGGCGCAGCCGTTTACACGGACGCCGGATCGAGGGTAACTGACCGTAGTCAGGGGGCTTCCGAACGACGATCCCGTCACGCAGCGCGCTTCGACCGAGACCCACCACCGCCCGCAGCCGAGACGGCTGTCTCATCCACTGGACCGAGCTGGGATCGGGGCCGGCGGTGCTGTTGATCCACGGCTTCGCCTCGACGTTCGAGCGCAACTGGCTCGGCACCGGCTGGATGGAGGCGATCGCCCGGGCCCGCTGGCGAGCCCTCGCCTACGACCAGCGCGGCCACGGCCACAGCGAGAAGCGCTACCACCCGGCAGACTATGCTCCCGAGCGGCTGGTCGCCGACGCTCTGGCGGTGCTCGACGCCGCCCGGGCGCAGCGCGCGGTGCTGATGGGGTACTCGATGGGCGCGCGGATTGCGCTCGAGGTGGCGATCACCCATCCGGCGCGCGTCCTCGGGCTCGCGCTCGGCGGCATCGGCAGCGGCTTTCGCGACTTCGGCAGCGCGCGCGGCGACCGCGAGACGGTCGCCCGCGCGCTCGAGGCCGAGGATCCGAGCGTCTTTCCGGCCGCCGCGCGCTTCTACCGCGATTTCGCCGAGGAGACCCGGCAGGATCGCTGCGCGCTGGCGGCTTGCTGGCGGCGGCCGATCCGCGTCGTCGAGCCTCACGACCTCGCCGCGATCGCCGCCCCGACGTTGCTGGTGGTCGGCGAACGGGATCTGGTGGCGGGCGATGTCGAGCCGCTGGCGCGCTCGATTGCCGGTGCCCGCCTGGTGCGCCTGGCGGGCAAGGACCACATGACGGCAGTCGGCGCGCGCGAGCACCGCCGCAGCGTCCTCGAGTTTCTCGCCACGCTGACCGTCGGCCGAAAGGAGGATTGACCCGGCGCACGCCGTGCCCGACAACGCGCCATGGCCAACGAACGAACCGCGACCCTCGTCACCGGGGCACTCGGCGGCCTCGGCACCGCCATCGTCCGGCGCCTGCTCGCCGACGGGCATTCGGTCGTCGCCTGCGACCGGCGCGGCGGCGATGTGGATCCCTGGCTCGGCGATTTCTCGCCCGCCGAGCGCAGCCGCATCGCGTTCCACGCCCTCGACGTGACCCGCGAGCAGGAAGTCTCGGCGCTCGCCGACGAGCTGCGCGACACGCGCCAGCACGTGGATCGGCTGGTCAACAATGCCGGCGTCCAGGGCGCGGCACCGGTGTGGGAGATGCCGTCGCGCGTCTGGGAGGTCGTGTTGCGCGTCAGCCTGCACGGCACCTTCTACATGACCCGCGCCTTCAGTCGCCCGATGGTCGAGCGCGGCTTCGGGCGCATCGTCAACCTCTCGTCCGTCTATGCCTACCATCCCGGGCCTGGCCAGGGTCCCTACGCGGCCGCCAAGGCCGGCGTCATCGGCTACACGCATTCGACGGCCGTCGACCTCGCTCGCCACGGCGTCACCGTCAACGCGATCGTCCCGGGGCTGATCTGGCACGAGCGGCTGCAGGGCGTGCTTCCCGAAGAGGAGGTCGAGCGCACCCGCGCCCAAATCCCCGCCGGCCGGCTCGGGCACCCGGAGGAGATCGCCCACACCGCCGCCTTCCTGCTCTCGACGGGGGCGAGCTACATCACCGGGCAGACCCTGCACGTGAACGGCGGGCTGTATCTGCCCGGTTGAGGCGTCAGCGCGGGAGCCACTGCACCGACCGCGCGGCCAACTCGAGGAGCGGCCGCGGGTGAACGCCGAGCCCGACCGTCGCCGCGGCGAGCAGGCCGGCGAACGATGCGTCGTAGAGGCGCCAGCGCGGCACCGGCGCGCCCGGCGCCGGCGCGCACAGCGATCGCAGGACTCTGCCGTAGACGCAGAGCGAGAGCACGCTGTTGACGGCGGCGATCGCCGCCACTCCCTCGAAGCCGCGTTCCAGCAGCGCGCCGAGCAGACGGCGGCGGCCGACGAAGCCCGCGAGCGGCGGCAGCCCGGACAGCGACAGCAGGGAGACGGCGAGCGCCAGCCCGGCCGAGCTTCCCGCAACGCGCAGCAGGCCGCGGCAGGATTCGATCTCTTCCCGGCCGGCCGCGCGGGTGATCAGCGCCGACGCGTGGAACGCGCCGAGGCTCGCCGGCGCCGTGGCCGCCAGGTAGAGCAGGGTCGCTTCCAGGCCGGCCCGGGTGGCCGCCGCCAGGCCGAGCAGCGCGTATCCCACCTGGGCGATCGAGCAGACGGCGAGCAGACGCGGCAGCGAGCGCTCGCGCAGGCCGGCGAGATTGCCGAGCGTCATCGCCACGACCGCGGCGGCCGTCAGCGGCGGTCTCCAGTCGAGGCCCGGCGGGCCCATCCAGCCGCCGTCGGCCCCCGGCGAGGACAGCACGGCGAAGAGCAGGCGCATGCACAGCGCCAGTCCGCCCGCGGCGAACGCCAGCGCCGCGAACGCGGCGAGCGCGGCGCGCACGTGAGCGCCGCGCGTCGCGGTGGCGATCCACAGGCGGGCCGGGAGCGCGATCACGATCGCCATCGCCGCGCAAGCGACGGCGAACGGCGAATGGGGAGCGAGATCGAAGATCGCTCGGTGGATGCGCTCGTAGTCCGGCGAGCCGGCGAAGCCGGCCAGCCAGCAGGCGGCGCCGAGCATGAGCAGCGATACCGCGGCGGCCACGGCTCTCGCGGCGCGAACGCGCGAGTCCCCCGGGCCGGCGCGGTGGGTCAGCCCCCACAGCGCCGCGCTCGCCAGCTCGACGCAGAGGTAGGCGCTGGCGAGATTCGCCGCCGAGGCCATCAGGTCGAGCGCCACGGCCGCCGACAGCACGAGCGCGCAGACCTCGCCTTCGCGGGCGACCGTGGCCGATTCGAGCCAGATCCACAGCACGGCGACGGCGGCCAGGCCGACGAGGATCTTGAAGAACACGGCGAGGCCGTCGACCAGGAACAGACGCTCGAGCAGCCAGACCTCCCCCCAACCCGACAACCGGGCGGCGAGGAACACCGACAGTGCGGCGCCGAGGATGGCGATCTCGCCGAGCCCGGTGCGATCCAGGCGGTCGAAACGCCCGAGCCACCAGACCGCGAGCGCGGCGACGCCGAGCGCGATCTCCGGCGAGAGGTACTCGAGGCTCTGTCGCGGGCCGAGATCCATGGGTCGCGGAGGATAGCCGTAGATCGCGGCGCGGAGAACGACGACGCCCTCAGCCGCTCGGCCCGCTCACGCCGGCGGAAGCGAACGAGGCCATTTCGCGCAGGATGCGCGCCGCGGCGTCGAGCACCGGCAGGGCGAGCAGCGCGCCGCTGCCTTCGCCGAGGCGCAGACCGAGATCGAGAATCGGCTCGAGACCGAGCGACGCCAGCGCCGCATCGTGGCCGCGCTCGGCCGAACGGTGTCCCGCGAACAGGAACGCACGCGCCCGCGGAGCCAGCGCCACGGCCGCCAGCGCCGCGGCGCCGGCGATGAAGCCGTCGAGCACCACGGGAATACGCTCGGCGGCGGCGCCCAGCACGACGCCGACCAGGCCGGCGATCTCGAAGCCGCCGAGCGCGGCGAGCGTGGCGAGCGGGCGCTCGGCGGACGGGGCATGGCGCGCGAGCGCGTGCGCGACGACCTCGATCTTCCGCGCCAGCGCCGCGTCGGCGACGCCGGTGCCGCGGCCCGTCACCTCGGCGGCGCCGCGGCCGGTGAACGCCGCCGTCAGCGCCGCGCCGGCGGTCGAGTTGCCGATGCCCATTTCGCCGGTCAGCATCAGGCGGCAGCCGTCGCGCACCAGCTCGGCGACGATCGCCGCGCCGGTGCCGATCGCCTCGAGGGCCTGCGCCTCGCTCATCGCCGGGCCGGCGGCGAGGTCCTCCGTGCCCGCGCCGAGCGCGCAGCGCCGCACGCTCGGCGGCCAGCGGTGCTCGCCCGCGACCCCCATGTCGACGATCACCGTGCGCGCCGCCATCTGCCGCGCCAGCACGTTGACCGCCGCTCCGCCGGCGGCGAAGTTGTGCACCATCTGCGCGGTGACGGCCGAGGGGTAGGCGCTCACGCCGCGCCGCGCCACCCCGTGGTCCGCGGCGAGCACCACCACCGCGCGCGGCATCGTGTCGAACGCCACCTCGCCGTAGATCGAGGCCAGCCGCACGGCGATCGCCTCGATCCGCCCGAGGCTCCCCTGCGGCTTGGTCTTGCCGTCGATCTCCTTCCGCGCCGCCTCGGCGACCCGCGCGTCGACCTCGCCGATTCGCGACACCAGCTCGTCGAGATGCATGTCCACGGCGGCTCAGTGCTGCACGGCCGCGACCGAATGGTGGTCGCGTACCGAAGCCTCGTATCTCATGTCTTCGTGCAAAACGGCGAACTCCTGCCCGGGTCGCTCAGTGCCGCACGGCCACCAGCCGACGGTGGGCGCGTAGCGAAGCCTCGTATCGCATATCTTCGTGCAAGACGGCGAAGTCGCGCGCCAGTCCAGTACCTCAGCGAATGCGCAGCGCCTGGCCGGCGACCAGCAGGTGCACCTCGTCGGCCGCCTCCGCAAACGCCCGGTTCATCGCCCCCGCCGCGTCGCGAAAGGCGCGCGCCAGGGGATTGTCGGGAACGATGCCGAGGCCGACCTCGTTGCTGACGGCGACGACCGCGCAGTGCCGGGACGCGACGGCCTCGAGCAGCGCGCCGACCGCCGGCCCGACGTCGGCGCCCGGCGGGGCGCCCATACGGTTGGCGAGCCACAGCGTCAGGCAGTCGATCAGCACGACGCCGCCCGTCTGTCGCGCCAGGACCCCGGCGACCTCGAACGGCTCCTCGATCGTCCGCCACTCGCCGCCGCGCTCGGCGCGGTGCCGGTCGATGCGCGCCGCCATCTCCTCGTCGAGCGCCTCGGCGGTGGCGAGAAACACCCGCGGCGGGGGCAACGCCGCGGCGCGGGCGAGCGCGAAGCGGCTCTTCCCGGAGCGCGCTCCGCCGAGCACCAGCACGATCGGCAGCGAGGGATCCGCGCTCATCGCGACGCCAGCACCCCCAGCGTCACGAGCTCGCCGAGCTTGCCGGCGGCGCCGAGCACGTCGCCGGTGATGCCGCCGAAGGAGGCCACCGCCAGCCGCCGCACGCCGAGCGCGAGCGCGGCGGCGAGCAGGGCGGCGATCCATCCCGAGGGGCCGGCGAGCAGCGCGAGCGCGGCCGCGGCGGTCGCCGTCGCCGCCGCCAGCTCCGCGGCGCCGAGGCCGCGCGCGAACGCCGCGCCGAGGCCGTCCGGCCGAGCGGGCGGTGCGCGGAACGCCGCCAGCAGCATCGTCCACCGGCCGATCGCCGGAGCGACGGCGAGCGCCCGGAGCCGCGTCTCGCCGTGGAGCAGCGACAGCGCCGAGAGCTCGCCGGCCACCACCAGCACGAGCCCCAGCACGGCGTACGACCCCAGCGCGCCGTCGCGCATGATGCGCAGCCGCTCCGGCACCCCGCGGCCGCCGAGCGCGTCCAGCGTATCGGCGAGGGCGTCGTAGTGCAGCGCCCCGGTCAGCGCCGCCCAGCCGGCGAGGATGCCGACGTTGCGCAGGGTCTCGGGCAGCGCGTCCGCCAGCGCGTCGCCGGCGACGGCCGCGGCGCCGAGCAGCAGGCCGACCAGCGGAAACGCGGCGGCGCCGAAGCGGACCGCGCCGTCCGCGGCGCCGCCGCCGCGCGCCGGCAGCGGCAGGCGGGTGAGAAAGCGCAGCGCGGCGCCGACGTCAGCCGCGCCGATCACGTCCGCGAGCCCGCCGTCACGCTGCCGAGCGGCAGAACGTTCAGCCTGCCGGTGAGGTCGTTGCGATGCACGTAGACGTCGGTCTCGTAGACGTCGCGGATCGTCCGGTAGGTCATCACCTCCTCGGGCGGGCCGCAGGCGTAGAGCCGCCCGTGCTTCAGGAACGCCAGACGCTGCAAGTACAGCGCCGCGAGGTTCAGATCGTGCAGCACCACGACCAGCGTCATACCCCGCTCCCGCGACAGCGCCGAGAGCAGCTCGAAGATCTCCACCACGTGGCGGATGTCGAGGGACGTCGTCGGCTCATCGAGCAGCAGGACCTCGGGCTCCTGCGCGAGCGCGCGGGCGATCACCACGCGCTGCTTCTCGCCGCCGGACAGCTCGTGGAAGAAGCGGCCGGCGAGGTCGGCCACGCCCGTCCGCGTCATCGCGCTCTCGGCGGCCTCGACGTCGCGGTCGCCCTCGAAGCCGAAGCCGCCGAGATGCGGGGCCCGTCCCATCAGCACGACCTCGAGCACGGAGAACGGGAAGTCGAGCGCGGTCTCCTGCGGCACCACGGCCACCCGCCGGGCGAGCTCGGCCGGCGGGTAGCCGCCGAGATCGCGGCCGCCGACCGAGATGCGTCCCGCCGACGGGCGCAGCACCCCCGAGAGCAGCCGCACCAGCGTGGATTTCCCCGAGCCGGTCGGGCCGAGCAGACCGAAACGCTCGCCGCGCTCGACTTCGAACGAGACGCCGTCCAGCACCGAGCGGTCGCGATAGGCGAAACGCACGTCCTCGAGTCGCACGACCGGCTCGCGACTCATATCCCGCGCCCCTCCTCCTGTCGGCGCAGCAGGAAGATGAAGAAGGGGCCGCCGCACAGCGCGGTCAGCACGCCGACGGGGATCTCGGTCGGCGCCAGCAGCGTGCGCGCCACGGTGTCCGCCCAGACCAGGAAGACGGCGCCGCCGAGGAACGAAGCCGGGATCAACAGCCGCTGGTCGGAGCCGATCGCCAGGCGCAGACAGTGCGGCACGATCAGCCCGACGAAACCGATCACGCCGCTCACCGACACGGAGGCGCCGACCAGCAGGGCCGAGGCGAGAAAGCTCGTCCGGCGCACGCGGGCGACGTCGGTGCCGAGCTGCACGGCGGTCTCCTCGCCGAGCGCGAGCAGGTTCAGGCTGCGCGCCTGAGCCCACAGCGCGAGCGCCGGCAGGACGGTGAAGACGAAGACGGTGGCGACCAGCGAATAGGGCCGCTGCGCCAGGCTCCCCGTCAGCCAGACCAGCACCCCCTGCGCGCGCAGCGAGTCGACCATCGCGGTCACCAGCATGATCAGCGCCGCGGCGATCGTGTTGGCGATCACGCCGACCAGCAGCAGAGAATAGGGATTCAGCCGCCCGTGCACGGTCGACAGCCGGACGATCGCGCCGAGCGTCGCCAGCGAGGCGGCGAATGCCGCCGCCGGCACCAGAATCCAGGCCGGCCCGCCGACCCCGAGCGCGAGCACCAGGATCGCGCCGATCGACGCGCCGCCCGAGATGCCGATCACGTCGGGGCTCGCCAGGGGATTGCGCAAGAGCGCCTGCAGCGCCGCGCCGGCGGCGCCGAGCCCGCCGCCCACCGTCGCCCCGAGCAGCACGCGGGGCAATCTCGCGCGAAACAGGATCACGAAGTCGGGGCTGTCGGGATGGGCGAAATCGAGCGCGCGGGAGAAGTCGATGCGCACGCCGCCGATGATCGCCGCGAGCACCAGGCTCGCGCCGAGCAGCACCGCCAGGCCGGCGAGCACGGCTCGCGCCCGCTCGCGGGTGAGCCGCGGCTGCCGTGCGGCGGGCCTCAACGCGGCGCTCCCGCGGGCCGGGCCGCCGGCGCGGGCTCGCCGAACGCTCGCGGGTGAAGCAGCCGCGCGAGCTTCTCGAGCCCTTCGCCGATCCGCGGCCCCGGCCGCAGCACCTCGTCGAGGCGGACCGCGTGGAGCCGGCCCCGCCGGACGGCCTCGATCCCGAGCCCTGCGTAGAACGACAGGTCCGCGGATGCCTCGTCGCCCATGCTCGAGTCGATCACCACTTGCGGGGCGCTCTTCACCACGAACTCGACCGACAGCCGCGGCCAGCGGCCGAGACCCGACGCCACGTTGTCGGCACCGGCCTCGCGCAGCAGCTCGGCCAGTAGGTTGTCGTCGCCGACGGCGACCAGCGGGTTCTCGCCGACGACCATCAGCACGCGCGGGCGCGGCAGCGGAGCCACCCGCCGGCGCACCGCGGCCACCCGCTCGCGCAGCCGCTCGACGAGCACGCGGCCGGCGTCGTGACGCTCGCACTCGTCGGCGATGCGGCCGATCGCGCCGAGAATGTCGCCGATCGTCGGACCCTCCTCCACCACCAAGACGCGCAGGCCGAGCGCCATCAACCCCTCGACGGCTTCGCGATTCCCCGGGCTCGGCACCGCGATCACCAGGTCGGGCCGGTGGGCGATCACGGCTTCGACGTTCGGCTTCATGTACGACCCGACGCGCTCGATCGAGCGAGCCTCGGGCGGGAAGTCGGAGAGGTCGGACACGGCGACCACCTCGGCGCCCGCGCCGACGGCGAACAGCGTCTCGGTGATCGAGGGTGCGAGCGAGACGATGCGCATGGCCGCGGCATCGGGTGCACCGGCCGGGCCGAAGATCCACCAGGCGAGCGCGATCCACGCGCCGGCGTGCCGATGCGCAGGACTCGACTCTCCGATCCTCCCATCGCTCCGACTCGAGACCCCCGCCTCGAGACGGCTCGCTCGCTGGCCCGTCGGCTCCATCCGCATCCGCGCTCAGAACTCCCCGCCCACTCCGGCCAGGAAGTTCAGCGGCCGCGCGCCGAAGCCGAGCACCTGTTGATAGTGGCGATCGAAGAGGTTCTCGACGCGGGCGAAGACCTTCAGCCGCTGGACGAACGCGCCCGGCAACGGCCACGAGTACGCGGCCGCGAGGTCGGCTCGCTGGTAGGCGCGGTTGCGCCGCGCCGCGAACCCCGCCAGCGGATCGAAGTCCAGCCGGTCTCCGACCAGCAGCAAGCTCACGTCGGCGGAGAGACGGTCTCCGTGCCGGAAGAGCGACGCATGCTCGGCCGCCACGTGCAGCGATCCGGCGTGCTTCGGCCGGCGCACGCGGCCGTTGAGACTGGCGTCGACGTCGAGGTAGGTGTACTCGCCGCCCGCGCGCACGCCGCTCACGATCTCGACGTCGAGCGCGGCCTCGGCGCCGTCGACCGTCGAGCGGCCGACGTTCTCGGCGAGAAACAGGCCGTCGTCCTGCGGCACTCCGGCGATCAGATCGCTCACCCGCCGGTGGAAATAGTTGGCCGAGACCAGCGCCCGCTCGCCGAGCAGCGACTGATCGAAGCCGGCGTCGACCTCCCAGCTGTGCTCGGCGTCGAGCACCGGATTGCCGAAGCCGGGAAAGAACAGCTGGTTCAGCGTCGGCGCCTTGAACGCCTCGGCGTAGGTCGCCCGCAGCCGCGTACCGGTCGCCGCCACGGCGTAGCTCGCTCCGCCGGACGGGCTGACGGCGCGTCCGAAACGCTGGTTGCCGTCGGCGCGGACCCCGGCGTTCAGCACCAGCCGCCGCTCGTCGAGGAACAGCTGATGGAGCGTGTAGCCGGCGAGGTTGCGCACGTCGCGATCGAACGTCGTGCGCCAGTCGCCGAACGTCGGGTCCAGGCTGAGCGAGTCGGCGTCTCCTGCTTGCACCTCGTATTCGAAGCCGGCGATGCTCTCGACCCGCTTCTGCCACCAGACGAGGATCGCGTTGGCGTCGCCGGTGAAGGTCTGGGAGAGGAAGTCGGAGTGGAGGGCGCTCGATTCCGCGGCGTCGGGCAGGTCGTCGAACTGCTGGTCCGCGCGCGCGTAGGAGAAGCCGATCCGGTAGCGCAGCGCGGAGCCGAGCGCGTGGCCCCACTCCGCGCGTGTGAAGTCGACCTGGTCCTTCTGTCGCGCGTCCGGGTCGGGCGCGGCGAGGAAGTTGTTGTTGAAGAAGTTGCCGAACTCCGAATCGCCGACGCGGAAGATCAGCCGCACCGTGCCGTCGGGCACGACCCGGACGTCGAGTCGCCCGGAGACGACGGTATTCTCGTAGTCGTCGTTCTGCGGCTTGAAGCCGTCGGTATGGATGTGCGAGACGCTGCCGGAGAACGAGACGATTCCGCTCTCTCCGGAGACCTCCGCCACCTCCCGGTCGGTTGCGGCGTTGCCGCCCGAGACCGAGATCGAGCCGCGCGGCGGCCCCGAGCCTTTGCGGGTGAAGATCTGGATCACCCCGCCCACCGCCTCCGAGCCGTACAGCGTGCCGCCCGAGCCGCGCAGCACCTCGATCCGGTCGATGTTTTCCGGCGTGAGGCCCGCGAAGTCGAATGAGCCGAGCGTGGTGCTGTTCACCCGCACGCCGTCGATCAGCACCAGCACCTGATCGGCGTCGGCGCCGCGCATCAGGACCGAGACGTTCGCCCCGCGGGAGCCGCTTTCATGGATCTCGAGGCCCGGCACTTCGCGCAGCGCGTCGGCCACCGAAGGCACCTGCTTGCGCTCGAGATCCTGGCCGGTGATTACCGTGATCGCCGACGGCACCACCGAGATCGGTTGCTCGGAGCGCGTCGGCGATACGACCATCGTGTCCATCGTCATCTCGGCCGGCGGCCGCTGCGCCGGCTCCTGCGCCGCGACCGCGGCCACCCACAGTGCCGCGGCGAAGCTCGCCCCACCGATTCTTGCCCTTCGCTGCATGTTTCCCCCTCGGGTCGTGTGCCGAGAGCGGAAGCCAGGAGCGTCGCGCGACGGCGACCAGCGGGCGAGGGCCGCGTCCGCGTTGCGGCCGCGTCGGAGGTTTCCGAATCACCATCTGCCCCCTCCCCTTCGGAAGGCTTCCCGGGCCTGCCGGCGACGAGATTCGCCGGCGGGCTCTCGGCAGCGTCGGTCGGGCAGGTCTCCTGGCTCGGGCATCATCCGAGGACGAGCGGCCTTCCCATCCCGCGCGCGGGACAGTGACCGTTCGTGCTCGCCTCGTCCGCCCTCACAGTTGCGGGGCAGCGCCGGTCTCTCACCGGCTTCCCTCTTCTACCGGCGCGATTCCCAGCGAATCGCGCACGGTCAACCCGACCGCTATGTCGGCGGGTTGTTTAGTTCCCGACTCGGGACAAAGTCAAGCCAGCTCCCAGTAGCTCAGCGCCGCGAGCCGCCGAGAAGCGAGCCGAACAGGCCGCGCAGGATCTGGCGGCCGATCTGGCTGCCGACGGCGCGGGCCGCGCTCTTGGCCGCGGCCTCGACCACGCCTTCGCGCCGGCCGCCGCGCGGGCCCGTGGAGCCGAGCAGCACGTCGCGCAGGACGCTGGATTCGGCGGCGGTTTGGACCCGCGAGCCCCGCGGCGGGGGCTCGGCCGCAGCATCCGGCGCTTGACCGGCCGCGCGGCTCTCGGCGCGACCGCGCAGCTTCTCGTAGGCCGACTCGCGGTCGGCGGTCTGCTCGTAGTGGCCGTAGAGCACCGACTGGTCGATGATCGCCCGTCGCTCGCCGGCGGAGATCGGGCCGACGCGGCTGCGCGGCGGACAGATCTTCGCCCGCTCGACCACGCCGGGGCGGCCGTGGTCGTCGAGCAGCGATACCAGCGCCTCGCCGACGCCGAGCTCGGCGATCGCCCGCTCGACGTCGAGCGCGGGATTGCGGCGCAAGGTCTCGGCGGCGGCTCTCACCGCCTTCTGGTCGCGCGGCGTGAAGGCGCGCAGCGCGTGCTGCACGCGGTTGCCGAGCTGGCCGAGCACGAGATCCGGCACGTCGAGCGGATTCTGCGTGACGAAGTAGACGCCCACGCCCTTGGAGCGAACCAGGCGCACGACCTGCTCGATCTTCTGCTCGAGCGCCTGCGGCGCGTCGCCGAACAGCAGGTGGGCCTCGTCGAAGAACAGCACGAGCTTCGGCCGATCGAGGTCGCCGACCTCCGGCAGCCGCTCGAACAGCTCGGCGAGCAGCCACAGGAGAAACGCGGCGTACATCTTCGGGTGCCGGAAGAGCCGGTCTGCCGCCAGTACGTTCACCACGCCGCGCCCCGCCGCGTCGGTCTGCAGCAGGTCCTCCACGTCGAGCGCGGGCTCGCCGAACAGGCGCTCCCCCGCATCCTGCTCGAGCGCCAGCAGCCCGCGCTGGATGGCGCCGATCGAGGCGGCCGAGACGTTGCCGTATTCGGCGGTGAACGCCTTGGCGTGGTCGCCGACGTGCTGCACCATCGCCCGCAGGTCCTTCAAGTCGAGCAGCAGGAGCCCGCCGTCGTCGGCGACCTTGAAGACCAGCGTGAGGACCGCGGCCTGGGTGTCGTTGAGATGAAGCAGGCGGCCGAGAAACAGCGGCCCCATCTCCGAGATCGTCGTGCGCGCCGGATGCCCCTGCTCGCCGAACACGTCCCAGAAGACCACCGGCGACGCGGCGGGCTCGAACCCCGCGATCCCCATCTGCTTCACCCGCTCGGCGACCTGCGGACGGTCGCCGCCGGCCGCGGCGATGCCCGACAGGTCTCCCTTCACGTCGGTGAGGAACACCGGCACGCCGATCCGCGACAGCCCTTCGGCCAGCACCTGCAGCGTGACGGTCTTGCCCGTGCCCGTCGCCCCGGCGATCAGGCCGTGGCGGTTCACCATCGAGGGCAGCAGGAAGAGATCGTGCTCGCCCTTGGCGACCAGGATCGGATCGGCCATGTCGAGGGTCCTCCGCGGCGCAGAGTCAGAACTCGATGTATCCCGGCACGCGCGGGAACGGGATCACGTCGCGGATGTTCTGCATGCCGGTAATGAACTGCACGGCGCGCTCGAAGCCGAGCCCGAAGCCCGCGTGCGGCACCGAGCCGTGCCGGCGCAGATCGAGGTACCACCAGTAGTCCGCCGCGCGCAGGCCGCTCTCGGCGATGCGCCGCTGCAGCACCTCCATGCGGTCCTCGCGCTGCGAGCCGCCGATGATCTCGCCGATGCGCGGCACCAGCACGTCCATCGCCCGCACGGTCTCCCCGTCGTCGTTCACGTACATGTAGAAGGCTTTGATCTCCTTCGGATAGTCGGTGACGATCACCGGTTTGCGAAGGTGCTCCTCGGTGAGATAGCGCTCGTGCTCGCTCTGCAGGTCCTTGCCCCACTCGACCGGGAACTCGAAGCTCTTGCCGCACTTCCGCAGGATGTCCACGGCCTGCGAGTAGGTGAGCCGCTCGAAGGAGGCGGCGACGATGTGCTCGAGCGTGTCGATCACGCCCTTGTCGATGCGCTCGGCGAAGAAGCGCATGTCGTCGGGGCAGGCCTCGAGAACGGCGCGGAAGAGATGCTTCAGGAACGCCTCGGCGATCTCCATGTCGCCTTCGAGGTCGCAGAAGGCCATTTCCGGCTCGACCATCCAGAACTCGGCGAGGTGGCGGCTGGTGTTGGAGTTCTCGGCGCGGAACGTCGGCCCGAACGTGTAGACCTTGGAGAGCGCGAGCGCGACCGTCTCGGCCTCGAGCTGCCCCGAGACCGTGAGATGCGCCTCGCGGCCGAAGAAATCCTGAGAGAAATCGACCCGCCCGGCGCCGTCGCGCGGCGGCGATGCCGCGTCGAGCGTCGATACCCGGAACATCTCGCCCGCGCCCTCGCAGTCCGAGGCGGTGATGATCGGCGCGTGCAGCTGGACGAAGCCGCGGCTCTGGAAGAACTCGTGGATGGCGCGCGCGGCGGCGTTGCGCACCCGTAGCACGGCGCCGAACGTGTTGGTGCGCGGGCGCAGGTGGGCGATCGTGCGCAGGAACTCGAAGGAGTGCCGCTTCTTCTGCAGCGGATAGTCCGCGCCCACCCCGCCCATCACCTCGACCCGCGAGGCGCGGATCTCGAAGCGCTGCTCCTTGCCCGGCGAATCGACGAGATCTCCGGTGACCCGCACCGCACAACCCGCCTGCAGGTGCTTCACCTCGCTCTCGTAGTTCGCGAGCGCCGTCTCGGCGACCGCCTGGATGCCGGCGAAGCAGGAGCCGTCGGAGACCTCGAGGAACGAGATCTCCTTGCCGTGGCGCGCGGTCTTCAGCCAGCCGCGCACGGTGACGCTGCCCCCCGCGCTCTCCCGGGAGAGAAGGTCCTTCACCCGCTCGTCGAATCGCATGACCGCGTTACGCCATCCCATTGCCGAAGCGGGCGACGATTTCAATCGGATTGATTTCCACCGGCCGATTTGAGAAACCGCCGGCGATGATTCGACGACTCGGAACCCTCGTGGCCGTGCTCACATTCGCCATCGGGGCGCTCAGCGTGGGGTGCACCATGGCCGAAGACGGCAAGCCGCAGAACCCGAACGACCCGATCGTGCTGATGTCGACGTCGATGGGCGACGTGAAGATCGAGCTCTTCCAGGACAAGGCGCCGAAGACGGTCGAGAACTTCCTCGGCTACGTGAACGACAAGTTCTACGACGGGACGGTCTTCCACCGCGTGATCCCGCGTTTCATGATCCAGGGCGGCGGCTTCATGCCCGACATGAAACAGAAGCCGACCAAGGCGCCGATCAAGAACGAGGCCGGCAACGGCTTGAAGAACGAGACCGGCACGCTCGCCATGGCGCGCACGCCGGACGTCGACAGCGCCACCGCGCAGTTCTTCATCAACGTCAAGGACAACGACTTCCTGAACCACAAGGACGACACGATCCAGGGCTTCGGATACTGCGTGTTCGGCAAGGTGATCGAAGGCCTGAAGGTCGTGCAGAAGATCGAGGCCGTGCAGACCGACACCCGGGGCATGTACGAGGACGTGCCGGTCGACGCCGTGGTCATCCGGTCGATGCGCGTGGTGAGCGCCGGGAAGTAAGCCTTGGACTTCGCACCGACGCCGGCCGAAGAGCGGCTGCGAGAGGAGGTGCGAGCGTTCCTTCGCGAGCGCCTCGCTCCCGCTGACGCGCGGGACGATGGCTGGATCGTCGGCTTCTCCCGCGAATTCTCCCGAGCCCTCGGCGAGCGCGGCTGGATCGGCTACACCTGGCCGAAGCGCTACGGCGGCAGCGAGGGGAGCTATCTCGAGCGGCTGATCATCACCGAGGAGCTGCTGCGGGCGGGCGCCCCGGTTGCGGCCCACTGGATGGCCGATCGCCAGATCGGCCCGGCGCTGCTGGCGCACGGCAGCGAGGAGCAGCGCCGCGAGCTGCTGCCGAGGATCGTGCGCGGCGAGCTGGTGTTCTGCGTCGGCATGAGCGAGCCGAACGCCGGCTCCGACCTCGCCGCGCTGCGCACGCGGGCGGTCGCCGACGGCGACCACTACGTCGTCGACGGCCACAAGATCTGGACCACGAATGCCCACGAGGCCGACTACTGCTATCTCGTCGCCCGCACCGACCCGCACGCCGCCAAGCACCGCGGCTTGAGCGAGCTGCTCGTCGACATGCGCACCCCGGGCATCACCGTGCGGCCGATCATCGACATGGCCGGCGAACATCATTTCAACGAAATCTTCTTCGAGGGCGTTCGCGTCGAGCGCCGCTGGCTGGTCGGCGAGGAGAACCGCGGCTGGTACCAGATCGCCGCGCAGCTCGACTACGAGCGCAGCGGCATCGAGCGGTTGCTGTCGAACGCCCGCGTTCTCGAAGACGTGCGCGCTCACGCCCGCGAGACGGGCCTCGCCGAGGATCCGCTGTGGCGCGATCGGCTGGCGAGCGTGCTCACCCGCGTGACGATCGGCCGCTGGCTCATCTACCGCGTCGCCTGGCTGTTGTCGCAGGGCATCGTTCCCAACAAGGAATCCGCGCTCACCAAGGCGTTCGCGACCGAGCTCGAGCAGGAGATCGCCGAGCTGGCCGCGCAGGCCCTCGGCCCGCACGCGCTGCTGCTGCCCGGCTCCCCCGCGGCGCGGCTCGCCGGCCGCGTGGCGCGCGCCGTCGCTTTCGCTCCCGGCTACACGATCATGGGCGGCACCTCGACGATCCTGCGCAACATTCTCGCGCTGCGCGGGCTCGGCCTTCCCGCCGCTTAGCTAGCCGGCCTCGGCGTCCGGCCCGTCGGCCCGGGGCCCGAAGCAGACGCCGCGCTTGGAAGCGCGGATGAAGTCGACCAGCTCCTTCACCTCCGCGGTCATCGGCTCGGCCTCGACCTCGGCGAGCGCCTGCCGGAGATTTCGCGGCCGCAGGAACAGGGCCTTGAAGGCGTTGCGCAGCGCCCGCAGGGCCTCGGCGGAGAACCCGGCGCGGTGCAAGCCCACCCGGTTGACGGCTCTCACCGTGTGCGTGCCGTCCATGATGCAGAACGGCGGCACGTCGCGGCTGGTGCGCGACAGGCCGCGCAGCAGCGCCAGGCGGCCGATGCGAACGAACTGATGCACCACGCAGTTTCCCGAGACGAAGCCCCGGTCGCCGAGCTCGACGTAGCCCGAGAGCAGCGCGCCGCCGGCGACGATGGCGTCGTCGCCGATCGCGCAGTTGTGCGCGACGTGGCTGTTCTGCATGAAGTAGTTGCGGTTGCCGATCACGGTCGCGCTGCCCGGCCGGGTGCCTCGATGAACCGTCGAGTGCTCGCGGAACACGTTGCCGTCGCCGATCCGCAGGAAGGATTCCGCGCCGGCGAAGGCGAGGTCCTGCGGCACGTCGCCGAGCACCGCCCCGTAGTGCACGACGTTGTCGGCGCCGAGCGCCGCGCCCCCGGTGACGACCGCCCGGGCCATCACCCGGGTGCGCACGCCGATGCGCGCCGGACCCTCGATCACCGCGTACGCGCCGATCTCCGCGGTGGGGTCGATCTCCGCCCGCGGGTCGACGATCGCGGTCGGATGAATCATTCCTCGCTCTCCTCCTCGTCGACGGGGACGCGCTCCGCGGCGATGCGATAGCGCTCGCTCGCCCAGTTGCCGAGATCGGCGAGCTTGCAGCGCTGCGAGCAGAACGGCCGATGGGGGTTTCCCGCCCAGGGGCCGACGCGGCGGCAGGTCGGGCAACGGACGGTGTCGGGGACGCTCACCTCACCGCTCCCATGCCGGGGCGGGTAGGAAAAGTCGAGCCTCATCGGGGCTCCAGCCAGCGCAGGACGACGAGGCCGAGCGGGAACACCCACAGCCCGACCGCCATCCCCCACACGAACCAGTGCAGCTTGCCGATCAGCCCGAGAACGAAGAACAGGTAGGCGAACTCGCGGTTGCCGAACAGCTCGAAGAAACCGAGCAGCCGCCCCGACGGCCGGCCGCGCACGATCAGCGCGTAGACGACGGCCCAGGTGACCAGCACGCCGGCCAGCGCGGCCGTGCCGAGCCAGAGATAGGGGCCAGTCGGATCGCCGAAGTGGGCGTGCAGCGCGACGCAGGGGAAGAGGAACGCGTGGACGACGTTGTCGCCGATGACGTCGAGCCTGGCGCCGCGCGCCGACTCCTGGAACTTGAGCCGAGCGATCTCGCCGTCGCAGCCGTCGATCACCGTCGAGGCGAGGAACAGGAACGAACCGAGCAGCCCGAAGCCGTAGCTCGGCCGTAGCAGGCAGAGCGCCCCGACCACGCCCAGCCCGATCGAGAAGATCGTGATCTGGTCGGGCGTCACCGGATGAGGCGCGAGCCGCCGCGAGATCGCCCGCGACAGCGCTCGATCGACGTGGCGCGCGAAGAAGGTCGTGGCGTTGCGGGCGAGGCTCCGGAACAGCGCGTCCTCGGCGGCGGCCACGTCGGCGGCGGATTCGACGCGCACGTAGACCGCCGGCGGGTCGATCGGCCGCCCGGCGGACGGCCGGCGCAAGCGGGGCGTCCAGCCTGCGGCCGCCAGCGCCGCGAGCTCCGCCGCGTCGGCGGCCAGGGGGCCGTCCGGAGCAGCCGAGACCAGCGCACCGCGGCCTTCGGCGAGCTGCCGCAGGTGCGCCGCGTCGACGACCCAGCGATCGTCGAGCGACACCCACCGGCCGCCGGCCTCGGCGACCCGCACAGCCCACGCCTCGCGCGCGTGTGCCACCTCCCAGCGCCGTCCGGCGAGCCGGGGATCGGCCGACAGCTCGCGCCGCACGCGCTCGGCATCGCCTTCGACGACGACGAGCAGGCTCTCGAAGCCCGCGCGGCAGGCCGTGTAGACCGCACGCCGCCACCCTTCGACGCCCGCCACTCGCGCACCCTGCGCGCCGCACCAGACGACGATCCGGCTCCCCGGCAGCCTCTCGGCGAGGCCGCCGCTCAGGTCGAGCGCCATCAGGCGCGCTCCGCGGCCGCGAGCGAGATCATTCGCCCCTCGGAGCGGTAGGCCGCAGCCATCATCTCGGCCACCCGCACGGCCTCGACGAAGCTGCGGCCGCGCTGGTCGGGGTGCTGCATCTCGGCGCGGAAGTCCTCGAGCAGCGCCGGGAACCATTCCGGGTGGTAGGAGCTGGCGGAGAGCGCGGGCGAGAAGCGGGTGACCTGCGTCGAACGATCGCTCGGCGCCACCGTCAGTCGATCGTCTTCGATGCGGATCTCGCCGAGCGAGCCGCGCACGACGCCGCCGGCGCGGCGCTCGGCGGCGCCCCAGCGCAGCCGGATGCGCGCGAGCGCGTCGCCGAAGTCGAGCTCGCATTCCGCTCCGTCCTCGACGCCGAAACCGAGCGCGGTGCTCCGCCGCGCGACGATCGATCGCGGCGGCAGCCCGATCAGAAACAGCATCAGATAGAACGCGTGCCAGCCGTGATCCACGAGGATGCCGCCGCCCGCCTGCCCGGGGTCGAGGCGCCAGCCGGCCTCGGCCGCGCCCTGCGGCGGGCTCGGCCGCAACACCTCCCAGTCGATCTCGCGGGTCTCGCCGATCGTGCCGGCGCGCAGCAGGCCGTGCAGGCGGCGAACCAGCGGGGCGTACTTCCAGTTGTGCACCGTGAACAGCGTGCGGCCGCTGCGGCGAACCGCGCGCCGCAACTCGGCGATCTCGGCGAGATCGAGCGCCAGCGGCTTCTCGCAGAGCACGTGCAGGCCGCGCGCGAGCGCCTGCAGGCAGGTCGGCGCGTGCAGCCGCGGCGGCGTCGCCACGTCGACGAAGTCGAGCCGTCCCTCGGCCGCGAGCGCCGCGGCGAGGTCGGCGTAGACGCGCACTCCGGGGAGCGCGGCCAGCGCTGCCGCGCGCCGCTTCTCGGAGGGATCGACCACCGCGGCGATCTCGAAGCCCGACGCTTGGCGAAAGCCGGGGAAGTGCGCTTCGGCGGCCACCTTGCCGAAGCCGGCGATCGCGCCTCGGTGCTTCTTCACCGGTAGCTGCGGTCGCGGGCGATCTCGGCGAAGACCTCGTCGAGCACGCCGAGCCCACGCTCCATCTCTTCCCGCGTGACGGTGAGCGGCGGGTTGATGCGCACGCGCGGCATGTAGCCCATGAGCAAGAGGCCGCGACGCAGACATTCGAGGAAGATGCGCTCGGTGACCTTCCTGGCGAGCGGCTCCTTGGTCTTGCGGTCGCGCACCAGATCGACGCCGATCAGCAGGCCGACGCCGCGCACGTCGCCGATGAACTCGTACTTCTCCTGCAGCGCGAGCAAGCGCCGCTTCATCTCCGCGCCGAGATCGCGGGAGCGCTCGGCGAGCTTCTCTTCGAGCACGGTTTCGAGCGTGGCGAGCGCGGCGGTCGCCGCCAGCGGGTTGCCGCCATAGCTCGACGAAGCACCCGAGGGCTTGGCCCACGGCTCGGCGCGGCTGATTTCGTCGGTGGAGATCACCGCCGTCACCGGATAGCCGCTGGCCATTCCCTTGCCGGTGGTCATGATGTCCGGGACCACTCCCGAGTGCTCCACGCCGAACATCGTGCCGGTGCGGGCGAAGCCGGTGATCATTTCATCGGCGATGAGCAGCGCTCCGGCCTCGTGGGCGATGTCGCGGATGGCGGGCAGGAACTCCGGCGGCGGCACCACGTTGCCGGCCGTGCCCTGCATGGGCTCGATCAGCACCGCCGCCACCGCACCCGAGGTCGCGTTCTTGATCGTCTTGCGCGCGAACTCCGCGCAGGCCACGCCGCAGCTCGGGTAATCGAGGCCGATCGGGCAGCGGTAGCAATCGGCGTAGGGGGTGAGGAAGCGCCCGCCGGGCAGCGGGCCCCAGCCGTGCTTGCCCTCGTCGCCCATCAGCCCGACGACGCCGGTGGTCTTGCCGTGGAACCCGCCCCAGAAGCCGACGACCTCGTAGTTCTTGGTGTAGGACTTGGCGAGGCGGATCGCCGCCTCGACCGCCTCGGCGCCGCCGCTGTAGAGCTGCGCGCGGTCGAGGCTTCCGGGGGTGACCTCGGCGAGCTTCTGGAGAAAGCGCAGGCGATTCTCGGTGGTGAAGCTGCCGACCGAGATCTTGCGGATCTGCTCCTCCATCCGCGACACCCAGTGCGGGTGCGAGTGGCCGAGGCTCGCCACCGCCACGCCGGCGAAGAAGTCCACGTAGCGGTTGCCGTCGGCGTCCTCGACGGTGGCTCCGCGTCCGGAGGTGAGCGTGAGCTCGGAGAGCAGCGCGATGCGCTGTAGGCCCGGCGCGATCACCTTCTGCTCCTCGGCGTGGATCCGTCTCGACCGCGGCCCGGGAACGCTCGCCGGCGGCCCGCTGTTCTTCTCGACCTTCATGTCACTCCCGATTCTCCATCCGCGCGAGCAAGCGCCGGCCGATCGCCGCGGCGGCCTCGTCGCGGCAGCGCGAGAAGCTCGGCCAGTCGTTGACGTCGATCAGCGCGAGCGAGGGGCCGGCGGCGCCGTCGCCGCCGTAGACGTCGAGCCCGAGCGCGTCGCCCGCCCGCTCGGCGAGCGCCGCCGCGGCCTCCTCCTGCCCCGCCGGCAGCCCGAAGGCGCGAAAGAATCCGCCCCTCACGCCGTAGAACTTGTACACGGATCCCTCCGCGTGCTGCTGCACGATGGCTCGACCGATCCCCCTGCGCTGGAAATCGGCGGCGATCCCCGTCCACTCCTCGGCCGTGAACACCCGCCGCACGTCACCCGCCTCCATGGCATGCACGTCCCCGCGTTTCAACCAGGGCCCGACGCCGAGGTCTTCGGGAAAGTGCTCGCCGGCGATCGCCCAGCGCGGCTGGGACACGCCACGGCGGGCGAGGCGTTCGACGAGGTTCACGCGGTAGCAGACGCGGATCGCGTCGGGATGGTTCACCACCGGGGAGCGCTTGGCCGCTTCGTCCAGCCAAGCGAGTGCCCGCTCCCCCTGGCACATGGCGAAGACCAGCGCCGGCGCGGGCTCGAGCGAGGGCAAGCGATCGCCGTCGACCATCTCCACCGCGACACCGGCGCGGCGCAGCTCGGCGGCGGTCCGGTCGAGGATCGCCCGATCGTCCTCGATCTTGCCGGGCGAGAACCGCGCTTCGCGGTAGACGCCGATGGCGACGCGCTCAGCCACGAGCGGCGAGAAACCTCTCCGCGGCCGCGATGTCCTCGGGGCGGTCGACGTCGATCGAGTCCCCGGCGGGGAAGCCGTGCAGCCGGCACCCCTCTTCGAGCAGCAGGGCGAGAAAGTGGCGAAGCGCGGTGAGGCCGCGGCGGCGCGCCTCGGCGACGTGCCGGTACACCTCGGGGAAAAAGAAGTAGCCCCCGCTCGTCACCCAGCCGCTGCCGGCCGCGCCGGCGCCGATCTCGACGATCTTCATCGCGTCGTCGCCGAGCCGGACCCACAGCGGCTTTTCGTCGTCGACGAGCCGCGTGATCGCCAGCGTCCCGCTCGGCCCCGCCGACCGTCCCGCCTCGGCCAGCCGGGCGAGCGTTCCCCGCGCGCCGATCGAATCGACGGTGGCGAGCAGGAACGGGGAGTCTCGCAGCTCGGGCTCGAGCGTGAAGAAGCTCTCCATCGAGCTCGGGGTCGTCTTCTCGGTGAGCCGCACCGGCACCGGCCAGCGCCGCTCCTTCACGTAGCGCGCCACCTCCGGCGACTCGCCGTTGATGATCAGCGCCACCTCCTCGGCGCCCGCCTCGGCCGCCGACTCGATCGTCCGCTCGAGAAGCGTCTTGCCGCCGACCACCAACAGCGGCTTCGGCGTGGCGATGCCCGCGCCGCGCAGCCGCTCGCCGAGCCCGGCGGCGATGATACCCGCCTTCATCGCCCGGCCGCCGGCTCGCCGACCTCGCTGAGCGCGGCGACCACGCGCTCGGCGACGCCCGCCTCGGGTGCGGCGGCGACGCCGCGGCGCAGCCAGATCGCGCGCATTCCCGCCGCGCGCGCCGCGCGCACGTCGCGCTCGAAGCTGTCGCCCACCATGAGGATGTCGGCCGGCGGCAGGCCGAGGCGCTCGGCCGCCAGCCGATAGATCGCCGGATCGGGTTTCTCGACGCCGACGTGGGCGGATTCGACCACGGCGTCGAGCAGCGGGGAGAGGCCGCCCTCCTCGAGCAGTACTCGCAGGTTGCCGTAGAAGTTGGAGACGACGCCGAGGCGGGCCGCGCCGCCCAGGCGGCGGAGCGTCGCGCGCGCGCGCCGCCAGCCGTCCTCGGTGATGGCACAGAAGCCCGCGACGACTGCGGGGGCGACGCGGCGGGCACCGGCGCCGAGCACCGCCATCTGCAGCTCGACGTGGCGCTCGATCAGCGGTCGCAAGCGATAGCGGTCGCGCGGCGCCTCCTCGGCGATGATCCGCTCGGCCGTGTAGAAGGCGCGCTTCAGCAGCGGCGTGGCGGCGCCGCATCCCGCTCTGCGGTAGAGGTAGACGGTGCGGTCGAACCAGTGCCAGCCTTCGCCGTCGAGCGTGCCTCCGTAGTCGAACAGGTACCCCCGCGGGGTCATCCCGCATCAATATCCGAACTTGGGTCGTTGCCCAACCAGGGCCCCTCGCCCGCCCGCAGGGGCCCTGGCGCCGCGGTCAATTCCCGGGGGGACCGCCGCCCGCAGCGGAGAACATCACCTCGGCGAGCGACGCCCGGCGATAGCCCGGCGGCGGCCGGAACTCCTGGTCGGGGATGTCGCGCTTTTCGATCGCGCGGATCTCGCTCTTGGGAGCCACCTTGCCCCCCGCGCGGGAGACCGCCTTCAGCGGCCAACCGTGCGCGTAGAGCTCGCGGTAGACCTCTCCCTCGTCGACCCCCTTCGCCCGGTCCGGCATCGGGTCGCCGGATCCCGCGCAGGACGAGACGCGGCTCATCAGCGCCGAGGCCTTGTCGAGCGCGAACTCCTTGCCGAGCGCCGGGTCGGTGCTGAGCCAGTCTTCCTGATACAGCTCGCCGTCGACGAGGACGCGATACTTGCGGGTCGGCTGGCCGGCGATCGTCGCGGTCTCGTCGGTGCGCTCCACCTTGATGAGCGCCGGCTTGGCCGCCGCCTCGCGCTCACCCGCGGCGCGCTTCTCCGCCAGAGCCCGGCGCAACCCTTCGACCTGCGCTCGCTGGTCGGGTCTCAGCTTCGAGAGCTGCGCCTCGACCTGCTGCTCCATCGCCTTGGCCAGCGACTGCGCGGCATCGCGGATCGTCGCGCACAGCTCGTCGATCGTGCCTTCCCAGTAGACGCTCCGCCGCGGATTCGACATCCACGCCCGAGCGGCGCCCAGATCGAAGACCGCCTGCGGCCCGTCGCCGTTCCCGGAGAGCTCCTTCACCCTCCCCTTCGAGACCAGCGTCTCCTGGCCTTCGCTGTCGACGAGCCGGAAGCCCGGCCACGCCGGCGGCGCTCCGAGCGCCGCGAGCAGCAGCACGGTCCATAAAGATACCCGCATCGAGACGATCCGCTGCCGGCTCGTGAGCTCCTTCGGCATCCGTCCCTCGGCGTCGGCGCAACGCCTGACTCGCTGCTTACCTGCTTCGCCGCGGGGAGGCAACGAGGGTTTCCCGGCCGGTCCCGGCGCGCGGATCAAGCGCTGCGTTCACCGAGGAAGCGCTCGATCTTGCGCCGCAGGCGGCGCAGCGTTCGCTGCAGGCGGCCGCGGGCCTCTTCGGGAAGCTGCTCGGGCAGCGCCGCCAGCCGCCGGCCGAGCCGCCGCGCCGAATTGATCGCCCGCCGAACCGCGGGATCGCCGTCGGTCCTCGGCGCCAGCTCCTCGCGAAAGCTCTTCACCGACAGCCGCTCGAGCTTCGCCCGCCGCCACAGCGCGAGCATCGCCTGCTCGTCTTTCTGCCGCGCGACGCTGATCAGGATGTCCCGCGAGACCGTCGGCTCGGCATTGTACTCGTCCTGGACGGCCTTCGGCAGACGAGTCAGAGCCAGCGTGTTGCTGACGTGCGGGCGGCTCTTGTGCAGCAGGTCGGCCACTTCGGCGTGCGTGTAGCCTTGCGCCTCGATGAGCCCGGCGATGCCCCGCGCCTCTTCGAGAGGCGTCAGGTCTTCGCGCTGCAGGTTCTCGATCATGGCGATCTCCAGCGGATGGTCGTCGCGCACCAAAGCGGGAATCGCCGTCAGCCCGGCCATCCGCGAGGCGCGGTAGCGCCGCTCGCCGGCGAGCAGCAGGTAGCCGCCGTCGGGCTCGCGCCTGACGATCACCGGCTGCAGCAAGCCGCGCTCACGGATCGACTCGCAGAGCTCCGTCAGGCTCTGCTCGTCGAAGTGACGGCGCGGCTGGTCGGGATTCGGCCGGATGTGGTCGAGCGGCAACGCCGTGACCAGCGTGCGGCGCCCCCGGGTGAGCGATCCCGCCGCGATCAGCCGGACCTGCGCTGGCTCTGCCTCCATCGTCGCCTTCGTCTTCCCGCCGTCGGCCGCCGGCACTCCGGGTCTCGAGTGGCCCGCGACGCCGGCCCTTGCGGTCGCGGCGACTCGCATCTTAAAGCGCTCCCGCCTCGAATCACAAATAGTTTTCTTCGCGACGGTTTTCTTAGCAGGTCGCTTGTGTTCCAGTGGAGTGGCCGGCAGCGTCACGGGATTTCGCGCCGGCCGAGAAATGCACCATCGGAATCCATTCCCGCTCCTGCTCCTGCTCGCGATGGCGAGCGGCAACGCCTTCGCCTGGCAGGAGTCGGACTTTCCCCCCCGCCCGGTCGTCGCTTACCTGTTCGAGCTCGACGCCGCCGACCCCAGCACGGTGGTCGGCAACCCGAAGGGCTACACGTTCGCCAAGGGCGACACGCTCTATGACGTGGCGCGCCATCTCGGCCTCGGCATCAACGAGGTCACCGACGCCTATCCCGATCTCGACCGCTGGATTCCCCCCGAGGGCGAGAGCGTGCCGTTCCCCACCTGGTGGGTGCTGCCGGAGAGCGACGCCCAGGGAGTGGTGGTGAACATCCCGGAGATGCGGCTCTACTACTTTCCGTCCAGCGCACCGCGCGGCCCGCGCACCGTCATCACGTATCCCGTGGGGCTCGGCCGCGACGACTGGCGGACGCCGACCGGGAAATTCCGGGTCACCGAGAAGACCGTCGATCCCACCTGGGTGATCCCCGACAGCATCCGCGACGAGCACCTGCGCGAGCGCGGCGACCCGCGCAAGGTCATCCCCGGCGGGGATCCTGCCAACCCGCTCGGGCACTATCGTATGCGTCTTTCGCTGCCGCTCTACGGCATCCACGGCACCAATATCCCGTGGGGCGTCGGTATGGAGGTCAGCCACGGCTGCATCCGACTCTATCCGGAGGACATCGAGCGCCTGTTCGCGATCGTCCCGGTCGGCTCCCCCGGCGAGATCCTCTACCAGCCGGTGAAGATCGGTGCGCGCGACGGCGAGATCTACGTGGAGGCACACCAGGACATCTATTCCACCGGCCTCGACTACCTGGAGGCGGCGCGGTCGATACTGCGCCGCAAGGGCTGGGAGAGCTTGGTGGACCGGGGGCGCCTCGCCGAGGCGTTGCAGAGCCGGGCCGGCATGCCGACCGCGGTCTCACAGGGCCGGCCGCTGCTTCGTCACCCGGACCCCGGGCCCGCCGAGGCGCAGCAGGGGCGGGACGGCCCGCGGCCGCGCTCTTGAGCGGCCCGCTCGACCGCTTTACAGTGAGCCGCCAGATGGCCGCCAAGAAGAAGATCGCGCTGGTCGGCGCCACCGGCATCGCCGGCCAGCAGTTCGTCGCCGCGCTCGCCGAGCACCCGTGGTTCGAGCTCGCGCGGCTGGTCGGCTCGGAGCGCTCGGCCGGGAAGAGCTACGGCGACGCGCTGTGCGACCCCAGGACGGGAGCACGGCGCTGGTGGTGCGACGTTGAGCCGCCCGCCGCGGTGCTCGCTCTGGAGGTGGAGCACAGCCGCGATTTCTCCGCCGACGGCGTCGATCTGGTGTTCTCGGCGGTCGAGGCCGACGTCGCCCGGGAGATCGAACCCCGCCTGGCGCGATCGAAGCCCGTGGTCAGCACCGCCTCGGCGTTCCGCTACGAGGACGACGTGCCGATCCTCGTGCCGGGCGTCAACTGGGACCACGCCCGCCTGCTGCCGCTGCAGCGCCAGCGGCGCGGCTGGCAAGGATACCTCACGCCGATCCCCAATTGCACGACGACCGGACTGGCCATCGCGCTGAAGCCCATTCACGACGCGTTCGGCGTGAGCAAGGTCCTGCTCACCTCGATGCAGAGCGTGTCGGGAGCCGGCCGCTCGCCCGGCGTCGTCGCGCTCGACGTCGTCGACAACATCGTGCCGTTCATCCCCAAGGAAGAGGAGAAGGTCGCCCGCGAGACCAGGAAGATCTTCGCCTCACTCGGCGAGGGCGGGCTGCGCGACGCGGATTTCCTGGTCAGCGCCACCTGCACGCGCGCCTCGGTTCTGGAGGGCCACACCGAGTCGGTGTCGGTCTCGACCGAGCAGCCGGCGAGCCCGGAGCAGATCGTCGCCGCGCTGCGCGCCTTCGACGGCGGCAGCGGCCTGCCGTCCGCGCCGCGTCGCTGGATCATCGTTCACGACGATCCGTTCCGGCCGCAGCCGCGCATCGACCGCGACGCCGAGGGCGGCATGGCCACCTCCGTCGGCCGCATCCGTCCCGACCCCGTGCTCGACAACGGCATCAAGTTCGTGCTGGTCTCCCACAACACCAAGATGGGCGCCGCCAAGGGTGCCGTGCTGGTCGCCGAGTACCTCTACCAGCAAGGGCTGGTCTAGCAGCGATCGTCGTCGAGGCGTTGCCGCGCGCTCACGCGCTTCCGCGCCGTGGGTGGCGCCGGCCCGCGGCGCGCGACGGGCCCTGCGGAACGCACCACCGAGGGGAGCCTCTCGGCCCGAGGGGTGAGACGGGTTAGTCGGCGCGCTCGCGCGCCACGACCGACACGCGATACGCCTGCGCGATCGTCTGGGCCGCCAACCCGGCGCGTGCGATCAGCGGCGCGCCCGCGGCGACCGTAGCCCGGTCGTTGCGATAGACGGCGTGGAACAGACGAACGCGGCGGACGTACTCCTGGGTCTCGGGAATGCGGGGGATCCCGCGCGCCAGGTCGACCGGCTTGGTGCCGGCATTGTACGCGGCGAGCACCAGGTCGAGGTTTCCGCCGTAGCGATCCATGAGGTAACGCAGGTGACGGATGCCGCCGTGAATGTTTTCGGACGGGTCGAAGGCATTGCGCACCTCGTGCATGCGTGCCGTGTCCGGCATCAGCTGCATGAGGCCCATCGCTCCCTTCGGCGAGATCGCCATCGGGTCGAAGTTCGATTCCGCTCGGATCACCGCCTTGACCAGCGAAGCCTCGAGCGAATACTGCAGCGCCAGGCGCCGCACGGTTTGCTCGTATTTCGCGGGGTCGCCGCCGAGCGCGCCGCCGAGCCCCATCCCCGAGCTGCCGAAGAACTCGCGGTGGCGAGAGATGACCTTGTAGCCCGAGCGCTCGCCGCGGTTGGTGATCAACAGGTCGCCGCCGCCGTTCTTCAGGACCAGGATCTCGGCCGGCGCGGCCGCGGCGGCCAGCAACCCCGCCACGACCGCCGCCACGAGCACGCGCCGAGATGCCATCGGGCTCTCCCGGAGCAATTCCCGGGCCCGCGGCGAGACCTTGGTCGTCGCCGACATTGCTGTGGTTATCCAGAGCTTGGCGGCGCTCCGGTGTACGAAAAGCTGCGCGGACTGTTCCAAGTTGGGCATACCCCCCCCCGGCCCGGCCCGAGAGGGACGTCCCTAGCCCATGGGCGGCTTGCGGCGCAAGGGCCGGTCGCGTAGACGCGTAGGCGGCGACGATGGCGACTGCCGAAGAGCTTTGCGACCGAGGCGTGGACCTCTTTGCCGAGGGTGCCTACGACGAGGCGATCGCCGCCTACCGGCAGGCGCTGGATCTCGACGGCGGCTTGATCGACGCGATGCACGGGCTGGCGATGGCCCACGCCGAGAAGGGCGAGCTGGACGCCGCGGTCGAAGCCGCCAAGCGCATCACCGCGGCCGCGCCCGACGATCCGCTCGGCTACACCAGCCTGTCGATGCTCTATCAGCGCAGCGGTCGGATCGCCGAGGCCGAGGCGGCGGCGAACCAGGCGCGCGTCCTCGAGTGGAAGCAACAGCTCAAGACGAGTTGAGCGGCGCGGCGCGCAAACCGCGGGCGATCAGGTAGAGCTCCGCCGAGCCCTTGCGCGTCGCCTGAGAACGCGCCGTGGTGACTTCGCCGAAGCGGCTTCGCGTTTCGGCAAGCAGCGCCGGGTAGTCCGCGTTCATGAAGATCTTGCACACCAGGCTGCCGCCCGGCCGGAGCAGCCGGCCGACGAACGACAGAGCCAGCCGCACCAGCTCGGTCGCTCGCGCTTCGTCGCGCTCGCGGATCCCGGAGAGCTGCGGCGACAGGTCGGAGAGCACCACGTCCGCCGGCCCTTCGAGCGCCTCGGCGACGCGCGCGAGCGTCGCTGGGTCGGCGACGTCTCCCTGAATCACGCGAACCGCCGCGAGACCGAGCGGGTCGAGCCGCCGCAGGTCGACGCCGACCACGCGACCCCGGTCGCCCACCCGCCGGGCCGCCACCTGCAGCCATCCTCCCGGCCAGCAGCCGAGGTCGACGACGCGATCCCCGGGCCGCAGCACGCGCCGGTCGAGGTCCTCGAGCTTGAAGGCCGCGCGCGAGCGCAGGCCTCTCGCCTTGGCCTCCCGGTAGAATGCGTCCTTTCGCTCGTACACGGCAGGCCGAGAGTAGCCGATGCCGACGCGCTTGTCTTTTGCGCGGCGGCTCGTAGCATGACGTCATGTCGCGCCGCGACCGGCCGGACGACGATGCCCGGCGGGCCTCCGGATTCAACAACCCGTTTCGCGACCTCGCCAAGCGGCTCGGGCCGCTGCCGAGCGCCCCGCCGTCGCGCCCGCGAGTCGCGCCGGCACCTCGCTCCTCCGCCCCGGCGCCTCCCATCGAAGACGAGACCGCGCTCTTCCGCGACGCGGTGCGCGGCATCGTTCCGCTGCCTCGCGACGACCGCGCGGGCCGCGCCGCGCCGGCTCCGCGCGGCGCGCGCTTCGCGCGCAGCGAAGAGGAGGCCGCGCTCGCCGAGCTCAGCGATCTCGTCAACGGCATCGCCGCGTTCGACGTCAGCGACACCGACGAGCACGTCGAGGGCATGGTGGTCGGGCTCGACCCGCGCGTCCTGCGCCGCCTGCGTGCCGGAGAGCTCGCCTACCAGGCGCACGTCGATCTCCACGGTCTCACCGCCGACGAGGCCAAGCAGGAGGTCACCGCGTTCGTGCGGCGCGCGATGACCGCCGGCCACCGCTGCGTGCTGGTGGTCCACGGCCGCGGCCGCAACTCGCCCGACCAGCGCCCGGTCTTGAAGGACGGCTTGAAGCGATGGCTGACCCGAGGCGAGCTCGGCCGGCGAGTGCTGGCCTTCTCCTCGGCGCGACCCTACGACGGGGGGAGCGGAGCGATGTACGTGCTGTTACGCCGCGAGCGGCGGGACAAGAAGCCGTTTCACACGCTCGACGGCGCCAAGTCGTGACCTCTGCGTCCGACTTCGTCGTCCGGCACGCGGCGCAGCGTCTGGCGCGCGGCGCCGCATGCCGTGACGGGCCCGCCCTCGGTCAGGCTGCCGCCCCGTACATCGCCTCGCCTTCGACCGCGAGCCCCGAATCGCCGAGGCGCAGAAACTCGCAGGCGCGGGTCTTCCGGTCGTCGATCTCGGCGACGTAGACGATCGTCAGCGCACGCTCCGCGCCATCCCAGAGCACGCGGTCGAGCGTGCAGCGTAGATGCCGGATGAGGGCGAGCCGTCCTTGCCAGTAGCGCCGCAGCTCCTCCTTGCCCTCCACGGTCGCGCGCCCCATCACCGGCACGGCCTTGGGGCTGGTGAAGCGCGCCGCGTCGTCGAAATGCCCGAGCACGGCCTCGAGGTCGCGCTCGTTCCAGGAGTCGATCCAGTGGCGGGCCAGCGCGGTTACCTGCTCTGCCGTCATCTTCGAGCCTCCGGCAGCGACCGTAGAGGACCGCGGCCGTCGACTCAACGCCCGGCAGGCCGCGCTTGACAGTGCGCGGCGCAAAGGCAGGAATGGGCGTATGGACCGGCGGAAATTCCGGCGCCTGGTCGCCGAGGCGCTCGATACCTTGCCGGGCGCCGTGCGCGTGCGCCTGGAGAATGTGACGGTGACGATCGAGGAGGAGCCGAGCGACGAGCAGATCGCCGGCACCGGTCTCGATCCGCGTCTCGACACCCTGTTCGGCCTCTACGAGGGCTCGCCGCTCGACGAGCGCCCGCACGACTTCGGCATGCAGCTTCCGGATCGCATCACGCTCTTCTACCGGCCGATGATCGAGCACTTCCGCAGCCCCGCGGAGATCCGCGAGGAGATCCGCCGCACCATCGTTCACGAGGTCGCCCACTTCCTCGGCCTCGACGACGACGAGATCGAGAGGCTCGGGTACTGAGCGCGACCGATCGCGCCGCGCTCGAGGCCGGCCGCGGCGCCCGACCCGTGCCCGCCCGCGCCGGGTGGGCGGCCCGCCTAGCGCTCGTAGCTCTGGGCACGGGCCTCGGTCTGGTGGCCGGGGAGGCCTTCTTCCGCCTCGTGCCCTTCGAGCGCGTCAAGTACGAGGTGCGCTACGGCCACTTCAGCGGCAACGTCGTCGGCCGTTTTCTCGAGTACGATCCGGTGCTCACGTTCCGCAACCGGCGCGGCGCGTCCTTCCCCGATACCGGCGTGCGCATCAACTCGCTCGGCCTGCGCGGCCCGGAGGTCGCGGTCGCCAAGCCGCCCGGCGTGCGGCGCGTGCTCTGCCTCGGCGACTCCTGCACGTTCGGAGCGGCCCATCCCTATCCGGAGATCCTGCAGCAGATCCTCGACGCCCGCGCGCCGGGACGATTCGAAGTGCTGAACGGCGGGGTGATCGGCTACACCTCGCTGCACGGCCTCGAATGGTTCGAGCGCGAGCTCTCCCCGCTGCGGCCCGACGTGGTCACGCTGTACTTCGGCTGGAACGACATGTGGCGGGAGAAGGACTCGGCGGTGCGCGCCTGGTTCAAGCGCCGGGTGGCGGGCGAGGCCGCGCCGCGCTTGCGGAGCTATCTCTGGGAGGCCGCCTCGCGCGGCCTGACCTATGTCGAGAGCTCCTTCGGCAGGTCGTCGCTGCAGGTGCCGCCGGAGCAGTACCGCGCCGTGCTCGCGCGCTTCGCGCGCCTCGGGCGCGAGCGCGGATTCGAGCCCGTCTATCTGACCGCGCCTTCCGGATTCGACGGCGACCGCACGCCGCAGTGGCTGGTGCGACAAGGCTTCGTGGCGCGGGGCGACAGCGCCGCGCAGCTCAGGCGTACCTACAATCGCATCGTCGTCGAGGTCACCGAGCGCGAGCGCCTGCCGCTCGTCGACGGCGCCGCCGACTTCGAGCGCTCCGGCGGCCGGGCGCTGTTCGGCGATCCCGATTACGACCCGATCCACCCCAACGACGCCGGCTACCGGCGGATCGCCGCGGCTCTCGCCGACCGGCTCCTCGAGCTCGAGAGCGCGGCCGGCGCGGCTTCTGCCCGGCGATGACAACGCCAGGTCGATCGGCGTCGGGCGGCCGCCGGCACCGGTTCCTGCGCCGACCGCCGCTCGCCGGGTGCTTGCCGATTCCGGGAGCGGCCTCATAATGGTCTTCCGTCGCGGCGACACGTGCCGGGACTCGAGGAGGGCTCATGACCGGACGAGAAGCGATGCTGCAGGCCTTCGATCGGCTGTTCGACCGAGCCGCCCACAAGCTGCGCGTCTCGTGCACCGAGCAGGACAAGGAGCAGGCCAAGAAGCAGTTCGAGGAGCGCTTCGCCGCGTTGCTCGAGGCGGTGGACCAGGTGAGGATCGACGAGGTTCCCGACGAGATTCTGCGCAACATGGAAGGCGCCATCGACCGCATCTCTCCGACCGAGGTGGTCGGCCTGCTGGCCTCGATCCCGCTCGCCCACCAGGGGCAGGAGATGATGCGGCAGATCGCCTACCGCGCGGTCGAGCAGCGGCTGCTCGAGCACCTCATCAAGCAGGCCGACGATCGCTACGGGGGAAACTAGCGGCCGGCGCGGGAAAAGGGGTCGGGAGTCTTTTTCCGGAACGACCCGAAGGGTGCTTCGCAAAAAACACTCCCGACCCCTTTTCTAGTCGGTGGCGTTCGGGCTCAGCGGGCGGGGAGCGCCGTCAGCTTAGCCGCGACGACGGCCTTTTCCACCGGGTCGGCCGCGGGGGCCGGCGCGACCGCCGGCCTGCTCCCGGTCATCGAGCAGTTGCCCTCGAACCACGCTCCCTCGTGCACCACCAGGGCGGCGGCCGCGACGTTTCCCCGCAAGCGGCCGCTCCGGCCGATCTCGACGCGCTCGCTGGCCTCGATGTCGGCGGTCACCTCGCCGTCGATGAGGACTATCCGAGCGCGGATGCGTGCGTTGACCACGGCGCCCGCCTGCACGGAGACCACGCCGTCGCCGTCGATCTCGCCTTCGACCACGCCGGCGATGCGGAAGTTGCCGCCAATGCCGAGCTTGCCGAAAATGCGGCAGTCCCGGCCGAGCTGCGTCTCCTGCTCGGCGCCCTCGCCGCCAGCCTCGGGGGCGGATACCGTTGCCGCAGCCGGGGTCGTATCCAGCAGAATGTCCCGAGACGGACCGGAGTCCTTGCGCCGATCTTCGTTCTTGCGGCCGAACAGGCTCATGGCTCGCCCTCCCTGGCCCATGGTCCTCCTATCCGATAGCAAACGGGGTGCCTCGACCGAAAGGCGGATCGGCTGACGATTTCGCGAAGGGCCTGGTAGATTGTCGACGACCACGCGCAGATTCGTTCATAGTCTCGCCCTCGCCGTGGCGCTCGCTGCCGCCGCGTGCAGCGGCGCGTTTCGCGCGCCCCCGCCCGCCTCACAAGCTCCGGATCCCTCGACCTGGTCGCAGCGCGACCTCACCGTCGCATATCTCGGACACGCCTCGGTACTGATCGACTTCGGCGGCACACTGCTGATCACCGATCCGACGCTCTACCATCGGATCGGCCTGGCGGTCGGCCCGATCACGTTCGGGCCCAAGCGGGTGGTGGCGAGCGCCCTGGGTGCCGCGCAAATCCCGCCGCTCGATGCCGTGCTGGTGAGCCACGCGCACATGGACAGCCTCGATCGGCGGTCTCTCGCGCGGCTCGCCGCGACGCCCTTGCTGGTCGTGCCCGAGCGCACCGCCGACCTGGTCGACGATCTCGGCTACGCGAGAGTCGTCGAGCTTCCCTGGGGTCAGCGGACGACGGCGGGCGGCGTGTCGATCGAGGGCGTCGAGGTCAAGCACTGGGGCCGGCGCTGGCCGTGGGAGAGCTGGCGGGGCTACGACGGCTACCTGCTGCGGCGCGGCTCGACCGGCGTGCTGTTCGCGGGCGACACGGCGTACAGCCCCGGGCTAGCCGAGCTCGCCAGGCAGCGCGGTGTGAAGGTAGTGATCCTCGGCATCGGCGCCTACGATCCCTGGGTGTGGAATCACCAGACTCCCGAACAGGCGTGGCAGACGTTCGCGGCCAGCGGCGCCGAATACCTTGTGCCGGTTCACTGGGACACGTTCCGCCTCGGCAAGGAGCCGATCGGCGATTCCATGCGCCGGCTGCTTGCCGCCGCCGGAGCCGGAGCCGACCGCGTGGTGGTTCGCGAAATCGGCGCTACCTGGAAGCTCCGGCTGCTCGACTGACCCGCAGCCGCTTCCAGACGGCGTCGATCTCGGCGCGCCGGAACAGCGCCAGCGCCCGGTCTTCGCCGACCGCGGCGGCGATCCGCGCCATGCCGCCCTCCTCGCGGTCGACGAGCGCCACCACGCGCTCGACGCGAAATCCCTCCTCGCGGCAGCGTGTGATCGCGCGCAGCGTCGATTCCCCGGTGGTCACCACGTCCTCGACGACGGCGACCCGCGCCTCGGGCTCCGCGGCGCCCTCCACCCAGCGCTGCATGCCGTGCGACTTCGGCTCCTTGCGCACCGAGAACGCCACGATCGGCGAGCCGCGCGTCTGGCTGTAGTAGGCAACGGCGCAGGCGATCGGGTCGGCCCCCATGGTGAGCCCTCCGACCGCGTCGACGGCGCCGCGGATGCGCTCGAACACCAGCCGGCCGATCAGCGGCATCGCCTCGGGCAGCATGGTCGTGCGCCGGCAGTCGAAGTAGAACGCGCTGGTCTTCCCCGACGAGAGCACGAACGGCCTGCGCGGACGGTAGAAGACGGAATGGACGGCGAGCAGCGCGGCGAGTGACTCTTCCCTACGCGTCATCCGCCGAGTATAGGAAGATGCGCTGCGCCGTGCCATGACCCACCCGCTTCGCGGACAATACGCGATCGCCGGACTCGGCCTCACGCCGATGGGGCGAGCGTATGATTCGGCCATGGGCTTCGCCGTCGAGGCCGTGCGCCTGGCTCTGGCCGACGCGGGCCTCGAGCGGCGTAATCTCGACGGGCTGATGCTGAACCCCGGGCTCGCCTGGGCCGACGCGGCGATGGGTTCCTTCGCGCTGCAGCAGGCGCTCGGGCTCACCAACCTCGGCTATTCGCTGACCATGAACATCGGCGGCGCGACCGCCGCCGCCATGGTGCAAAACGCCGCGCTCGCCATCGAGGCCGGGCTGTGCACCACGGTCGCCTGCGTGTTCTCCGACGCTCCGCTGAAGCCGCCTAAGCCCGACGACGACGGCAAGAAGCAGGGCGGCTCGGCCGCCGCCTACGGCTTCGCGCGCGGCTTGAGCGCGGCCTACGGCCAGTTCGGCGTCAACGCGCTCTACGCGCTGGTCGCCCGCCGCCACATGCATCGCTACGGCACGACCGGCGATCACCTCGGCGCCGTGGCGGTGGCCGAGCGCGCCTGGGCGAACCGCAATCCGGCGGCGCAGTTCCACGACGCGCCGCTGACGCTCGCCGACTACCATCGCTCGCGTTGGATCGTCGAGCCGTTCCACCTGCTCGATTGCTGCCTGGTCTCGAACGGCGGCGCCGCCGTGATCGTCACCAGCGCTGAGCGCGCGCGCGCCCTGCGCCAGCCTCCGGTCTACGTCTGGGGCTTCGGGCAAGGCCATCCCGGCGGCGACCCGCTCGACACGCTGACCTCGGGCGCGCCGCTCGCCAAGCGGACCGCCTTCGCGATGGCGGACATCGAGGTGGCGGACGTCGACGTCGCCGAGATCTACGACTGCTACACGTTCACCGTGCTGGTCACGCTCGAGGACTACGGCTTCTGCGCGAAGGGCGAGGGCGGGGCGTTCGTCGCCGATGCCGGCATCGGCCCCGGCGGCCGCTTGCCGGTCAACACCGGCGGCGGCCAGCTGTCGAGCTTCTACATGTGGGGCATGACGCCGGTCTCGGAAGGCGTCATCCAGGCGCGCGGCCAGGGCGCGGCCCGCCAGGCGCCGAAGCACGACGTGGTGCTGGTTTCGGGCAACGGCGGGATCCTCTCCACGCATTCCACCCTGGTGCTGAGCCCGCTGCCGTCGTGACCAGCGCCGCGGCGAAGCCGACCCCCGAGGTCACCGACGAGCTGCGGCCGTTCTTCGCCGCGGCGCGCGAGGGTCGCCTCGTCGTCCAGCAATGCCGCGGCTGCGGCCGGCGGCGCTTTCCGCCGCGCGAGATCTGCAGCCATTGCCTCGGCCGCCAGGCCGATTGGGTCGCGTCGTCCGGCCGGGGAACGATCTTCAGCTTCAACGTCATGCACCAGGTCTACCATCCCGGCTTCGCCGCCGAGGTGCCCTACGCCGTCGTGCTCGTCGAGCTCGAGGACGGCGGGCGCATGATCGCCAACCTGGTCGACTGCCCGCTCGAGCGGCTGCGCATCGGCCTGCCCGTCGAAGTCGTGTTCGAAGCGCGCGGCCCCGAGGTCTCGTTGCCGCAGTTTCGCCCGGCCGCGGCCTGACGGCCGCGACCGACCCCGCCGGCGCCGACCCCCGGGGCGAGCCCCGCCGCGCCGGACCGCCGACGCCCGCGACTCCTGGAGCCGGTCGCGAGAGCTGTGTTACAAGGCGCGCGTGTTCACGATCCGCGGCAAGCTGTTGATCTACGCGCTCGAGATCGTCACCGCCGCGATCCTGCTGGTCTCGATGCCGCCCTGGGACTGGTGGGTGCAGGCGGGGCTGACCGCGCTGGCCGTGTTCGCCATCGCGCTGGCCACCGTGCTCGGTCGTTCGATCGCGCGCAGCCTCGACCAGCTGGTCAGCGCGACGCGCCGCATCGGCGAAGGCCACTACGACGACCCCGTGCCGGCGCGGACCGGCGACGAGATCGGCTTGCTCGGCGCCGAGATCGACCGCATGCGCGAGCAGCTTCGCGACAAGGTGCGCCAGCTCGAGGAGCTCAACCGTGACCTCGAGCGCAAGGTCGAGGAGCGCACCGAAGCGCTACGCGAGGCCAGCGAGCGGCTCTCGCTGATCCACGAGGTCACCAACGCGGTCAATTCGAGCCTCGATTTCCAGCGCATCTTCGCGGCGGTGGTCGACGGCACTCGGCGCCTCGTCGATTTCGATCAGGCTTCGATCACCCGCGTCGTCGATCCGCAGACCGCCACCGTGTTCGCGATCTCGGGAAATCCCGGGGGGCTGCAGGGAAAGCGCATCCCGCTCGCCGGCTCGCGCGTGGCGGACGTCGTCAGGCGGCGCGAGCCCGCCGTGTACGACGTCGCGCTCGGCGGCGTCGACGAGGACACGCTCAGCCTGTCGGCGAGCCGCCGCGAGGTGGTGCTGCCGCTCGTGGTCGGCGATCAGGCGATCGGAACGTTCCATCTCGGCAGCCGCAGGCAGGACGCGTTCTCGGCCTCGGACGTCGCGGTGCTCTCGCAGATCGCCGCCGAGCTCGGCGTGGCGCTGCTGCAGGCCGACGCCTACGAGCGCGAGCACGAGGCCGCGCTGCGGCTGAAGGAGCTGTCGGAGTTGAAGTCGGAGTTCATCTCCAAGGTGTCCCACGAGCTGCGCACGCCGCTGACCTCCATCATGGGCGCCGCGGACAACCTACTCGACGGCATCACCGGCCCGCTCGACGAGCGCCCTCGCTCCTATCTCGTGCGCATCAAGGACAACAGCCACCGGCTGCTGCGGCTCATCAACGAGCTGCTCGATCTGTCGCGGATCGAGGCCGGCAAGGAGGAAGTGCTCGCGACTCGCTTCCCGCTCGACGCGCTGATCCGCGAGACGCTCGAGACCCTGAGGCCGCTCGCCGAGGAGCACCGCGTGCAGGTGGCGGCGGTCGAGCCGCCCGCGCTGACCATCCGCGCCGATCGCGACAAGATCTCGCGCGTGCTGATCAACCTGCTGCACAACGGCATCAAGTTCACCCCGGCCGGGGGACGGGTGGACGTGCGGGTCGTCGACGAGCGCGGCATCGTCAAGCTGCTGGTACGGGACTCCGGGGTGGGAATTCCGGCGGTCGAGATCGAGCGGGTCTTCGACAAGTTCCATCAGGTCCAACGCGCGCGCGGCCGCCGCACCGGCAGCGGCCTCGGACTGGCGATCAGCCGCCAGCTCGTCGAGATGCACGGCGGACGCCTGACGGTGGAAAGCACGCCGGGACAAGGCAGCACCTTCACGGTGGCGCTGCCCGTCGATTTCCGCACCGCCGCCCTGGCCGACGCCGAGGACCGCCCATGGCCCGCATCCTGATCGTCGACGACGACCCCGACATCCGCACGATCCTCGCCGATCGCCTGGCCGCGCGCGGCCACGAGATCATCGAGGAGGCGGATGGCCTGAAGGCCGTCGAAACCTCGGCCCGCGAGCTGCCTGACCTCATGCTCCTCGACCTCGACCTGCCGGGGACCGACGGTCTGGTCGTGCTCGATCGCCTGCGGCAGGAGATCTCGTCTCCGACCGTGGTGGTGATCACGGCCTTCGCCACCATCGAGAAGGCCGTCGAGGCGATGCGCCGCGGCGCCTTCGACTTCCTCCCCAAGCCGTTCCAGCCCGGCCTCGTCGAGCTGACCGTTCACAAGGCGCTCGAGCGCAACGAGCTGCGCGAGGAGAACCGCGCCCTGCGCGCGGCGATCCCCGGCGGCAAGCCGCTGATCGGCGCGAGCTCCGCGCTGCGCGAGCTGCTCGACAACGCGCGCAAGGCGGCCGACAGCAAGAGCACGGTGTTGCTGCTCGGCGAGAGCGGCACCGGCAAGGAAGTACTCGCACGCTCGCTCCACGCGTGGAGCCCGCGCGCGTCGCGGCCGTTCATCGCCGTGAACTGCGTGGCGCTGTCCGAGGAGCTGCTCGAGAGCGAGCTCTTCGGCCACGAGAAGGGAGCCTTCACCGGCGCCCACCAGCAGAAGCTCGGCAAGTTCGAGCTCGCCAATCACGGCACGATCTTTCTCGACGAGGTCGGCGACATCCGCGAGTCGCTGCAGGTCAAGCTGCTGCGCGTGCTCCAGGAGCACGAGTTCGAGCGCGTCGGCGGTACCAAGCCGATCCGCACCGACATCCGCGTGATCGCGGCGACCAACCGCAACCTCGAGGACGCGGTCCGGTCCGGGCGCTTCCGCGAGGACCTGTACTATCGGTTGAACGTCGTCCGGCTGCGCCTTCCGCCGCTGCGCGACCGGCGCGACGACATCCCGCTGCTCGTCGAGCACTTTCTGCGCAAGTACTGCGCCGAGACCGGCAAGACGATCCCCGCCATCTCCGCCGACGCCATGGACCTGCTGCGCCAGCACGACTGGCCGGGCAACGTCCGCGAGCTCGAGAACGCCATCGAGCGCGCGGTGGTGCTCGGCGGCGGGCCGCAGATTCGCGCGTCGGACCTCGCGGTGCTGCCCGGGGCGAGCCGCGCCGCGCCGGATCTCCCGGCCTTGGACACCCCGGTCGGCGAGTTCCACGAGGCCGTGGAGCGCTTCAAGCGCGAGCTGATCGAGCGCGCGCTACTGGCCACCAGCGGAAATCAGACGCGCGCCGCCGAGATGCTCGGGCTGCAGCGCACGTATCTCTCGCGACTGATCAAGCACTTCAAGAATCGCGAGGGCGCGGACGCCGACGCGGACTCGTGAGCGGCCGGCCTACCTCGGCTGGAACCAGGCGTTGTCGGCGGCGAATCCGCGCTCGGCGAGCCGGTCGCGACACCGCGGCACGTAGCCGGTGGCGCGGAACTGGCCCGTCCCCCCCGCGCCGGGCTCGTAGCGGAAGATCTCGCCGAGCGTGAACTGCTCCCCTTCCATGCCGGAGAGCTCGGTGATCGAGGTCACGCGCCGCTTGCCGTCGTCGCCCCGCGCGGTGTGAACGAGCAGCCGGATGGCGCCGAGGATCTGCTCGCGAATCGCGCGCGGCGGCAGGTCCGCACCGGCGAACAGCACGAGCGTCTCGAGGCGGGACAGCGCTTCGCGAGGCGAATTCGCGTGGACCGTCGACAGGCTGCCCTCGTGCCCCGTGTTCATCGCCTGGAGCATGTCGAGCGCCTCGGCGCCCCGCACTTCGCCGACCACGATCCGGTCCGGACGCATGCGCAGCGCGTTGCGCACCAGCTCGCGAATCGTCACCTGGCCGCCGCCGTCCGGGTCCGGCGGGCGGGCCTCGAGCGGCAACACGTGCCGTTGCGGCAGCCGCAGCTCGGCGGCGTCCTCGATGGTGATGATGCGCTGATCGTCGCCGACGAAGCTGGCCAGCGCGTTCAGCAGCGTGGTCTTCCCCGAGCCGGTTCCCCCGGACACGAGCAGGCTCAGCTTGCCGTGGATGGCGAGGCGCAGGAAGGCCAGCATCGGCTCGCTCAGCGCTCCGACCGACACCAGATCCGCCGCCGAGAGCCGCTGGCGCGGAAAGCGCCGGATCGTCAAGCAAGGTCCCCGCAGCGCGAGCGGCGGGAGAATCGCGTTCAGACGGGACCCGTCGCGCATGCGCGCGTCGACCATCGGCCGGCGCTCGTCGATCGATCGCCCGCCCTGGGTGGCGAGCGTGCGGATCAGCTCGCCCAGCGCATCCGCCGAGGAAAAGCACGCGCCGGTCAGCTCCAGCCGCCCGCCGCGCTCGACGAACACCTCGTCGGGGCCGTTCACCATGATCTCGCTCACCTCGTCGGCGGCCATCAACGGCGCGAGCGGCCCGAAATCCACGCCCGCCATCGCGACGTTGGGCGCCGCTGCGACGGCAGGCGCCGGTGCGGCGGCGGGCGCCGATGCGGCCGGGGCCGGTGCGGGCTGCACGGAGTCCGCGGCCGAGATCCCGGCGCCCACGGCTGAGCCCGCCGCGACGGCGGGCGCCGGGGCGTGCTGCACGAGCGTCACTTCGGGCAGTGACGCGAAGATCGCGAACGGGCCGATGCGGATCTCCTGGCCGGGCTCGACGACCCGCTGTCCTTCCACCGGCTGTCCGGCGAGCTCCGTGCCGTTCGTGCTGCCGAGGTCCTCGAGCACGATGCGGCCGGCGTCCAGACGCAGGCGCGCGTGGCGGCGCGAGACCAGCGGGTCGTCGAGAACGACTTCGCAATCGGCGTGCTTGCCGAGCACGGCGGTCTCGCCGGGGATGTTCACCTCGTGCGCCGGCGCGCCTTCGCGCTGGATCGAGAGCAGCATCCTGACCGCCCCGCAGCGTCGCCTCAGCCGACCGCTTGGGAGAACGCCGCTAGGTTACGCGAGGCGTCGGAAAGAGCCCAGCCCGCCTCGCCGCGTGCCGCGAGCAGCGCCTGGATCCCCGCGGGCGTTCGCAGCGTGATGCTCTCGAACTCGTGCCGGTACGTGCTGCGGGTCTCTTCCTCGCGCTCGAAGATCGCCAGGCTCGGGCCGAACCCTCGCAGCCGCCATCCCTGCTCGCCGTAGTCGTCGGCGAGCTTGCGAACGCCCGCCAGCGAGCGCAGCGTGATCGAGTCCATCTTGTAGTCGAGCTTGCGGCCCGCGCCGTCGCGGGGGCGGTCGAAGAACAGGAAGCTCGCTCCCATCGCGCCCAGCTCCCATCCCTCGCCGGCGCACCGCTCGACCTGCCGGAGGATCCCCACAGGGCCTCGCAGCGTGATCGACACCAGCGCGGCTTCTCGCGCCACCGTGGACTTCTCGAGCAGGAGGAAGCTCGCGGTCGCCCCCCGGGTGCGCCAGCCGTCCGCCCCGAGCCGATTGAGCCAGCTCTGCATACCGTGGGGGGTTTTCAACGTTACCGAAAGCAGCCTGTATTCCGCCATCGCGCCCTCCCTCGCCGCTGCCGTGCGGCACCTCGGAGTGTCTTCCGTCCCCTCGGACCTCCCGTCGATTCAGGGTTGGGCCGGATTCTGGACCGGATTGATCTCGATCGCTCGATCTCGGTATCGAGCGGGCACCTTGTCCATCTCGTCGAGCACGTAGAGCTGGCCGTTGTCGTCGCGGTAGATGACGATCCGCGTCTGCGTGCTCGCCATCCCCGACTTCAACATCTTCTCGGTTTCATCGAGCCGGGCGACGATCTCGGGATCCTTGTGCGCGGCCGCACGGTCGGCCTTGCGGTACTGCTCCAGCGCTCGCCAGTTGTCCTTCCGGTCGCGGTAGCCGTCCCCCTGCTCGACCAGCGAGTAGATCGCGCGCCGAATGCGCCCCTGGGTCTCGACGCTGTCCGGGTCGACCTTCAGCGCCTCGCGGTAGCGCACGAGCGCGTTGTCTCCGGCCGGCTCGACCACCTTGCCGGCCTGGAAGAGCTGGTCTCCGACCACCAGGATGGCCTCGACCCGCTTGGCGAGCTGCCGGCGCTCCGCCTCCCGCGCGGCCTCCTCCGCCGCGAGGCGCTTGAGCTCGGCTTGCTCGCGCTCGCGGCGTGACTCGTCGAGCTTGCCGTCGATCTTCTTCAACCAGTCGCGCGCCTGGTCGTTGCCCGGATCGAGTGCCAGGGCGTGGTTGAATTTCGCGTAGGCGTTTTCCTCCTCCGGCCGGTCGGGCGGCGCCACGTAGCGACCCTGATTGAAGAGCACCTCGCCGGCGAGCAGCATCGCGCTCACCTCTTTGGCTCGCTCGGCCCGCTGCGCGTTGTCGTCCGTCGCGGTGGTCGGCGTCGGGGGCGGCGCCGAGGACTGCGGCCGGAAGAAGAACACCACCAGGGCGACGACCACGACGCCCGCCACGGCGAGCAGGGCGGGATGCTCGCGCAGGTACTCGGGGTCGAGAAAGCGGCCGGCTCCCGGGGCTTCGAAGTCCGAGTCCGAGTAATCCGAGGAGAAGACGTCACCGACCTTCACCAGTCGCAGCACGTGATCGCCGACCTTGAACAGGTCGCCGGTCCTCAGCTTCGACCGCGTGATCGCTCGACCGTGGGCGATCACCGAGCCGCGGCTGCCGGTGTTCTGCAGCTCGTAGCCGTCGTCCTCTCGAGTGAGCTTCGCGTGCGCCGGCTCGGCGGTCGCCAGGCGCACGTGGGCGCCGGCGGCCGAGCCGATCGAGAAGTCGCCGTGGCCGAGGGGGAAGCGCTGTCCGCGTTGCGATCCGGAGAGCAGCACGAGAAAGAAATCCCCGCCGCGGGCGGCGGCGGCGCTCGCCGGCGGAGCTCCGACCGGCGTGACCATCGTCCGGTCCATCGCCCCGGCGCCCGCGCCCGGCGCGGCGGCGACGCGGGTCTTGTCGAGATCCTCCGTCACCGCCGGACGGCGGGTCATCACCACCGTGCGTTCGGCATCCGCCGCCGGTGCCGCCGGCCGCTCGGCGGGCGGCCGGGGCGCGACGATGGTCCGCTCGTCCGCCGGCGGAGCGTCGCGGCGGCGCACGTCGACGACGGTCTTGTCCGGATCAAACGCGGGCGGCTTCTTCTCTTCGGCCACTGATCCTCCCCTCGCGTCGCCGCGGCTTCAATGCGCGCCGGCCTTGCGCGCGACCTTCTCTCGGGCCCCGGGCTGGCTCGCCAGCTCGGCCAGCGAGGGAGGAAGCTTGAAGCCCGCGAGCTCGATCTCGTCGAGGAACGACGGAAGGTTTCCGGCGGCTCGATGCTCGCCCACGATGCGGTCCCCCTCCATGCCGGTGCGCACGAAGCGGTAGATGTCCTGCACCTGGTACTTGCCTTCCGGCGTCAGCGACAGGACCTCCGAGATGTGCGTCACCTTGCGCGACCCGTCGGGCAGCCGCGCGGCCTGGATGATGAGATCGATCGCCGTCGAGACCTGCTCGCGGATGGCGATGATCGGCAGGTCGAGGCCCGAGAACAGCGTCAGGGTCTCGAGACGAGAGAGCGTCTGCAACGGCGAGGAGGCGTGGGTCGTCGCCAGCGACCCGGAGTGTCCGGTGTTCATCGCCTGCAGCAGGTCGAGCGCCTCGCCGCCGCGCACCTCGCCGACGACGATCCGGTCGGGACGCAGGCGCAGCGAGGCACGAACCAGCTCGCGCAGCGTCACCTCGCCCTTGCCGTGCTTGTCGGGCGGCTTCGATTCCAGCGGCAGCACGTGCTCCTGCTGGAGCTGCAGCTCGGCCGAGTCCTCGATCACGAGGATGCGCTGCTCGTTCGGGATCAGCGCCGAGATGATGTTCAGAAGACTGGTCTTTCCCGAGCTGGTGCCGCCCGAGACGATCATGTTCTTGCGCAGCTTCACGGCGATGTCGAGAAACTGGACGATCTCCTCGCTCATCGTCCCGAAGCGGATCAGGTCCTGGAGCGTCAGCTTCTCCTTCGAAAACTTGCGGATGGCGATGCTCGGCCCCTTGCGCGAGCACGGCGGCAGCACGATGGCCACGCGCGAGCCGTCGGGCAGGCGGGCGTCGAGATAGGGATTCTCCTCGTTCACGCGCCGGCCCATGAACTGGGCCACGTTCATGATCGCCGCGCGGACGCCCTCCTCGGTGAACGTCGCCGGCGACCGCTCGAGCTTCCCCTTCCTCTCGAAGAAGATCTCCCGCGGGCCGTTCACCATGATCTCCGACACCGACGGGTTCTCGATGTACTGCCAGATCGGCTGGAAGAAGCTCTCCATCGAGGCCCAGAACATGCGCGCCTTCTTGGCCTCTTCGCTCTCCTCCTCGGCCTTCGCCTCCGCCGCCTTCTCCGCGAGCTTCGGCGCCGCCGGCTTCGGCTCCGCCGGCGCCCGCTGCGCCGGCCGGGGCGCGGCGCCGGCGGGGCCTTCGTCGACCTGGATGCGAAACGCGGCGATCTCGATCACGTCGCCGCTGCGCAGCGGCGCCTCGCCGTCGAGCCGTTTGCCGTTGACCTTCGTGCCGTTGGTGCTGCCGAGGTCGTTGATGAACAGCGCTCCGGCGCGGGACACGATGTGCGCGTGGCGGCGGGACACTTTCGCGTCGGCGAGCACGACGTCGCAATCGGGATGCTTCCCGAGCACGACTTCCGCGCCCTGGAGATCGAGGCGCCGGGGCGACCCGTTTCCGGCTTGCGAAACCGAGAGAATCATCTTGCCGGCCTAATCTTCGAGCTCGGCCTTCTTCTTGGCCTCGTCGTAGCCGTATTGGGCCGCCGCATCAAGGTTTTGCTTCTGGCTGAGGATCTCGCGATGACGCGGATCGGTGGGCTCCGGGATCCAGGGCTCGAGCGAGGCGAGCAAGGCCCCCACCTCCTGGCCAGCGCCACGCTTCTGCAGCAGCTGGAGCGCGTTGAAGCGCTCGCGGTACTCGCGATCGAGCCGGCTCTCGGCCGCCCCGAGCGCCTGCGTCAGGCGGTCGAGCGCCGGCCCGTTTTGGCCGCCCTCGAGCGCCTCGCGCGCCGACCGCAGGGCGGGCGTGACCAGGTCTCCCCGGGCCGTGCCGCCGAGCTGCAGGACGATCACCGGGCGGCCGGCGAGCTTCATGAGCCCCACCGCGAGGCTGCGCAGTCCGGCCACCAAGCGGTAGAGCTCTCGCGAATCCTGCGCCACTTCCGTCGACAGCGTCTCGAGAATCTTGGCGTCGGCGGTGACCTGCGCCTGCAGCGTGGCGCCCGCCGCAACCCGTGCCGCCCACATCCTCGCCACCGCCCAGCCGGGAGCGGCCGCGGGGTCTACCCCGCCGTCGGCCGGCGCGTAGCCGAGGTTGTCGAGCACGAACTGCGGCGCGCCGTCCCCGGACACCGCCCGCGGGATCACCAGCAACATGAGATCGCGCCAGTCGCCGGACGGCTTCTGCGAGACGATCACCTGCTTGCCGACGCGCACGTCGATCCCGTGCGGCGCGTTCACCTTGAAGTAGATCGCCTGGGCGTCGGCGTCGGTCGGGATCTCGAAGACCGCGCCGTCGAGATGGCTCTGGTCGCCCCCCGGCACGTAGCCGACCACCGCTTCGAAGTTGATCGGCGCCGGCTCGGCCCCGGCTTGCGGGGGCAGGCCGGGCTTCGACGGCCAGAAGGCGACGACGAGGAGCGCGGCCACGGCGGCGAGCGCGAGGATCTGGCTCGCCGGGGTGCGCAGCCCGAATCGGCGCAACGACTTGCTCACCGCGCCGACCAGCTCCCTTGGCGCCGGCAGCGCGGCCTTCTTCTTCGCCGCCTCCTCCTCCGGCTTCGCGGCGCGGCGAACGGCGCCCCTCTTGAGAAGCAGCTCGTAGCGCAGGATCGTCGCGCCGATCTTGAACTCGTCGCCGCTCACCAGCGGCTCGGCAGCGGCGCCGAGCCGGAACCCCATCTTCTCGACTCCACCCGCGCTGCCGAGGTCCTGAATCCGCGCGCCGTCGGCCGAAATGTCGACCCGGGCGTGCGCCCGCGACACGGCCGGATCGTTCAGCACGATGTCGTTGTCCACCGCGCGGCCGATGCGCACGGTGCGGGGCTCGGGGGCGAAGGTGACCCGCGATCCGGTGGTGGCGCCCTGGACCACGACGAAGCGGATCTCTTCGACGTCCTCGAGGCGAACGTTCATAGGCAGCGGGATCTCAGCTCAGCCCGCCGAGGCTCGCCTTCAGATAGATCGGCACGCCGAGGACCAGGAAGGAGGCCGGGAAGATGCAAACGAAGAGCGGCGCCATGAGCTTCACCGGAACCTTCCCGGCCATCTCCTCGGCGATCGTGAAGCGCTTGATGCGCATCTGCTCGGACATGATGCGCAGGATCTTGCCGACGCTCGCACCGAGCTGCTCGGCTTGGATCAGCGCCAGGATGAAGCTCGTCAGCTCGGCGAGGTCGATGCGCTCGGCCATGGCGCGCAGCGAGTCCGCGCGCGACTTGCCGAGCGTCACCTCTTGGTGCGCGACGCGAAACTCGTCGACCAGCGGACCGCTCGGACCCTTCTCAACCACCGTGTTCATCGCCGAGGAGAAGTCGAGGCCGGCTTCCGTCGACAACACCAGCAGGTCGAGCACGTACGGCATGTCGCGGAAGATCCGCACGCGCCGCCACTCCACCATGCCCTTCAGGCGCGACCCCGGCAGCATCAAGAACAGCACCACGCCGCCCGCCACGTAGACCGGATCGCCTCGCCCCGTGAAGCCGAAGGCGATCGCCCAGCCGAACAGCGCCCCGGCGACGATCGCCACGTAGCGCAGACAGAGAAACTCCGGGACGGTCAGGCCGAAGGGCCGCCCGGCGCGTACCAGCGTGCGGTTCAGGTCGCGGCCGCGAGGCGTGTTCGCCGCGTTGCGGTGCAATGGAGCGAGCATGCGGGCGATCGGCAGCGCGATGCGCATCACCGCGTTCGGGATCTGCTCCTCGCGGCCTTCCGGGCGCGCGATCGCCTCCGGGCGGTTGATGATGATCAGGTAGGTGAGCAGGAACGAGGCGACCGCCCAGCAGCCGAGAATCGCGTAGAACGTCAGCACGTCGAAGCCCATCGCCACCTCAGATGTCCAGGTCCATGATGCGCCGGATCCAGAAGAACGCGGCGACCACCAGGAACACGACCACGCCGACCGCGATCAGGCCGACGGTGGTCGAGAACAAGAGGATCACGTACTCCTTCTCGACGAAGAACAGCGCTCCCATCAACATGAACGGCATCGCCGACATGAGCAAGGCCTGGGCGGTGCCGGTCGACGCCATGGCGCGCAGCTTCTGCTCGACTCGGAAGCGCTCGCGGATCGTGGTGGCGATGTTGCCGAAGATCTCGCCGACGTTGCCGCCGCTGCGCCGGGTGATCATCACCGAGTTGACGAGGATGTCGAGGTCGCGGCTCCCGACCCGCTTCGCCATCGACAGCATCGCCTCGTCGAAATCCTTGCCGAGGCGGTAGTCCTGCAGGACCCGGCCGACCTCCTGGGTGATCGGCGGCTTCATCTCGCGCTGCACCAGCTCCATCGCCTGCGGCAGCGTCAACCCCGCGCGCAGCGAATTCGCCATCATGCCGAGGGCATCGACGAGCTGCTCGGAGAACACCAGGCGGCGCTTGTCGCGGGCGAGGTTGAAGTACATGCGCGGCGAGAAGAAGGCGCCCACCGCGAAGAACGCGCCGGCGATCACGTTGATCAGCACCGCGAAGAGCATGAACGCGATCCCGGCGAACAGCAGGCTTAGGTTGAAGACCCGCTCCGGGCTCATCGTGGAAAACAGGTCGCCGAGCGACACCGCGGCCTCCGCGACGTACGCCTTACGGTAATCGGCGTAGGCCGCCTCCAGCATCGTCCACGCGCCGTAGAACATCGTCGCGAGCGCCGTGGCGAGCACCAGCGACAGCAGCGGACCGACCGGAAGTCCCGTGCCGAACATCGTTAGCTCGCCTCCTCGCTGCGGAAGATCGTCAGATCGGCGGCTAGACCGCGCTGGCGCAGCTGCTCGTAGAACCGCGGAATGTAGCCGGTCGGCACGTGGCGGCCGACGACCTTGCCCTTGGCGTCGTAACCGTCCTGCTTGAAGTAGAAGATCTCCTGGACCTGGATCTGGTCGCCGTCGAGGCCGGTGACCTCCGAGATCGAGGTCACCTTGCGGCTGCCGTCGCTGAAGCGCGTCTGCTGCAGGATGATGTTGACCGCCGAGGCCATCTGCTCGCGGATCGCGCGCACCGGCAGGTCCATGCCGGCCATCAGCACCAGGGTCTCCATGCGCGCCAGGGCGTCGCGCGGCGAGTTCGCGTGCAGGGTGGTCATCGAGCCGTCGTGACCGGTGTTCATCGCCTGCAGCATGTCGAGCGCCTCACCCGCGCGGCACTCGCCGACCACGATGCGGTCGGGGCGCATGCGCAGCGAGTTGCGCACCAGGTCGCGGATCGTCACCGCGCCGGTTCCCTCGAGGTTCGGCGGGCGGGTCTCGAGCGAGACGACGTGCTCCTGCTGGAGCTTCAGCTCCGCCGAGTCCTCGGCGGTGACGATGCGCTCGTCGCCGGGGATGAAGGACGAGAGCATGTTGAGCAGGGTGGTCTTTCCCGAGCCGGTACCGCCGGAGACCACGATGTTCTGGCGCAGCTCGACGCACAGCTTCAGGAAGTTCGCCATGCCGCGGGTCATGGCCCCGAAGCGCACCAGGTCGTCGGCCGTGAGCGGGGTCTTGTTGAACTTGCGGATGGTGATCGACGGGCCCTTCAGCGCCAGCGGCGGGACGATCGCGTTGACGCGCGATCCGTCCTTGAGGCGCGCGTCGACCATCGGCGAGCTCTCGTCGATGCGCCGTCCGATTGGCGCGACGATGCGCTCGATGGCGCCGAGCACCGCGCGGTTGCTGGTGAACTTCTTGTCCGAGAGCACCAGCTTGCCCTTGCGCTCGATGTAGATCTGGTCGAAGCGGTTGACCATGATCTCGGAGACGTCGTCGTCGGCGAGCAGGTCCTCGAGCGGCCCCAGGCCGAGGGCCTCGTCGAGCACTTCCTGGATGAGCCGGTCGCGGTTCAGCCCCTTCGGGATCTCCCACGCCATCTCGCGCAGGATGTTCTCGATCGCGCCGCGCGCCTGAGAGCGGATCTGGTCCTCGCCTAGCTTGCTGAGATCCACCCAGCGCAGATCGAGAAACTCGATCAGCCGCTTGTGGATCTTCTGGCGGATCTCGCGCACGGCGGCGTCGTCGGCGTGCGCCGGCTCGGCCTCCCCCGCCGGCTCCGGCGCTCTCGCCTCCTGGCCGAGGTCGACGCGGATGCGGAACTCGCCGACCGCGATCTCGTCGCCGTCCGACAGCGATGCCGGGCCGCCCACCCGCTCCCCATTCAGGAACGTGCCGTTCGTGCTTTCCTGGTCGGCGACCATCCACGAGCCGTTCGACCGGTAGATCCGCGCGTGATGCGAGGAGACCGTGGTGTTGGCCAGGACCAGGTCGTTCCCCGCCACCCGCCCGATCGATACCTCGTCCTTGGCGAACTGCTCGACTCGGGACTGGGGATGGGATTCGCCGTGGACCTTGAGCGAGATCATCGCAAGCTACGCGGCCGGGCCGCTCATTGGCCGCCGCTGGCCCGATTCTTGGCCACGACCTCCGGGATATTCAAGCGCACCTGGCCGAGGCCTTTGAGATCGTCGGTGTTTCCCGAGGCGACCGCGCGATCGGTGGCCTGCAAGTCCTTGGGATTGCGCAGCAGCACCGAGAGCTTCCCGAGGTTCATGGCCCAGATCAGCAGCTTCGCTTCGACGGGGCTGACGAGGATGGTGAGCGAGCGGTAGCGCCCTTGCGTCTCGCTGGCGGAGCCGTACCGGCCGGTGGTGAGCACGTATACGTTCTCGAGCAGCGACGCGGTGACGAACTCGGCGCGCCGCGGCGGGGCGGCGGCGGCCCCCGCGGGCGGCCTCGCCGCGACCGCTTCGGTCGGCACGGCGGTCTGGTAGCTGAGCAGCAGGTCGATGCGGTCGCCCGGCAGGATCGAGCCCTCGAGACCCTGCTCGTTGTCGACCGGGATCGTCATCGCGCGCTGATTGAGCTTGGCGTCGACCTTCTGCGAGAGCTTGCGCTCGCCGGGCGCGCCGCCGCCGAAGTAGGTCGACAGGATGTAGTCGTCCTTGGTCACGGCGATCGTCAGCTCCTGACCGAGATACAGCGTGTTCTCGTTGTACGGCACGTTGAACCGCGGCAGCGCCTGGGTGTAGCGGACGGCGAACGCGATGTCCTCCTTGGCGAGGATCGTCCCCGGCGTCAGGTCGCGGGACGCCACCATCACGGTCGACGTGGCCGGCTCGGACTCCCGGCGGATCTGCTCGATGTACAGATTGGTGAGAATGATCGCCGCGACCGCGACCACGAGCGCAACGACGATCGGCATACGACTCTGCATGGCATCCTCCCCTACCGCCTCGGGACGTGAAGGCTCGACGGGCTCACGGGAACGGCAGCGACGCGCAGAAGTAGATCGACTTCATGTAGTTGTGAATCGCGTTGGCCATCGGCGTCAGGATCGCCAGCAGCCCGAGCATGCAGCCGAACAGAAGCACGACGTACTCCGTCATCGCCTGACCGCGCTCGCGACGTCGTGAGGCGGGCTTGCACTCGCTCATGGCCAGCTTCCTATAGGACACCGCGTCGTGATTTGACAACCTCGCCGGCCGGCGGATCGCCGGGGCGTCGCGCGCGGCGTCATCCGGCCTCCGCCGCGTGCGCGCCGCCGACCGTCACCAGCACCATCGCGGCGGCGGTTTGCGGGATTTCGGCCAGCAGCACCGATGCCTCTTCCCCGCCCCTCGAGAAGAACATCACCCCGGCGGCGAGGCCGGCCGGCGCGGGCGGAGCGACGACCGGCGACCAGCCCGCGAGCTGCATCTCCGCCAGGTAGTAGCGCCTGATGTCCTCGGCCGTGCCGCCGGCCGCGTACATCAGGCTCTCGCTCTTGGCGCCGCCCTCCGACGAGATCAGCATCTTGCCGCTCGCCCCGGGATAGACCGGCACGCCGGGGATCTCCGCCGGGAAGTCCTCGCGCAGCTCGGAGAGGTTCTGCTGCGAGAAGCGAATGGCGGGAGCGCCCCGGCGGTCGCGCCCCGGCCGCGCGGTCAGCAGCATCTTGGTCTCGGGATGGATGCCGACCAGCGTGGGCACGCCCTGGACCGGAATGATGCGGTGGATGTAGCCGGCCCGCGCCATCAGGTTCTCGAGCTCGATGATCGTCCTCCCGCCCCCCTGCGGCGCGCCCATCGTGAAGTACTTCACGTGCATGCCGTTCAGCACGTAGGAGCCCTGCGCCGGCTCGGCGGTTCGCCGGCCGAGCATCGAGTCCACATTCAGGATCGGCGCGGTGCCCCGCGCGATCAGATCGAAGAACGACTGCGCGCGCGCCTCGACGCCGCCGCTGCGCACGATGAGGAACGCCAGGAACAGGGCGCCGATCAACCCGGCGGTGACCAGGTGAACCCACGACGGCAGCACTCTGCGCTTCATCGATAGCGACCTCACGATCCCGGCGGCGTCGAGCTGCCGCCGCCCAGGCCGCTGCCGGTGCCGCCTCCCGAGCCCGACGGGCCGCCGCCGACCCCCGAGCTGGCCGGCAGATCCATCTCCGGGTACTCCTTGAGCGTGCCGTTCGGGAGCCGCAGCGGCACGCTGGGCGAGAACGGGTTCAGGGCGCTGAGAAAATTGGTGACGGTCGCGATCGCCGCGAAGGCGCATTTCGGAATGCGCAGCGCCGTCGGCTGCCCCGAGGGGAAGAGCCAGAGATCGAAGATGTGGCCGAGGTTGTTGGTGTCCGTGCACGAGCTGCCGTCGCCCGCCAGGCGATGGTGCTCCTCGTTGTCGTTGCTGCGCTTGATGTTGAAGGGGTGGGAGAGGATGCTCGACTGCTCGGAGACGAAGCGCGGCACGAAGATCGTCGTCCCCCCCGCGTCGTACTTGTAGACGACCTGGGAGGTGAGCACCGACTCGTCGCTCTCCGTCCCCCACTTGGTCTGGTGGCCCATGACCCCGTAGACCGTGAAGGCGGCTCCGCCGACGATGTTCAAGATGTCGCTCAGGCCGCTGCCGAGATCGAGGCTCGACAGCGCACCGCTGCCGCTCGACGACCCGCCGCCGGTGCTCGGCGGGCCGTCGGGATTCGACGTGAACGCCGAAGTGCTGCCGCCGCCGAAGCCGGCGAGGTCGCCGAAGAGCTGGGTCACCACCGCGGGGATGGTCGTCGTCATCGGCGCGGATCCCGGCTGGACGCGGCTCAGGTAGTCGCCGAGTCCCTCCTTGCGCTTCGTGCCCTGGACTCCCTGCGCGGGGCAAGAGTTGCAGAGATAAGCTCCGAGGCCGAGCTGGATCAGCTCGTTGCGCAGCGTCGCGTTGCCCTTGTGACCGCGAGCGCGGCCGTCCTCGGCGACGTTCAGGTTGATCCCTTCGCGCGGGATCCAGGTGTTCTCCCAGGTGACGTAGCGCGCCGCCTCGACCGCCCGCATCTTGGTGTCGAGCAGGCCCTTCAGGTAGAACATGCCGAGGAAGATGATGACCAGGACGGGCAGGAAGATCACCGTCTCGACCAGGGACTGGCCGTGATCGCGGGCGCTCGCCGATGATCGTCGCGAAGCCATCGCTCAGTGGAAGAGGATGTTGCTGCCGAGTATCTTCGGCAGCTCGAGCCGGGCCGCCCAGAACGGGTTGAAGAGCGTCTCCTTACCCTCGATGCGCTTGTTCCCGGAGCCAGGCGAGGCCGCGGTATCGCCGGGCTTGCGCGTGTAGTAGACCTTGGCGAAGGAGTAGGCGCCGAGCGTCAGCGGCTGTGGGTAGTGGAGGCCGCGGAAGAGCGGCAGGTTGTCGGCCGGCTTCTCGAAGTAGACGAAGACCGTCGGCCCCTGCACGCGGCGCCCATCGAGCGCGTCGTCGATGTCGTCGTCGCGCACGAACCAGGTCATCTGCACTTCGTTCAGCGGCGTGTCGAACATGTACACGGTCTGGCAGGGGCCGCTGCCCGAGCCGGCGCTCGTGCCGCCGAAGTCCGTGGAGCCTCCCGCCGACTCGCCGCCCGGCGCCAAGAGCGAACCGCACCGGTCGGCGGCGTTCAGGCGGTCGGCGAGATCGGGGACCTCGGACTCGCAGGTCGACCCCTCCGGGACGCCGCTGCACAGGCTCGAGCGGCAGGCCGATTGATACTGCGCCGGCGTGATGTCGCCGTTCTCGAGCGCGTTCGTCAGGGTGATGGCCTGGAACGGGTCGCTGAACCCGCACGTGGACGACGAGCTGCTGCGGCAGTTGTCGGCGAGGCTGCCCCCGCCGATCGCATCGCCGAGATCGGTGCCGATCGAGGAGCAGTCGATGCCGTTGTCGGTGAAGTTCTTGACGTCCTGGAACGCGCCGTGGTCGTCGCCCGTGGTCTCCACGTCGTCGACCAGGTGGGGCGGGGCGACGTTGATGCCGCTCATGGAGATCGCCTTGCTGCCGCCCAGGTTCCAGGCGTCGTCGCTGTGGTGGCCCACCCGGACCGTGACGACGCAGAGCTCCAGTGCGACGCCGGCGAAGTCGTGCTCGTAGAGCTTGTCGTTCTGCACGATCTGGTCTTCGTCGCAGCCCGAGTTACACTCGCCCGGCCCGCCGATCTGCCCGGTGACCTCGTCGAAGTCCTTGACGTCGAACCCCTCGGGCCCGATCGAGATGCTGAAGCCGCCGCTGCCGAGAGTGATCAAGCTGCACACCGCATCGAAGACCGAGAATACCGCGTTGATGGGGCTGAGCAGCGAGCTGCCGGCGTCGCGGAAGTTGTTGCCGCGCGAGATCTCGTTCAGCGAGCGGGTGATCGTCTGGCGCAGCGCCTTGTCCTCGTCGAAGTCGTTGCTCGAGTCGAGCTTGTCCCACTTGATCCGCGAGTTGAGGCTGAGCGCGTTGAGGACCTCCGCCAACCCCACGTAGCGGATCTTGGGGTCCACCCCCCAGGCGATCGACTGGATCACCGAGGTCCGCCCGCCCTGGTTCAGGAAGTACAGCGCTTCCTGCGCGTAGCCGAGAATCTTCGCGTACATCTCCATCACGTAGAGCATCGCCCGGCCCTCTTTGCCGCCGCCGATCGCCTTGGCGAGGCCCCGGTTCGCTTGATGCAGCCCGATGTGAATGGGCGTGAGGACCGCCTTGATCGCCGCGCCGATGCCGAAGGGAATGAACTGCGTGACGAACTTGAGGATGCCGATGAACCCGTCCCACGAGTCGGCGACCGACCAGATCGACAAGAGCATCGCCATCGTGTCGTAGTTCGCGACCATCGCCCGGGCGATGTACGCGTCGAGGTTCATGTAGCGCGCTTCCCAGACGGCCGCGGAGTAGGCGGCGTTGTCGGCCGCGTTCTGCAGCTTCATCTTCTCCGTGGCGAGCTGGCCGACGTTGTAGATCGAGAACATCAGCATCGCCATCGGGATGATGAAGACCAGGTAGAAGACGATGATCTGGCCGCCCATTCCGCGTGGCGCGAGGAAGCGGCGCGGGCCGGACAGGAACGGGCGTGGGCCGGGCTTCTTCGCCATCGTCCGCTTTCCCATGCGTCAGTCGGGGCCCCGATCCCACTGCATGCGCATCACGTAGCTCTGGCGCAGCGGCACGCGGAACCCGAACAGGTTGGAGAACGTGAACGCGCTCGAACGAAACACCCAGCCGACTTCCCAGACCGGGCGTCGCTGGTAGCTGCCGAGCGCGACGTCGATGATCGTCGATGGGCTGGTCTGCGCCAACCCCATGATCACGTCGGCCGTGTGGGTGTACGCGTAGATGATCTGATCGGCGAACGGGATGACCAGCGGATAGTACCAGGTGACCACGACCTTGATCAGATTGCTCTGATTCGGATTGGTGAGGCTGGTCCTCGAGGTGTCGTCGAACTCGATCCGGCCGGGGATCGAATCGATCTCCTGGTCGAGATTGGTGGGATTGACGAACTTCACGTCGAAGAATTTCTGCGCCTGATTCGTCAGATCGAACCCGCCGCCGAAGTACTCGACGGCCACTCCGATCAACCCGCGCGTGTGTCCCTTGAGCGCGCCGAGCCCGACCGAGCTCAGGTCCGCGGGCAGGTCGGTGAACAGACTCAGCACGGCGCCGAAGCTGTTCAGCCGTCCGTGCATGCCCGGGATCACCGGCAGGATGGTCAAGAAGGCGGCCTTGCGGGCCGCGTCCTTCATCTCGCCGAGCTTGACCGGCTTCTCCGGGCCGTCTCCCGATCGGGTGACGATCGCCGCCCGCGCGGCGTTGTAGGCCGCGAGCTTCAGCATGCTGTGCGCGTTGAACATCAGCGTGATCTGGATGATCAGCATGAGGAAGCTGAACGCGAACCAGAAGATGATGATGAACTCGATCATCGCCTGGCCCGCCTGCGGGCGTTTGCTTGGTCGCTTCACCGCCGCGCCACCCTATCTCGCTGCTTTTGCCTTCTTCTTGTCCTTGCGGACGCGCTGAGCGACGGCCAGGATCATTAGCGCTCCGACGGCCACCACGAGGATCCCGAGCAGCACGATCATGCGCGTGTCGACCCCTCCGCCCGCCGTCTGGTTACTGCCGTCGATCGGTTCGGGCAACACCTCCGCGCTCGCAGCCGCCGCGCCACCGCCGGCGGCTGCCCCGGAGTCGCCTTCCCGGCCCGAACCCCCGACGCCCGCAGCACCCCCGACCGTCGCTGCTCGGTCTTGACCGAGCGCCTCCACCCGCTTGCCCGCCACGTCCACCTTGCCACCGACGGACCTGCCGAACTGCGCGTACAGGGACAGCGCGGCCAGCCCCGCCAGAACGATGAGGACGACGTACTCCGTCGTCCCGACTCCACGCTGACCGCTGACCGATGTGCGACAGGGGCTCCGGCGGCGCATCGCGGGCGTTCGCACGATCCGGCTGAGCCGCCCCGGCCGAGGCGGCCCAGCCCCGGTGCTTTAAGCCTTAGGGAGGGATCGTCAGGCTTCCGACCTTGTTGCCGGCCTCGTTGGTCTTCTGGCCGACCTTCTGGCCGAGGAAGCGAGTGAAGATGAGCACCGCCAGGGCGATCAGGATGACGATGATGATGTACTCCGTCATACCCTGTCCCTTTTGGTCGCGCAGCGACCTGCGAACTCTCGTCAACATGTCTCGCCGACCTCCGTGGTCACCTCGACGCACCGTGCGCCGATGCCGCTGGATAGGCAATCGGCGTGCCAGCGCCGAGCACCGAATCATCGAGAAGAAATCATGTAAATTCGCGGCCTTGTCGTATCCGACCGAATACACTTGTATCGGATCGGCTACGCTCGGTCGTTCAGCCGCGTAAGTCTCAGGCGCAACCACAGCAAGCCGCCAAGCAGGCCCGCCGAAAACACGGCGAACGAGCCGAGGACCACCCCCGGCGCCCCCAGTGCGAGCGGCAGGAAGAAGGCCTGGCTCGGCAGCGAGGTCAGGTAGAGTGGGGGCGCGAACCGCCAGCCCCAGCGCAGCAGCGCGTAGTAGTTCGCCGCCCCCTCGCTCCGGTACCGCGGGAGGTTCTCGGCGAAGTGCGCGCGCACCCAGACGTGGTAGTCGACGAAGTTGATCGCCACCCCGCTGGCCGTGACCACCAGCGCGAGCGCCACCACCGCGAGCACCGCCAGGCGCGCGGCGCGCCCGAGCTGGCCGAAGCGCTCGAGCAACGCCGCGCTGGGCAGGACGAGCAGCGGCACGAGCGGCAGCAGGAAGCGGGGGCCCCAGCACCAAGCTCCCTCCCACAGGAACCACTTGGAGTAGAGGACGACGAGCAGCGCGAGGCTGGCGGCGACGAAGGCGAGCTCGCGGGGCGCGCGTTCGGCGAAGCGGCGTGCGGCGGCCGCCGACAGCAGGACGAGCGGACAGTAGAGGAGGATCCCGTGCCCGGGACTGACCAGCAGGCCGGCAAACCCCTCCAGGAACGGCGCCGTCCATTCGTGCGCGTACTTGCCGTAGCCGGTCTGCAGCGGATCGCCGAAGCGCGCCAGGTTGTAGATCCCCACGGCGGCCGGGCCGAGCGAGCCGCCTGCCGCGAAGCCGGCGAGGCGGCGCCGCGCCTCGCCAGCCGATCGTTCTCGACAGTCGGCCAGGACGAGCATCGCCGCCGGCAGGAAGAGGACGGCGTGGGTGACCCGCGTCGTCATGGTGACGCCGAGCAGCGCTCCCGCCGCCGCCCAGTCGGCGGCTTGCCCGCGCCGGGCGCGAACCGCGAAGCGGACGAAGCCGGTGAGGCCGAGCGCCGCCAGCGCCTCGGCGAAGAACCCCTTGGCATAAGGCCACAGCGGCGAGGCCACCGCCGCGAGCGCGACGACGGCGAGCGAGGTTCTGGCGTCGAAGCCGAGATCGACCGCGATCGCGAGCAGCAAGACGAGCGTCGCCGCGGTCACCAGGGCGTTCGTCCAGCCGGTCGTGAACGCGGTGAACGCTTCGGCGAAGTTCGCTTCGCCGGTCTCGTACCAGCTGGTGCGGAATCGGAACCCGGGCTCGCCGCCGCTGCGCCGGCGCTCGACGTCGAACAGGCCGCGCTCGCGCGCCGCGGTCCAGGGCAGCAGCGCCCGGCCGAGGAGATAGGCCGGCAGCGCGGCCGCGGACAGGCCGGGGCCGAACCAGGCGTAGAATCGCTTGCCGCCGTCCACCGGCACGCCGCCGTGCTCGGGCCACGAGGCGAGCGGCTCCACGGCCAGCGAGCCGCGCGCGAAGCTCTGCGTGGCGCGGAACATGACGGTGCCGTCGGGGCCGTCGATGTAGCCGCCGCCGCTCAGCAGATAGAAGCAGGCCGCCGCGACGAACACCGGCCCCGCCAACCGCCGGCTCGGGCTCGCGGCCGGCGGGGCGGCGTCTGAGGCCGTGCAGCGCTGCTCACGCGCGCGGGGATCCATCTCGCTCTCAGCTAGCCCTGAAATAAGCGCCAAGGGAATCGGTTGATGGCGATCGGGCCCGTCCTTCTCCTCGATCAGGACCCGCCGCACGATCATCCGACCGGGAGAGTCGAGCCCCTGGGGCTGGTAGGGAATCTCGCCGATCCACTGTCCGATCGTGGGCAGCCTGCGAAAGCCTCGTTCGTCGGCTTTCTCCCGCGGTAGTTCGGTGTGCGCCCCTGGCGCTCCGGCCCCTTGGAGTGCCGGCGCTGAGCGCGCGGCTTATACCTCATCTCGGAGGACTTTCCCGTTTCACTGCCATCGCAACTGATCTCTCACGCGCTTATTTGAGGACTAGCGACAACCGGCAGCCCCCGAGCATCCAAGGTGGCAAGTCGCTGTGCTGTGGAGATGAAAGAGCCCGATGGAATCGACCGTCCGAGTCCGGGAAGGCGATCACGTTGGCGAACGGTTTTACGCAACTGGTTCCTTCCCGCTACGGTGAAGCATGCCATCGGCGTCGCTGCAGTCGTCGGACCGGTCTTGACGGTGATCAACCAGCCGGAAGCCGTCTTCGCGCTCGAGTTTTCCCCTCGGGTTTTGCTGAAGATCGCCCTCACCTTCCTGGTCCCTTATTCCGTCTCCTCGTACTCGTCCGCGCACGCACTCACCCAGGCCGAGGCGCGCGATGACCCGCCCCCTGCACGATCCTCCGAGACACGCTGATTTCGAGATCGGCCGCGTGACTCCCGACAAGCGCAGGCGAGGGCGTCGGATCCTGGTGACGGTCTGCGTCGCCATCATCCTCGGCACCGGGCTGGCGATAGCGCACCGCCTCGGAATCACCTCCTACCTCGATCCCGAGCGCGTCCAAGCCGAGCTGCGCACAGCCGGACCGTGGGCGCCGCTCGTTCTGGTTGCCCTCATGATGACGGCGGCGATTTTCCCGGTGATCCCGAGCCTGCCGCTCGACGCCGCCGCCGGAAGGCTCTTCGGGCCGATGCTCGGAACCGTCTACTGCGTGTTCGGGGCATCGGTGGGGGCGGTGTTGAGCTTCTCCATCGCACGCACCTTCGGTCGCTCGCTTGTCGAGCGGGTGCTCCGCGGTCACGCCAACTTCTGCACCTCGTGCTCTGATCCAGTGCTCACGCGAATGGTGCTCGTCGCACGCCTCCTGCCGTTCGTGTCCTTCGACGTTGTGAGCTACGGCGCGGGCCTCACCAAGCTGTCGCTCGCGCGGTTCACCTTGGCCACCGCGGTAGGAATGTTGCCTTTGACGTTCGCCTACAACGTCTTCGGCGCGGCGGTCGTCGAGAACCGCTTCGCGACGATCGCAACAGGCGCGGTTTTCGTCGTCCTCTTCTTCGCGGTCCCGCGGTGGATCGAGCGGTACGACTTCTTGTCGCTGCGCCGTTTCCTCGTACACTTCGAACCGAAGGCCGCGGAGGGTGACAGAGCTCCAGTGGCGCCGTCAGCGAGTCCGGGAACACGCTGACCGTGCTCACGATCGAGAACAAAGCCTCGGCTGCTCGAGGGCCATGACGCCAGCCGTTCTCTCAGCAAGATGAGCGTGGCAATGATCGTTCGGAGCCCTTTTCTCGAGAAGCAGAATCATGCGAGCGTACCGGGTGAACCGGCTTCGTGTTCGGAGCGGTCGTTGGCCGCGCCTCATGGCCGCGGCACTTGCTGTCGCTTGCCTGAGCGCGACAGTAGTGGTTGGCCAATCCGCTATCGACGTCGGCCCCTTCTCCTCCGCCGCGCCGGGCGGAGCGTTTCCAGTGGGGTGGCGCGAGCTCGACTTCCCCAAGATCCCGCGTCACACGCGCTACGAGATGGTGAAGGAGGCTAGCGAGGTCGTGATTCGGGCGATCAGCGATGGGTCCGCTTCGGCGCTCGTGAGGCCGATCCGGATCGACGCGAAGGCCTACCCGGTCATCACGTGGCGTTGGAAGGTCGAGAACCTGATCGCGAAAGCGGACTCGCATACCAAGGCCGGGGACGATTATCCGGCCCGCGTCTACGTCACCTTCGAGTACGATGCGAAGAAGCTCGGCTTCCTCGAGCGGGCCCAGTTCGAGGCTGCCCGACTCTTCTACGGCGAGTACCCGCCCACGGCCGCGATCGACTACATCTGGGACAGCCGTGAACCGGTCGGAACGATCATCCCGAACGCTTACAGCAGCCGCTCGAAGATGGTCGTCGTCGAGAGCGGGGCCGGGAAGGTCGGACGGTGGGTCACGGAGGAGCGGAACCTTCTCGAAGACTACCGAAGCGCTTTCGGAGACGACCCGCCGCTGACCTCGGCGGTCGCGATCATGACCGACAGCGACAACACCGGTGAGGCGGCAACCGCCTGGTACGGCGACATCGCGTTCGAAGCGAAACCGCCGGCCACACCCTGACCGCGGCCCGGCAAGACGCCCCGCGCTGATCAGGTGATTCGTTGCTCCAGTGCTCGCCGCGCTAGACGGGTCACGAAGAGCGTGACACCGACGGTCGCAGCCAGGCCCACCGCGTAGAGCGTCCATTCGGCGGGAGTGCGCGAGCGGCCTGTGGCGAGATCTCCTCCCAGCGAGCCGATGTAGACGTACATGACCGTACCCGGGATCATCCCGACCCACGAGGCCCAGAAGTAGTCACGCAGCGACACGCGAGTCACGCCGAAGGCGTAGTTCAGGAGATTGAAGGGAAAGACCGGCGAGAGCCGGACCAGCCCGACGATCTTCCAGCCCTCCCGAGCGACGCCTTCATCGATCGCCTTGAACTTCGCATTGCCCTCGATGCGTCCAGCGACCCAATCGCGGGCGAGGTGTCGACCGATGAGGAACGCCGCTGTCGCGCCCGACGTGGCGGCAATCGAGACGTAGATCGAGCCGGCAAAGACGCCGAAGATGGCTCCCGCGCCGAGAGTCAGCACTGAGCCAGGCACGAAGAGGACCGTAGCGAGCACGTAAACGAGGATGAAGACGATCGGGCCAATCGGACCGAGGCTGTCGATCCATGAGAGCGAGCGCGTCAGCAATCCCGGAAGATCGAAGATCCTCGCCACGGCGAAAATGAAAAAGGCGACGACGATCCAGAGGATGGTACCGCTGGGCCGCTGCCTTCCCGCCCGTCGCGTCGGCCTGACCCCGGCGACCTCAGCTGGGGGCGACGGCGCCGCTCCCTTCGGGCGAGCGGACTGCGTTCGTGAATCAGTCATCAAGACGCCCTCAGGTGTGCGATCCTCGTCCAGCGGCCCGCTTCCCTCCGCACCCTCCCGACGATGCGGGCTCCACCCCGCCGCGGAGCCTTCGAAGACACGAGCCCCCGTCGAACGTACTCTGGTTCGATGCCGAGGACTCTGCAGATGTTCTCGAAAGAAAACGGCCAATCGATGGCCGGCGAGAAGATCCACTCCTCGGCTTCGTCGAAGAGTCGCCTGGCGCGACGGTCCGTTGCGCCAGCGTAGCGCAGGTAAGTGGCCAGAGCTTCGTCCAGCACAGCGAGCAGCAAGCGACCTTCCGGAGAAGCGATCACCGGGCCCCTTCGATCCCAGAACTGCGTCGGTAAGAGGCACTCCGCCTCGAGTAATTGGGGCTCGCTCGGCGCAAAATCGTGCTTCCCGGGGCTCATTCGCTTCCTTTCAGTTGGATGCGAGTCGTGGACATGTGTCGCATCCGCCGGGCAGAGGGGTCGGCCCCTCACTTCAAGAAGACCGGCGCGAGGCCACGAGCGACTAGCGCATCGGCGATTCTCGACTTCACCTCGATCGTACGAATCGGAAAGTGGAGGGCAAGGGCATCGATCCGAGCGAGGTGTGCGCGAAGCTCGTCGAACTCGAACTCGTTCGCGAGCAGGCGCCGCGCGCCGTCGGCGACACGCTCGTTTGCGGAAGTGACGAACGCGTTCGTCATGGCAACTCGCAGCTCGCTGGCGTTTCGACAGCCTCTTCGATCAGCCGGCCCCGGGGGTCGTCATCGTCGTCACCCCGTTATCGTTCCCAGGCTCTTTCATGTCACAAGTTTGATGCAGCCCGCGGCGAAGTGTTGTCCGTGCAAGCTGGGCCGTCACATCGCTACAGGTCGCACGAGCACCGCGAGAGGTTGTCTGAGCATCTTGAGGGGCTCGACTTCATCACCGGGCCGATAAGCATGCGGCAGAAAGATCACGGCCATGTCCATGTCGTAGACCCCGGCCGCGCGGAGGTTCGTCATGTTGAGGAGGCTGTAGCCGGCGACGTCGGCAACTGCGGTCGGTGAATCGCCCTGGAGCACGGTGCCGCGGACGATTCCCCACCGCCGCCACTCCTCCGGCATCGCGAACGTGTGGAGACATGCGCCGCGAGAGCCGCTCAGCACATACCAATCGTGATCCTGAGCAGTCTCGACGCCGGCGGCGAGCGTAGTTCCGAGACGCACGCCGTCAGGGTTTGCCGCATCCCAGTACTGCATTCCGCTCGCATGCTTTCCAAGGACGCTCACGCCCGTGAAGCGAAACGCCCGCAGTGCCTTCAGCGCAAGCCACGGGAGCGAGAATTTCGAGGGCGTGCTGAAGGAGCTGAAGTAGTAGTAGGTGTATGTGGTGCCGCCGGGCACCTCAGGGAAGTATTTCCCGAGGTCAAGCGACTGGCGAACTCTACGGATGGCCCTCACGGAGCCGTTCTTCACGCCGTCGATTTGGACAGTGAAGCTGTCCTCGGTGAACTCCGGGCTCCAGCTCGTGAACAGCAGGGAGAACGTAGGGTTCACTCGGACACTCATGCGGTCGGCGATCGACTCTCCGTTCCCCCCGGCCTCGGGCGCGAGCCGCATGGCGAGGAAATAGTTTCGCCCCGGCGCATAGTCGATCGAGTAGAGGTCGGCTCCAAGATGGTTCAGGGCCGTGTCGAAGGTGGCATACCGCACCGCCGACGGGGGCGGAGGGTCGTCGGAAAACCGGACGAGGTAGGCCCACCCGCGCCCGCCGTCGACTGGGTCGGCCAGCTCGATCTCGAGTGCATCGGCGCTCCCGGCGGGCAGAGTCGCGGCGGTCACACGGTCGCCCGCATCCTTCGCCATGAAGACGAGCTCGTCGTTCCGATCAAAGGCGAAATCCGAGCCTTCGGCTGCATCGGAGAAGATTATGTCGCCGAGGTCGTTGCGCTGGTCGAACTGGTACGGGATGGGCACGTATGCGCCGGATCGGGAGGCATAGAGCCGGTAGTGCCGAGTTTCATGATCTTCGAGGGAGAGGAGCTCCGAGGTCTTGACGACGACCGGATCATGAAACCGGGCGAGCGTCTTTGCCGCTTCGAACCCACGGGCCCACGAGGGAATTGTGAGGAGCGCTACGAGGACCGCGATCCCGACCCCACGCCGTGCCCATTGGTTCAGAGCTCCCTCCTGATTGCCGCTCCCGCCATCAGGTGCTCGAGCAGCGGACGTCCCGAGCCCGCGAAGTACCGGCTCGCCGACTCTCTTCCGTAAGCTAGGATCTCTCTGCGAGCCGAAAACGACATCACGTTGGTCATGAACATCGGCACCTCGTCGCGGGCCGGCGACACGACCGAGAGCCGAACCTCGGGATGCTTCGCCGCGAGTGCCTTGCGCACTGCGCTCACCTCCACGGAGAAGAGGAGCCGCATCGCCTGATCGCCGATCCAGCCGACTCCCTTCTCGGCAATTCGTGCACAATGTCCCTCGTCGAGGGGCAAGCAGACGCGAGACCGATCGTTTTGCAGGGGGACGAGCGGATTCACGAAGAGAATCTGTCGCGCCCCTCGCTCCACGCACACATCGAGAGGAGCGCCCGAGACGCCGCCGTCCACTACGTCGCGCTCTCCGATGCGGATCGGGCGAAAGAAGATCGGAATCGCGCAGGAGGCCGAGACCGCTTGGCAGATGTGAAAGTCGCGAAGCTCTCCGCTCCCGAACACGAGCCGCTCGCCCCTGTCGATGTCGGTGCCGGTGACGTAGAGCTCACGGCGGAGCTCGTTGAAGTGGTGGCGGAACCCGAGCGTCGTGAACCGAGAGCAGAGCGTCTCCTGCAGCGGATCGGTAGAGTAGAATCCCGGGGGGTGATGCGCTTGAAAATCTGCGAGTACCTCCGCGAACGACGGCCAGCGTCGCCCGCGGATTGACCGACGAACGATCCCAGGGACCGGCTTCAGGAATTGAATGATCAAGCTGAGCGGACCCCGCGCACCGAGGCCGAAGACGTCGCTCTGGCGGAAGTTGAAGAGGCTCTCGCCATCGTCCGCATCGAGCGCTCCGTAGACTTCACGGATCGAGGCGCCGTTCGCCAACAGAGCCGCGAGGACCGCGCCGGCGCTGGTTCCCATGTAGATGTCGAAGTCCCCGGCGCCGAAGCCGCCGGAGGCGGCTTCTTCGAATGCCGCCAGGACCGCCACCTCGTAGAGGAAGCCTGTGATTCCTCCTCCAGCGAGAACCAGCGCGCTCTTCTCGGGATTTGCCATGCCGCGTCGTCGTTGGGCCGAGTCGGATTTCACTGCCGGGGCGTACGGTGGAGTAGGCTCACGGCGGCTGCCGACTGGAGCGGCCGAGCCGCCGCGAACACCGGCGACGGCCTCTGATTGCTTCAAGCGGGATCGGCGACCACGTGAAACTCGATCGTCGCGACGTCGCCGGTCGTCATCAGCCCCATCATCTTCGACGGGCGCTTGACGCCGTACTCCTCGAACTTGAAGGCGTAAGAGCCGTCGGCGACGAGGCGGCCCTCCTCAAGGCGAACCGCTACCGGCACGGTGATGTCCTTGGTCACGCCGTGTAGCGTCAGACGGCCGACGAGGCTGAGGTTCGCGTTTGTATCGCCATTCTGCTGTGCGCTGGCGAGGCCCGTGCTCTCGAAGGTGATGGTCGGAAACTTCTGCACTTCGAGAGCGTTCTCCTTCACGTCCTGGTCGCGCCCCTCGCTGTCCGTCTTGTAGCTCGCCGCGTCGATCACCACCTTCACTCGAGCGGTGTCACCGACCTGGCTGGGATTCCCTTCCACTTCTCCGCTCGTGATCCGGAACGCCCCGCCGGCGTTTCCGCGAATCATCGCCATCGGCTCCGCCACGCTCGCGCTGACCTTGCTCTGCTCCGGATTCACCTCGAAGCGGAGCAACCCGCCCGCTGCCCATGCTGGCCCCGCAGCAAGCGTAGCCGCGATGAGTAATCCAGCGCTCGTCCACTGAACCGTCTTCATCGTCTTCTCCCTTTCAGGCCTCCCTCGGTGGAGAGCCAGTCATTTTTCAGCGGTCGTCCGCCTTTCATCCGTTCGATGCTCCGGCGGTCGGACATGTCGCAGCGGCACCTGGAAGCCACCGCGGCAACCTTTGCGAAGACGGATCGACTGCGACGTTCCGCGACGCGAATCATCCAAGAGACAGAAAGCAATCCCGCGAGGCCCGAACGAAGGCACATCATGGATCGACTTGCCGCCACGTTGCTGACGCATCCGTTCCAAGTCGTGCCGGCCGAGGCCGCGTGAGGTTATCGAGGGACCCGGAGAAATGAGCGACCGCACCGAGATCATTCTAAACGACAACACCTTTGCGACTCGCATCCTGAAGTCGCCGCGGCCGGTGTTGGTCATGTTCACGTCGAGAGGTTGTATCGCTTGCGAGTCCCTGAGCTGGCGACTGCCGAAGCTCGTGGAGAATGCCGGGATCGGGTTCGCTCGGTGCTGGCTCCATGAGAGTTTCGAGACGTTTCGGCGTTACCGGATCCGCCGGACGCCGACCCTCGTGCTCTTCGACGAGGGTGAGCCGCTCGCGACCCACGACGGCGTCGCGCCGGTCCCGGCAATCGAGCAGTGGATTGGGCGCTCTCTCGAGAGCAGGCAACGTGAGCTTGCGCCTGCCGAGCACGGTACGTGACGCAGACGAGATCGAACGCCGCCCGCGTTCTTCGCCGAGCTCCCCGGGAAAGCCGCGAGGGCGAGAGCCCGACCGTGAGCACCCGGGAGTGCCCACAACCGGCTCTTCGTCCAATCGAGGGTATCATCGTCGTGATCGATGACCGAGAGCTCGACACGCTGGGCAAGCTCTTCGCGATCAGCCCGCTCAGGCACGCCATGACCTTCGAGGCGTACGTCGCGATGAGGGGGTATGTTCGAGCGAGCGGAGGGCGATAGGCGATGCTCGCAGCAGTTCGTTTGCACCGCCGAGCCGCTTTCGCTACGCGAGTGCCCGTGGACGGAGGGCCGGCGATACGCCGCGACGAAGCCGCGCTGATCGCGAAGGTCCACGCCGGCGACGTCACGGCCTTCGAAGACTTGATCAAGCCCTACGAGGGCCGGGTCTATCAGACCGTGCTACGAATCGTGCAGAATCCGGCGGAAGCCGCCGACGTCTATCAGGAGGCCTTGCTCGCCGCCTTCGAGAAGCTCGCGAGCTTCGAGGCGAAGTCTGCCTTCGGCACCTGGCTCTACCGGATCGCCGTGAACTACGCCCTCATGCATCGAAGGGCGACCGCCCGTGCTCCGACCGTGCTAGAGGAGGACCTGCCGAAGTTCAACTGGCTCGGCATGCACGTCAGACCAGTCGCGGATTTCGCCGAATCGGCTGAGGACCCGGCGGAGCGCTCGGAGCTCCGCCGGGCACTTTCGGAAGCCCTTGCGCTCCTTCCCGCGGTCGACCGCGCGGTGGTGTGGTTGAAAGACGCGGAGGGCCTGAGCCACGAAGAGATCGCTACCGCCACGGGCCTCACGGTTTCCGCCACTCGCAGTCGCCTACACCGCTCTCGCACTTGGTTGCGGGCACGCCTCGGGACATTCGCCGGAGGCCATTGATGAAACGCGTCGCGGGAACGATGATGCGTCTCTTGGGGAAGCGCACTTGCGAGGATGTCGTCGCGGTGCTCTGCGAATATTACGAAGGAACACTCGAGCCGAAGCTTGCGGCGATCATCGAGAAGCATCTCCGAGGTTGTGCGGATTGCGAGGCGTTTGCCCGCACTTACGGCGAGGTGGTGAAGCTCACGGGCGAGCTCCCGACCGAGGTGATTCCGGAAGAGCTCCGGCTGCGCGTTCGCAGCGCGCTTCGAGAACGCTCCGCGAGCCGACGAAGCTGAGCCGAGAGCAACTCGATAGCCCCTTCGATCCTCTGAGCTCGGGGCTGAGGGTCGCATCATGCCCCGACTCGGAGCGGGGCATGGAATGCGAGACGGCCACTCCAGTGGCCGAAGCGTCGAGACGTGGGGCTCAATCGACGCTGAACGACAAACTCCTCTCCAACGGCATCGAAGGTGACGTATGGAACCCAGCGCGGAAAAGATCTTGATGAAGCCTTGGGACGAGCACAACCGTGCGCTCGTCCGCAATGTACATCCGCCAGACTGGGTCAATCCCGAGCCGGTTCGGCGCTACAACGTCGTCGTCGTCGGAGCGGGTACCGCAGGACTGGTCACCGCTGCGGCCGCAGCGGGCCTCGGCGCCAAGGTCGCCCTCGTGGAGCGGGAGCTGATGGGAGGCGACTGCCTGAACGTGGGATGCGTCCCCTCGAAGGCATTGCTCGGGGCCGCGCGAGCGTATGCCAGAGCGCGCGACGCCGTGGAGTTCGGCGTCGCCCTGCCCGGTCCCCCGACCGTCGACTTCGCCGCGGTCATGGAGCGGATGCGCAGGATTCGAGCACATATCAGCTCGAACGACTCCGCCTCGCGGTTCCGAAAGCTCGGCGTCGACGTGTTTCTCGGCGAGGCCCGCTTTGGCAGCCGCGATTCGATCGAGGTCGACGGCAAGCAGCTGCGGTTCCGCCGAGCGGTGATCGCAACCGGCGCTCGCGCGTCGGCTCCGGCGATTCCCGGCCTCGCCGAGGTCGGCTACCTCACCAACGAAACCGTCTTCTCGCTCACGTCCCTGCCGCGTCGCCTCGCGGTCATCGGTGCGGGCCCGATCGGCTGCGAGCTGGCGCAGGCGTTCGCGCGCTTTGGCTCGGAGGTGCATCTCCTCGAAGCGCTCGACCGGATCCTCTCCCGGGAAGACCGGGACGCAGCCGAGCGAGTCGCGGAAGCACTCATGCGCGACGGCGTACGCATCGCCTGCGGCCGAAACATCCTCCGAGTCGAACGGCACGGCGCCGACAAGCTGCTCCAGCTCGACTGCGACGGCGAGCGGAGCGAGGTACGCGTCGACGAGATCCTCGTCGGAGTCGGTCGTCTGCCGAACGTCGAGGGCTTGAACCTCGAGGGGGCCGGAGTGGAGTGCGATGCGGCGTCAGGTGTCACAGTCGATGACCGGCTGAGAACCACGAATCGTAGGATCTTCGCCGCCGGCGACGTGTGCTCTCCCTACAAGTTCACGCACAACTCCGACTTCCAGGCGCGCATCGTGGTGCAGAACGCCCTCTTCTTCGGGCGGGCCAAAGCGAGCGCGCTGACGATCCCGTGGGTTACTTATACCGATCCCGAGCTCGCGCACGTCGGCCTCTACGAGCACGAAGCGCGCGAGCGGGGGATCGCCGTCAGGACCTTCGTCCAGGAGTTCGGGGAGGTCGATCGGGCGATCCTCGACGGAGAGACGGAGGGATTCGTCAGGATCCACGTGCGCGAGGGCAGCGACGAGATCGTCGGCGCGACGATCGTCGCCGCCAACGCGGGAGAGATGATCTCGGAGGTGACCCTCGCCATGGTCGGGCGTCTCGGCCTCGCTACGATCGCACGCGCGATCCATCCCTACCCGACGCGCTCCGAAGCCATCCGCAAGATCGGAGACGCGTACAACCGCACGCGATTGACGCCGCGCGTGAGATCGCTCTTCGAGAGGTGGTTTCGGTGGACGCGCTGACCAGCGTGCGGCGCGGAGC
>JACPRU010000036.1 GCA_016189835.1 Deltaproteobacteria bacterium | reverse complement strand
GTCCCCCATCACTCGCTCGGCTATCTCGAGGCCACGATCTTCGATCCGGAGAAGTGGCGGACGACCTATCCGAATCCCCTCTTCGATCGGGCCACCGTCCGGGACTCGTTCTGGGGCGCGAAGCTCGTCGCTTCCGTCACGGACGAGGACCTGCGCACCGTAGTCCATGAGGGCGGCTGGTCCTCTCCGGCGGCGGAAGAAGCGCTGTTCTCCCTCCTGCGCAAGCGCCGAGACAAGATCGCGCGGACCTATTTCTCGACCGCCAGGATCAATCCCCTGGAAGTGTCGACCGAAGGCGACTCGGTCTACGATCTGGCGGCCTGTCTCGATCCGGTTGCCGTCTGCTGAAGAATCGCCGACGAAGTCCCCCCACCCTCCCGTCGCGGTGGCGTGAGCCAGGGAGTGGCGGTTCCGTACACTCGAGGGCCGGCGCACCTTCTCTCGAGGTCTCGTTCCCGCTCCGCTACCACCGCCGCTCGGGCGGCCGCGAGGACCGCCACTGGTACGCGCAGCTCACGCGCTTCCTGCCGCCCGAGGTGCGCGCCCACTTCCGAACCGAGACCACGCACGCCGACCGCGCCGTCGACGGGACGGCCGGCACGACGCCCGGCACGAGCGAGGGCGTCGACGCACTGCTCGCCGGCCTGTTCGCGTCCGACTGACTCGTCCTTGCGTGCGTCGCCGGTCATCGAGGCCGTCCGGTCGACGACGCCGGCGCGTTTCTCGCACGCGCGAAGCGCGAGACGCCGCGCACGGCGTCGGGCCGCTGCACCCGGGGCGCGGCTACGGGCGGCCGGAGCTCGGGGGCCGCGCCAGCGCGCCGAGGCCGCGGGCGATCTCGTCGAAGGTCGCGCCGGGCCGGAAGACCGCGGCCACTCCCAGCGCCCGCAGCCGCGGCAGCTCCTCGTCGGGGACGATGCCGCCCACCGCGATCGGAATGTCCCCGACCCCCTGGCGGGTCATCTCCTCGCGCAACCGGCCGACCAGGATCACCGGCGACCCATCCATGATCCGGTAGCCGATCGCGTCGGCCCCCTCGTCGGCGGCGAGCCGGACGATCCCCGCGGGGAGGAGGACGCCGCCCAGAATCACCTCGAAGCCGGCCTCGCGCAGCGCGCGCGCGACCACGTAGTAGCCCGTGCTGTGCCCCGTGGAGTCCTGAACCAGGACGACGCGCATGTCCCCGCTCTTCAGCGACCGAAGTTCCAGGTCGTCGGCTGGAACGGCTCGCCGAGGGCGGCTTCGCGGATGCGGGCGATCTCGCCGATGGAGAGAGACGCCGTCACGGCCTCGATCATCGGCGGCACGATGTTCTCGCGCGCCCGGTAGGCGGCGTGCAGCCGCGCGGAGGCGGCTGCCGCGCGCGCCGGGTCGCACCGGCGCCGGGCCGCCGCCAGCCGCTCGATCTGCTTGTCGCGCCACGTCGGATCGTAGCGCTGTACCTCGATGTGCGGCGCACCCTCGTCGTCCTCGGCCGCGTCGGCGAAGCAGTTGACCCCCACGACCTTGATCTCGCCGCGGTCGATCGCCCGCTGCCGGCGGTAGGCCTCGTCGCGGGTGGTCTCCTCCATGCGCCGGAAGGCATCGCGCTCGGGCAGCGCCTCCAGCTCGGCCAGCAGGGTGCGCGCGGCTTCCTCCAGTTGGCCGGTGAGCGCCTCGACGCAGTAGGAACCGCCCAGCGGATCCACCACCTTCGTCACGCCCGACTCGTGGGCGAGGATCTGCTGGGTGCGCAGCGACAGGGTGGCCGCGGCTCGCGTGGGCGTGGCCAGCACCTCGTCGAAGGAGTTGACGGACATCGACTGCGCCCCGCCGAGCACCGCGGCGAGCGCGTGCAGCGTGGCGCGCACGACGTTGTTGAGCGGCTGCTGACGGGTGAGGTTGATCGCGGAGGTCTGCACGTGGAAGCGGAGCATGCACGCCCGCGGGTCGGTGACCGCGAAGCGCTCGCGCACCAGGCGGGCCCACAGCCGCCGCATGGCCCGGTACTTGGCGACCTCCTCGAGAAAGTCGTTCTCCGCCGAAAGGAAGAACGAGATGCGGCCGGCGAGCCGGCCCGCATCCAGACCCCGGGCCACGCCGGCGGCCAGAGTGTAGGCGCCCTGGAAGCAGCCGAACGCCACCTCCTGGGGCGCGGTGCAGCCCTGATCGCGGGTGTTACGCACGGAGATGCTCGCGCTGTTCCACAACGGCATCTCGCGCGTGCAGAACTCGAGGATGTCGACGGCGCCGTTGCCATGCCGCGCCGGGCCCTCTCCGCCCGGTTGCACGCAATTCTGCGTGGTCCCGCGCAGCTCCGCCCAGGCGATGCCCCGCCGCTCGGCCACGGCCAGGATCATGGCCAGGATCGGGATGGAGTAGCCGATCTGATTGATGGTGACGGTGCGCATGTCGATCCCTTCGAGGAGGGTCTCCATGTCGGCCAGCGTGTCGATCCACACCCCGCCCCGACCCACGAAGCCCAGGGCGTGCTCCGAGTCCGAGTCGTAGTTCGCGTAGCCCATGCCGCACACCGAGAAACCGGCCTGACCCTGGCTGATCATGTAGCGGAGACGCTCGTTCGTCTCCTCCGCAGTGCCCAGGCCGATGACCTGCCGCCGCGTCCACTCCTTGGTGCGGTAGCCGGCGGCGCGGGTCCCGCGGGTGAAGGGAAACTCGCCGGGGAAGCCGAGATCGCGCAGGTAGTCGAGTCCGGCGATGTCGGCGGGGGTATACACGGGCCGCAGCGGCAGTCCCGACTGCGTGGCGGCGTCCTGGACCTCGCCCGAGCCGGCAAGGGCCTGGCGCACAGCCTCCCCGCCTGCCTCCCGCGCGCCGGTAACATCGTCGAGGTGCTCTGGCCGGTCCATCCTGCCTCCGTCCCTCGGGTCGGCCCGAAGCCCTGGGCCCGCTGCGGATCCGGCGGATTATCCGGCACGAGGCGGCCGGGCACAACCGTGGCCGCGCGCGCCGCGGCACGAGACCTTGACCGATGCGCCGGTCTGCGTCGATATACGCGCGACCCCGCGGGACCCCGGACGATCGGCGGCCGGCACGCCGGTCGATCGCGAGGTGCTGCGGGAAGAACGATTCGGGCGCTGCCCCGCCCCCGCGCTGGAAACTCACACGATGGCAATCGGCGATATCGGTCGACTGGTACAAGCGGACGAGAGCCTCAATCACCAGATCGCCGACACGTTCGCCACGGTCCGTGAATCCGATCGCGGCTGGACGGAGAAGATCTGGGCTTCGATCGCGCGCAAAGACGGCGGCCTGCAGCTCGACTTCGGCCTCGGCAAGTACATCAACCGAAACGTGCTCGACGGCTTTGCCGGAGTCTCGCGCAATCGCGAGCAGTGGACCGTGCGCGCCAGCCGCGCGCTGGCGAGCGACCTCGAGGCGGCCGGAGTCGGACCGGTGCGCTACGAGATCGTCGCACCGCTGAAGAAGGTCCGCTTCGTTCTCGAGCGCAACCGTACCCAACCGATCGCCTTCGACGTCGAGTTCGAGGGCGCCCTGCCCCCGTTCTTCGAGGCGCGCAACCGGCTGCGCGCGGGCTACCGGGTCGGCCTCGACCTGGTTCGTTATCACCAGGCCGGGACGGTGTCGGGCTGGCTCGACCTCGACGGCGAGCGCCACCGCATCGACGACGAGTGGTTCGGTTTTCGCGATCACAGCTGGGGCATGCGCGGCGACGGCATCGGCGCGGTGCCGACCGACATCATGCCCAACGTGGCGGTCAGCAAGAACGTGCGGCTGCTCTGGGGCCCCTGGCTGCTGCGGCGTCCGGACGGCTCGACGTACGAGATCCAGAGCTTCTTCTACTCCACCGACAACTGGGACTACTACTCCGGCCACGTCAATCATGCCGACGGCGCGCAACACGAGATCCGGCGCATGACGCCGCACCTGCGGTTCGACCCGGCGACGCGCGCGTTTCTCGGCGGACGGTTCGAGCTGTCGATGGCGAGCGGCGAAGCTCGCTCGGTCGTCGTCGAGCCGCTCGGTCAATCGGGATTTCATCTGCGCGCCGCGGAATACGGCTCGTGGAAGGGCGGACGCCACGGTTCCTGGCGCGCCGAATATCACGAGCAGGGCGAGTACATCGCCGACTGCGTGCTCGAGCTGCCCCGGCTCGGCCAGCTTCGCGACAAGCCGGTGCGGGTGCGCGAGGGCGACGCCGAGGGATACGGCATCCAGGAGTCGATCTATTCCGGCCTCTTCCCCGAGCTCGGACTCGGCGCGGACTCGGACCATCCGTGCGATCTGTAGAGCGGAGGATTGGTACCCGCGACGGCGGATGCGGTTGACGGCCGCTCGCGTCGGCGCCGTCCCGCGCAGAGTCTCCCGTGCGGAGTCTCGCGCGTGGAGTCTCGCGCACGGGGCTTGACCGCCTTTCGGAGGGGCGTTATGAACCGGTGCAGCGAGTGAGCGCTCACTTTGCATACCGCGGAGGCCCCATGAACATCGCACCGCTCATCCTCGACGACCGCGCGCGCGGCGTCTTTCGCGTCCACCGCTCGACCATGACCTCCGAGGACATGCTCGCGCTCGAGCGCGAGCGGATCTTCTCGCGGGCCTGGCTCTACGTCGGCCACGAGTCGGAGCTCGCCGAGCCCGGCGCCTATCGGCGGCGCAGCGTCGGCGGACGCCCGCTGGTCTTCGTCCGCGGCGCCGACTCGGTGATCCGCGTCTTGCACAACACCTGTCCGCACCGCGGCGCGATCGTCTGCCGCCAGGATGCGGGCGTGGCCAAGACGTTTCAGTGCTTCTATCACGCCTGGACGTTCGACAACCGCGGCCAGCTGGTCGGCGTGCCGGACGAGGCGGCGTACGCGCCGGGCTTCGACCGCAGCGAGCGGTCGCTGCAGCCGGTGGCGCGCCATGACAGCTACCGCGGCTTCCACTTCGTGTGCTTCGATCGCGATGCCGGCGCGCTCGGCGACTACCTCGCCGGCGCGCGCGAGATCCTCGACCTCGTCGTCGATCAGTCGCTCGACGGACGGATGCAGGTCGTGTCGGGGGAGCAGCGCTACTCGATTCGCGCGAACTGGAAGCTGCTCGCGGAGAACAGCATCGACGGCTACCACGCCGCGCCGGTCCACAGGACCTACCTCGCCTATCTGCAAGGCACCGGCGCCATGCGTCCCGGCGAGACGGTCGTCACCGGCCGCGCCCGCGCGCTCGGCAACGGGCACGCCGTGATCGAATACCGGGCGCCCTGGGGGCGGCCGGTCGCGCGCTGGGCGCCGACGTTCGGCGAGGTGGCCCGCGGCGAGATCGAGGCGATTCGCGCCGAGCTGCGCAGCCGTTACGGCGACGAGCGCGCCGAGCGCATCGCCGACTGGAACCGCAATCTGCTGATCTTCCCGAACCTCGTCGTGAACGACATCATGGCGGTGACCCTGCGCACGTTCTCGCCGATTGGCGCCGCCGAGATGGACGTGACCGCGTGGGAGATCGCCCCCGGCGAGGAGTCGGGAGAGCGGCTCGCGCGCCGGCTGCACAGCTTCCTCGAGTTTCTGGGCCCCGGCGGTTTCGCCACGCCCGACGACGTCGAGGCGCTCGATTCCTGCCAGATCGGCTTCGCCGCCGACGGAGTCGAGTGGTCCGACATCTCGCGCGGCATGGCGCGCGAGCCGCGCCCCGACGACGAGCTGCAGATGCGGAGCTTCTGGCGCGAGTGGCACGCCCGCATGACCGGCACGCGCCGCTCGGACTGGTCGGACGGGAGATTCGCGGCATGACCGGCGCCGCCGAGGACGCGCGTCTGCTGCGCCAGCTTCGCGTCGCCGACTTCCTGTCGCGTGAGGCGAAGCTGCTCGACGAATGGCGCCTCGAGGAGTGGCTCGCGCTCTTCACCGACGATGCGCGCTACGTGGTGCCGGGAACGGACGACCCGCAGGCCGATCCGAGCCGGTCGCTGGTGCTGGTGGACGACGACCGCGAGCGGCTCGGCTGGCGGGTGAAGCGGCTGTTGAGCGGCCATGCCCACCGCGAGTTCCCCTGGTCGCGTACCCGCCGGATCGTCTCGAACGTGCTGGTCGAGGACTCCCCGCCCGGCCGCATCTTCGCCGGCGCCTCGTTCGTGGTCTGGCGCTTCCGCCATCGCCACGCCGATCCCTTCATCGGGCATGCGGACTATGATCTCGTCGACGACGGGGCAGGCCTGCGAATCGCCGCGAAGCGGATCACGATCGATCAGGAGTCGCTGTCGCCGAACGGCGCGCTCAGCATGATCCTCTGAGATCCCGGCAGCGCCGCGACCGACGGAACACTCCAGGGCAACCCCCGCCATGGCCAAGCAACGTCCTTCCGCGCGACGGGGCGACGACCGCCGGCGATCCTGGCTCGAGCGGGTGCGACCGCTGATCGCCTCCCAGGTCGGGGACCCGTCTCTCGTCGAGCGCCGCTACGGCGAGCTGATCGCGGCGGCCGCCCGGCTCTTCCAGGAAAAGGGCTTCGACCGCACGACCATCGACGACATCGCCGGCCGCCTCAACATCTCGGTCGGGGCAATCTACCGCTACGTCGAGCGCAAAGAGGACATCCTGCTGCTCACCCTGGCGCGCACGCTGTGGCGCTTCCAGAAGCTCGGCCCGCCGCCCCCGGACGGCGATCCGGCACAACGCCTTCGCGAGCTGATCCGGCGCTACTATCGCGTGATCGCCGCCGACGCGCCGAGCACGCTGCTGGCGTATCGCGAGAGCTACGTGCTGCGGGGGGAGGCCCGCCAGCTCACCAAGGACATGGAGCTCGAGACCAACCGCGCGTTCGAGGCCGTGCTTCGCGACGGCATCGCACGCGGCGCGTTTCGGCGTTGCCGCGTCGAAGTGGTGACCTACGACATCGTCATGCTCGGCCACATGTGGGCGCTCAAGCGCTGGTACCTCGGGAGGCTCGTCGACCTGGACGCCTACATCGCCGAGCAAACCGACTTCATTCTCTCGGCCCTCTCGCGGCGCCGCGGGTCCGGCGAGCGCCGCGACCGCTCGTTGCCACGAATTCCCCGAAGGGTCTAGAAACGACCGCGTTCGAGCGGCGACCGCGCCGCGTGCCAGCGCTCCCCGCAAAGGAGAGACCCCGTGGACATCGGACTCATGTTCTCGTTTCGCAATCCCCCGCGATGGAGGAGACCGTGGACGGAGGTCTACGAATCCCAGCTCGAGCAGGCGCGCCTTGCCGAGCAGCTCGGCTACGACACGGTGTGGCTGACCGAGCACCACTTCGCCGAGGATGGCTACTCGCCCTCGCTGATGACGATCGCGGCCGCCGTCGCCGCCACGACGCGCCGGGTTCGCATCGGCACGTTCCTGCTGCTGCTGCCACTGCACGACGCCGTGCGCGTCGCCGAGGACGCCACCACCGTGGACGTGATCTCGCGCGGTCGTCTCGATCTCGGCATCGGCCAGGGATACGCTCCGCACGAGTTCCTCGGCTACGGGATCTCGCGCCGGAAGCGGGCCTCGCGCCTCGAGGAAGGCATCGAGGTGCTGCGCGGCGCGTGGACCCGCGACCCGTTCTCGTTCACGGGCGAGCATTACCGGCTGCAGGGCATCCGCTTGACGCCGAAGCCGGTGCAGCAGCCGCACCCGCCGTTGTGGATCGGCGCCCAGGGGCCGAAGGCCGTCGATCGCGCCGCGCGGCTCGGCTGCCACTTCCTCGGCATCGGCGATTCCTCGGCTTACGACCAGGCGCTGCGCCGGCACGGGCGCGATCCCGCCGATCACAGCGTCGCGCAGCTCGTCTGGGTGCACCTCGCCCCCTCCCGCGGCCAGGCGTGGGACGAGGTGCAGGAGCACGTGCACTGGATGCTCGCCGTCTACGGTCAGTGGCTGCGCGAGGCGGGCGAGATGCAGGGGCCGCCGTCGCTGCTGTCCCCGCCGCCGGCCGCCGCGCTGCGCAGCACCAGCGAGCCGCTGCTGTTCCGGCCGATCGTCGGCACCCCGCAAGACGTCGCCCGGGGCCTCGAGGAGTTCACCCGCGCCACCCGCACCACGCATCTGGTGCTCGGCATGCACTTCCCGGGCATCGACCCCAGACTTTCGCGGCGCTCGATGGAGACGTTCGCCCGCGAGCTGATGCCGCGGTTGCGGAAGCAGCGCTAGACGTGCCGAGCCGGGCCACCGCCACGGGCACGCCGCAGAGCCGAGCGGCGTCGACGGCGCGGGTCGTCGACTTCCACAATCACATGGTCACCGAAGCGGTGGTCGCGTTCCTCGTCGCCGAAGGCGATCACCTCGCGACTCGCGTGGTCGAGGGACCCGGCGGCCGCACGGCTCACATCGGGGACACGGGGGGCACCCGGCTGCTGGGACCGCGGATGTGCGACCCGGCCGCGCGGCTCGCCGACATGGACCGGCTCGGCATCACGACGCAGGCGGTGTCGGCGACGCCGTTTCTGCTCTATCCCGACGCGCCGCCGGAGGTGGCGCTCGCGGTGGCGCGGGTGAACAACGACTCGCTGGCCGAGATCGCGCGGCGCCATCCGGGGCGCTTCGTGCCGCTGGCCTCGGTGCCGCTTCAGGATCCGCAGCGCGCGGCGGCCGAGCTCGAGCGCGCCGTCGGCATCGGGCTGCGCGGCGTCGAGATTCCGCCCGCGACGCCCGAGCTCGCGCTCGACGACCGCCGGCTGGAGCCCTTCTGGTCGGCGGCGGAAGCGCGCCGCGTGCCGATCTGCATCCATCCCTTCGAGGCTTCTCCGCAAGGACCGTTCGCCCGCTACCTGCTGTCGCCGCTGGTCGGAAATCTCCACGCGACGGGAATCGCGGCGGCGTTGCTGGTGATGGGAGGAGTGCTGGAGCGGCATCCCGCGCTGCGCATCGTGCTCTACCACGCGGGCGGCACGTTTCCCGCGCTGCTCGCCCGTCTGGACAAGGGGCACGAGCTGTTCGACGCATGCCGCGAGCGAGCGCCGAAGCGGCCCTCGGCCTACAGCGCTCAGCTCTGGTTCGACACGGTCGCCTTCGACCCGCGGTGGCTGCTCCACCTCGTGCAACGCTTCGGGGCGGATCATCTCGTCCTGGGCAGCGACTATCCCCTCCCCCTCGGTCCGAGCGACCCGGTCGGCGACGTGCGGGCTCTCGCGCTCGGGCCCGCGGACGAGCAGCGGATCCTCGGCGGCAACGCCTGCCGCCTGCTCGACATCGACGGCGCGAGAGAGGTGCTTCCATGAAGCTTCGAGACCGCGTGGTGATCGTCACCGGGACCAGCCCGAACATCGGCGGCGGAATCGCCGAGGGATTGGCCGCCGAGGGCGCGCACGTCGCCTGCGTCGACCTCAATCGGCGCAACGCCGAGGACTGCGCCGCGGCGATCCGCGCCGCGGGCGGCTGCGCGCTCGGCGTCGTCGCCGACGTCACCGACCCGGCTGCGGTCGAAGGCCTGCTGCGCCGGGTGACCGACGAGCTGGGCCCGGTCACCGTGCTGGTGAACAACGCCGCGATCTTCGATCAGCAGGGCGTGCTCGACATGGCGCACGCTCGCTGGTCCCGCCAGTTGGCCGTGATTCTCGACGGCGCGTTCCTCTGCACCCAGGTCGTGGCCCGGCAAATGGTGGCGCGCCGCAGCGGCGGGGCGATCATCAGCGTCATCTCCACGGCGGGCCATCAGGGTCAGCCGGGCAACGTCGGCTACTGCACCGCCAAGGCGGGCCTGTTGAACTTCACGCGCTCGGTGGCGATGGAGCTGGCGCCCTACGGCATCCGCGTGAACAGCCTGACGCCGACGGCGACCGACCCGCGGGAGTCGATCGAGCGGGCGGTGCGCTGGGGACGCGAGCGCCCCTCGGACGCCGTCGTGCAGTTCTTCGAGGAATTCCGCCGCAGCGTCCCCATGCAGTCGCTACCGACGCCGACCGATTACGCCCGCGCCGTGACGTTCCTCGCCTCCGACGATGCGCGCCACATGACCGGCGCGGACCTGCGCATCGACGCGGGCGCGCTGGCCCGGTACTGGGCGTGGAACCCCGCGCAGCAGCGCTCCGATCGGTCGCCCTGATCGCCGATCTCGCCCTACGACGAGCCCAGCCAGCCGACGACGGCGCCGCCGAGAATCAGCCAGGTCGCGTTCACGCCGAAGCGCGCGAGCAGCGTCAGCGCGACGAGCGCGACCGCGCCGCTCTGCACGTCGGACACCGCCGCCCGAGCGATGTGCGCGGTGACGACGGCCATCAAGGCCAGTGAGGCGACGTTCAAGCCGTCCAGCGCCGCCCCGACCAGCGGCGATCCGCGCAGCCTCTCGATCAACGGGGCGCTGGCCGCGACGAACACGAAAGCCGGAAGGAAGATGCCGACGGTCGCCGCCAGAGCGCCGATCGGGCCCGCCAGCAGGTAGCCCACGAACGTCGCCGTGGTGAAGATCGGACCGGGCGTGACCTGCCCGACGGCGATCGCGTCGAGGACTTGCGCGTCGCTCAGCCAGTGCAGCCGCTGAACGAGATCGGCCCGCAGGAAGGCGAGAAGGACGTAACCGCTACCGAACAGCACGGAGCCGATCTTCACGAAGACGAGAAACAACGGCCCCAGGGCCACCGCGCCGGCCGTCGTCGCCGCGGCGCCGCCGCCGACGGCCGCCGGAGCGGCGATCGCCGCGATGCCGAGCGCCGGCGCGCCGGCGCGCCCGTCGCCGCCGGCGCTGCGCCCGGCGGCCATCACGCCCGCCGCCGCGAACAGCACCAGCAGCTCGCTCGCCCCGAGGAAGCTCGCCGCGGCGGCCACCGTGCCGACGGCCGCCAGCCACCGCGTCTTCACCGCGAGCCGCCCGAGACGCCACAGCGCCTGCAGCACGATGGCCAGCACGACCGGCTTGACCCCGGCCAACAAGCCGAGGCCTGCGGGAAGCTCGCCGTAGCGAACGTACGCGGCGGCGATCCAGGCGACCATCGCTGTTGCCGGAACGATGAAGCAGGCGCCCGCCACCAGCAATCCCGCCAGCCCCGCGCGGGCACGCCCGATGTGCATGGCCATCTCCGTCGAGTTGGGACCGGGGATCAGATTCGTCGCGCCGACGAGGTCGAGAAAGGCTTCGCGCGTGAGCCACCCGCGGCGGCGCACCACCTCGTCCTCCATCATCGCGACATGGGCGGCGGGCCCGCCGAAGCCGATGGTGCCGAGCTTCAGAAACAGCAGAGCGATTTCGCGAAGCACGCAGGATGATCCCGTCGCATGGGCGCGCCCTGCGCCTCGGCAGGTCGTGTCGTCGACCCCCCGTCAATCGCCGCGCTGGGAGCACCGCGCGACGCGAGCGGCGGTGTTCATGGCCGTTCCACGCCGGGGCCCGCCCCGGCTCGCGCCGGCGCGCCGGCGAACGTGTAGCGCCCAGCCTCCCCGCGGAACGGCAGCAGGAGCAGGCTCGGCAGACCGAGCGGGCTGCGGTACTCTTCGAGGCCGATCTCCATCCCGAGCTGCCCGAGGGCGGGCTCGGCGCGGTAGGTACCGAACAGCCGGTCCCAGCACGAAACCGAGAAGCCGAAGTTCGAGTTCGTCTCGGCCACTCGTGTCGAGTGATGGATGCGATGCATGTCCGGAGTGACGATCGCCCAGCGCAGCCGGCGGTCGAGGCGCTCCGGAATCGCGACGTTGCCGTGGTTGAAGAGCGACGAGCCGTTCAAGATCGCCTCGAACGCGACCACCGCCCACGGCACCGCGCCGAGCAGCACGATCACCGCGGCCTTGACGGCGAGCGAGAGAAAAATCTCGATCGGATGGAAGCGCAGGCCGGTGCTGGCATCGAAGCCGAGGTCGGCGTGATGAACGCGGTGGAGGCGCCAGAGCACGGGAACCGCGTGGAACATTACGTGCTGGAAGTACACCGCCACGTCGAGGACCAGGATCGTGGCCGTTGCCGCGGCCCACGGCGGCAGCGCCGCCCAGTGCAGCAGACCCACGCCTCGCGCCGCGGCGAACGCGGCGGCGCCGTACGCGGCAGCGCCGACGGTGACTCGAACCAATGCGAGGTCGAGGAGAGTCAGACCGAGATTCGTCGGCCAGCGCTCCCGGCGCGGCCGAGCCAGGGCCCGGCGCGGACGCGCGACCTCCCAGGCCGCCATCGTCGCGAAGACGGCCAGGAAGGTGCCGAAGCGGATCCAGGTTTCCATGGGCGAACCGCCTTACGCGGCCCCTCCCCGCGGCGACGTCGGCAGCCCCTGCGCCCGCCACTCGGGAAAACCGTCGACCAGCCGCCGGGCGCGACGGCCGCGCGCCCGCAGCTTCTCCACCGCGGCGTAGGACATCACGCAGTAGGGCCCGCGGCAGTAGGCGATGATCTCCCTGTCGGCGGGAAGATCGGCGAGCCGGTCCTCGAGCCGATCCACGGGCACGGAGATCGCTCCGGCGATGTGCCCAGCTCGATATTCCTCCGCGGGGCGAACGTCGAGGACGACGACGGTTCCCGCCTTGGCGCGCTCGAGAAGCTCCTCGCGGCTGATCGGCTCGAGCGCATCCCGCTGCCCGAAATAGGACCGTACGATCCGATCGACCTCGGCGATGTGCTCCTCCCCGAGGCGCCGGATCATCTGCACCACGCCGAAGACCTCGGGGCTCGTCAGGCGGTAGTGGACGAACACGCCCTGCCGGCGGGCTTCGACGAGGCGCGCCTCGCGCAGCGCTTGCAGGTGATGCGAGGTATTGGCGACCGACAGCCGGGTCTGGCGCGCGAGCATCTCCACCGAGCGCTCGCCCTGCGCGAGGATCTCCAGCAACTCGAGCCGTGCCGGACTGCCGAGCGCCCGGCCGATTCGCGACAGTTCCTTGTAGAGTCTCGCCTTTATCGACTTGCGGTTCATCCGGTCGATATTCAAATAAATGCTTGACTAACGAGCGAGGCGCGGCCTGTCAAGCTCGCGCCGGCCGGCGGTCATCCGGCAGAGGCATTTCTGGCATGATCCCCGGCGGAATCGTCGCCGCCGATCGCGCCGGCCGCGCCGATCTCTGGCTTTCCGGCCGTTCCTCGCGTAGGGTGTGGTTCGTGTAACTTGCCGGTCGCCGGCGCACAGACTGCGAGGTGCTGTTGGGACAGAACCGACCTTCCGTACAGAAGCGCGCCAAGGAGGCGGCGCGAAAAGCACGCCAGCTGGCGAAGGCGGCGCAGCGCGCCGAACGGCGCTCCCGCCGCGGCGAGCGCGCGAGCAGCGCGCCCGGCGAGGACCCGGACATCGCCGGCATCGTTCCCGGGCCTCAGCCGCGGCTCGAAGAGTCCTGAGCGTAGCGGCGCCGGCCGGCGGAGCGCGACTCTCAGACAAAGGCGAGGCGATCGCGCGCGGTCGCGATGGTGCGGAGAGGTCGTCGACCCGGCCGGCGCTCGCTCCCCGGGCGGGGTTGCGTTCGTGCACTTGGTGTTGCTTGCGCTCGGCGGGCCCGGCGCCATAGGTTGCGGGCGTGACCTCGCGCGTGCCGGTTTGCGCCCTGCTGTTCGTCATCGTGGCCGTCACGGCCGGTTGCTCGGGCGCAGTGGAGGGCTGGCTGCGGCGACGCACCTACCCGCCTTCGTTCCACTACGTCTCGGAAGCCCAGCTTAAATCCTCGATGTGGCTGCTCGGCCACCAGTCGCTGGAGCTGCGCCGCCTGATGCTCCTCGCTGCGGGGCCGGAGCAGTATCCCCGCTCGCAGATCGTGCTGCTGCTGGCGGACATGGCGCAGACCGTGCGCCAGCTGCATCCCGAAGCCTCCAATCACCCGGGGCTGGCGCAGGGGCTCGAAGCGCTCGCCGCCGACCTCGAGGCGGCCCGCAAGGCGGTCGAGCACGAGCCGCCGAGCTACTATCTGGCCGGATCGGCCTCCGGCGCCTGCCTCTACTGCCACGGTTCCTGAGCGGTCAGATCGGCGCGTCCTTGAGCCCGACCCAGTAGGCGAGCACGCAGACCGCGGCGTCGCCCGCGAAGACGATCGGCAGCACCGCCAGCCACGGCAGCAGCGGCAGCGGCTGCACGGCCGAAACCAGCAGTGAGGCGCCGAGGAAGAAGTCGAGCTGATCGAACCCGAGCCAGCTCGCTCCCGGCGCGATGCCGATGCGGCGCTTGAAGAAGGACTTGACCATGTCGCCGGCGAGCGCCCCGACGGCCATCAGGATGCCCGGCAGCAGGTGGTTCGCGGAGTAATCGACGACCGCGAGATCGCGCAGCCAGCCGAGCCCGTAGAGCCATGCCTGCATCTCGTAGACGACGATTCCCGCCGCGCTTCCGGTGACGACGCCGCGCCACGTCTTGTGAGAGCCGAAGATCGGCAGGCCGCGAAACGTGCGCCCTCCGTCGACCGGCCGGCTGAAGGCCGGCCACCAGCGCTTGGCCAAGACCGGCATCACGTCGGCGGCGTAGGCCGGCCCGAAGAAGTAGAGGACAGCGGCCATCTCGACGACCATGTCTCCTCTCCGAGCAAGAGCCGAGCCACCGCGGATCGGTGGGGGCCGCAGGAGGGCTTTGCGGGAGCCGGGCTCCGCCGGCAATGCGATCGATCGGCCGCCGCGATTCGCGCGGCGGGGAATCTTGGCCGCCTCGCCTGGCGCGCGGTCGGGGCACGATTTCTGCTCGGCCTGAAGCCATGGCGTGGTCAACCCGGATTGGGTACCGTGCGTGCCGCGGTCCGTTGCCCGCCGCACGTCGACCGATCGTGATTCGGCAACGGCGCTTCCGATGAAGCTCGGCGCTCTGGCTCTGGATTTCGACGGCACGACCGCCGTGCACGGCCGGCTCGACCCGCAGGTTCGCGGCGCCATCGGCGAGGCGCGACGCCGCGGGGTCGTCGTCGCGCTGGTCACCGGCAGGCGCCTCGCCGACCTGCGCGGCATCATCGCGGACGAGCTCGCATGCTTCGACGTCGTCGTCGCCGAGAACGGCGCCGTCCTCGACTTCCCGCAGAGCGGCCGGCACGTGCTGCTGGGTCACCCCCCGAATCGAGCGTTTCTCCAGGCCCTGCAGAACCAGCGCATCGATTTCCGGGCCGGTGAGTGCGTCGTCGAGGTCGAGCCCGCCGCCGCCGGCGGCGTCCTCCGGTTGATCCGCTCGCTCGAGCTGCCGTTGATTCTCGCCTTCAACCGCGGGCACCTGATGGTGCTGCCGCAGGGGGTGGCCAAGTCGACCGGGCTGCGCCCGGCGCTGCTCGCCCTGCGCACCTCGCTTCACAACACGATCGGCATCGGCGACGCGGAGAACGATCACGACCTGCTCGACGTCTGCGAGGTCGGGGTGGCGGTCGAGTGGGGCAGCGCGGCGCTGCGCGCCGTCGCCGACGAGACGATCCGCGGCGACGGTCCCGCCGCCGTCGCCGCCTACCTGCGCCGCGTGCTCGCCCAGCCCCGGCTGTCGGCCGCGCAGATGGGGCGGCGGCGGCTTCTGCTCGGGCACCAGCACGACGGCGCCGCTCTGAGCCTCGCCGTGCGGGGGCGGACGATCGTGATCGCGGGCGAGCCCGGCACCGGTAAGTCCTGGCTCGCGGGGTCGCTCTGCGAGCAGCTCATCCTGCAGGGCTACTGCCTCCTGGTCATCGACCCCGAAGGCGACTATCGGTCGCTCGAGTCGCTTCCCGGCGTGCTCACGCTGGCGGGCGACGAGCCCCTTCCCCACGCGCGGGAGATCACCCAGGCGCTGCGCCATCCGGACGTGAGCGTGCTCGTCGACCTCTCCAAGATCACCCACGCGGCCAAGATCGAGTACCTGACCACCCTGCTCCCGCTGCTCGTCGCCCTGCGCCGCCGCAACGGACTGCCCCACAAGATCCTGCTCGACGAGGCGCATTATTTTCTGCGCGGCGCGGAGGCTTCCACGCTCGTCGACACCGAGCTCGCCGGCTACGTGTTCGTGACCTACCGGGTGTCGGCGATCGACCCGCTGATTCGCTCGGCCCGCGACACGGTGGTGATGGTGACTCGCGAGACCGACCCGCCGGAAATCCAGGCGTTGCTCGACATGTGCAGCCCGCCGCCGGACGCGGACGCGGCCCGGCGTACGTTCCGCGACCTGCGGGTGAACGAAGCGGTGCTGCTGCCGGGCGCGGAGGAGTCCGATGGACGGCTGCGACGCTTTCGCATGGCTCCGCGCCTGACCTCGCACGTGCGCCACCGCGCCAAGTATCTCGACATGCCCGTCGCCGAAGCGCACGCGTTCGTGTTCACCGATTCCGGGCAAGACGGCCCCCGCGCGCGCTCGCTGAAGGAGCTCGTCGGGCTGCTCGCGGTTCTTCCGGCCGATCGCCTGGTCGGGCACCTCCGCCGCCACGACTACTCGCGCTGGATCGACGAAGTTCTCCGCGACCGGGAGCTCGCCGCGCACCTGCGCACGATCGAGGATCGACTGGGCGCGGCGGACCTCCCCGACATCGTCGCCGCCATCGATCAGGCGATCCGCGCCCGTTACGAGACGACCGCGCAGTAGACGTCGCGAACGACCGCCCTCACGGGGACCCTCGCGGTGCCGCCCGCGTGACCGGCCTCGTCTTCCCCGCTCCGCTGCGCCGTCCGTCCCGCGCCGCCTCCTCCAGCCGCTCGCGCACCTCGTCGTCCGAGACCTGCGCGAAGTCCTCGTAGAACGCCCCCACTGCGAAGAACAGCGCCGGCGCGAGCAGCACGACCAGCTCGTCGACCATCGGTCGCAGGTGCTCGACGGTGTCGGGCGGCGCGACCGGCACGGCGAGAACGATGCGGGCGACTCCCTGCCGGCGAAGCGCGTGGATGGCGGCGATCACCGTCGAGCCGGTGGCGATGCCGTCGTCCACCAGGAGGACCGTGGCGCCCGGCGGCAGCGCGAGCAGCTCGCCATCGCGGAACAGCCGCTGGCGTCGAGCGATCTCCTCTCGCTGTCGAGCGGCGGAGGCTGCGACGTCGGCCGGCGCCGCTCCGGCCGAATCGACGCCCTCCGGATTCAGATAGACCTCCCCCCCTTCGGCCACGGCGCCGATGGCGAACTCGGGATTTTCCGCCGCGCCGAGCTTTCGCGAGATGATCACGTCGAGCGGCAGCTCGAGCTGGCGGGCGACCTCGGCAGCCACGGGAACCCCGCCGCGAGGCAAGCCGAGGACGACGGTGCGCGGCCTGCGGCGGTAGCGCTGCAAGCGTGCCGCGAGGCGCAGCCCCGCCTCCCGCCGATCGCGGAATCGCATCTCCGCCACTCTCCGGAGCGCGTGCGGGCGCGACGATTGCGTGGCCGTCATCGCACGAAGCCGATCCGCGGAGCGCCCCTCCGAGCAGCGGCCGCACCCGCTCCGCCGCGATGCGGGCTGCTACTTCTTGGCCTCGATCTGCACCGATACTTTCTTCGGCGCCAGCTCCTTCGGGGCCGGCATGGTGATCTCGAGGACTCCCTTGTCGAAGCTCGCCTTGATCTTGTCGGCGTCCACGCCCTTGGGCAGCGTCATGCTGCGCTCGAAGCTCCCGTAGGCGATCTCCCGGCGGGTGTACTCGCCTTCCTTCGCCTCCTCCTTATGCTTGCGCTCGCCCTTCACGGTCAACTGGTCGCCGGCGACGCTGATGTCGATCTCCTTCGGGTCGACGCCGGGCAGGTCCACGCGCACGACCAGGTTGCCGTTCTTCAGTAGGCTCTCCAGCGGGGGGCCGCCGGCGAACGCGGTGCCTTCGAACGGCATCTTGCCCATGAAGTGCCCGAACAGGTCATCGATGCTGCGATGCCATTCCTCCAGCTCGCGGAACGGCTGCCAGAGACTCTCCTCGCGATGCTTCCAGGGGATCAAGGAACGCATGGCTCCAACCTCCTTTTCCGTCTTGCGGATCTTCGCCGGGCGCGCCGGCGTCCTGACCTTCGCTCGCACCATCTTCGTACGATGTGCAATTGCGGGGCCATTGCGGCCGCGCCGTCGAATGTGAGCGAGATCCGTCGACCTGGAACATCGAGCGCTCCAGCGCGCGGATCGGGAGGCCCGCGCTTCCCAGCGCCAGGAAATCTCGGGCTCGATCCTTTGCAGGTCTGAGAATCGCGCCCAAGCAGATTCGTGCGTTTGATCGGACCAAACGTCGTCTCGTCGTGCGTTTCATCGCCTTTTCATTCCATCGGTGCGGCAGGCGGCGGCTTCGGCTCCGGCACCTCGGTCAGCGTCGCCTCGGTGAGCAGCAGGACGCTGGCAACCGACACCGCGTTCTCCAGAGCGATGCGCACCACCTTCGTCGGATCGATGATGCCCGCCTCGGCGAGATCGACGTAAGCGTTGCGCGCGGCGTCGTAGCCGAAGTTGCCCTTGCCCGAGCGCATGCGATCGACGACCACGCCGCCGTCGACCCCCGAGTTCTCCGCGATCTGGCGCGCGGGGGTCTCGAGGGCGTGCTTGAGAATCCGCAGCCCGGTGCGCTCGTCGCCATCGACCTTCGCCTCCTCGCGCTCCACGGCCTCGATGGCGCGCAGCAGGGCCAGCCCCCCGCCCGGCACGATGCCCTCGGCGGTCGCCGCCTTGGTGGAGTTGATGGCGTCGTCGAGCGCCTCCTTGCGGCTCTTCATCTCCGCCTCGGAGGGCGCGCCGGCGCGGATCACCGCCACGCCGCCGAGCAGCTTGGCCAACCGCTCCTGCAGCTTCTCGCGGTCGTAGTCGGACGTGGTCTCCTCGATCTGCGCCCGGATCTGCTTCACCCGCGCCTCGATGTCGGCCTTCTTGCCGGCGCCGTCGATGATGGTGGTCTCGTCCTTGGTGACGATCACTTTCTTGGCGCGACCGAGCATGTCGAGGGTGACGTTCTCAAGCTTGATGCCGAGATCTTCGCTGATCAGCTGGCCGGCGGTCAGCACGGCGATATCCTCGAGCATGGCCTTGCGG
>JACPRU010000031.1 GCA_016189835.1 Deltaproteobacteria bacterium | reverse complement strand
GCGTCCGCTCGAGGACGCCCAGCTCAGGGTCGGCGGCACGGCGCTCGTCATCGGCGCGGGAATCGCCGGTCTCGCCGCCGCCGAGACCATCGCCGGCTTCGGCTTCGAGGTGATCCTGGTCGAGCGCGAGCCGCAGCTCGGTGGCACGGTCGCCCGTCTCGCCCCCGCGCCGGGCGGGGAGACCGGCGAGATCGTCGCGGAGAAGATCCGCGCCGTCACCGGCCATCCCCGCATCCAGGTGCTGACCCGCACCCGGATCCGCGCGGTCGAGGGCTTCCTCGGCAACTTCCGCGTCACCCTCGACAGCGAGGGAGCCACGTCCGAGGCGCTGGCCTCGACCATCGTCGTCGCCACCGGCCTGCGCGAGTCGCCGAAAGAGCGCGCCATGGAGCGGCTGGCGCTCTCGCCCGATCCCGCCGTGCTCAGCCAGGCCGAGCTGGAACAGCGGCTCGGCGGCGACTTCGGCGGCGAGCCGGGCGGCGTGGTGATCGTCAATTGCCCGGACGCGGAAGAGATCCCCCCTTGCGGCACGTGCCGGATCGGCTGCGGCGTCGCCCTGAAGAACGCTCGCCGGCTGGTCGAGCGCTTCCCGAAGACGACGGTTCACGTGCTGGTGCGCGAGCTGATGACGCCGGGTCTCGAGGAGAGGGCGGGGTCGGGGCCGCTTCACCCGCGCATCAAGATCCTGCGCTACGGCGGCGAGCGGCTGCCGGTCATCCGCCGCGAGCGCGGACGATTCAAGGTCACGGTGCGCGACGATCCGCTCGACGCCGAGGTCGATCTCCGCGCCGACCTGCTGGTCCTCACGCTCCCGCTGGCGGGAGACCCCGAGAACGAGGCGCTCGGCCGGATCCTCAAGATCACGCTCGGCAGCGGAGGGTTCTTCCAGGAGGCTCACGTCAAGCTGCGTCCGGTCGAGACCATGGTCGACGGCATCTATCTGGCCGGCGCCGCGCGCGGACCCGGCTGGGTGGCCGATGCGATCCAGGGCGGCATGGCCGCCGGATTCAAGGCGGCGGTGCCGATGCGGAAGGGGGTGACCCAGCGGGAGGGGACCTACGCGGTGGTCGACCACGAGGGCTGCGACGGCTGCGGGCTCTGCGACCGGGTGTGCGCCTTCGGAGCGGTGCTGCTGGAGAAGAAGAAGGACGCGAACATCGTCCCCGCGCTGTGCACGGGCTGCGGCGTCTGCGCGGCGGATTGCCCGCGCGACGTGATCGACATGAACGCCTTCGAGGACCGGCAGATCCTCGCCCAGATCGACGCCGCGCTCGAGCACGAGCCGCAGCGAAAGATCCTCGCCTTCCTCTGCAACTGGTGCGGCTACGTCGCCGCCGACACCGCCGGCGCCGGCCGCATTCAGTACCACCCGGCGGTCCGCGCCGTGCGGGTGCTGTGCAGCGGGCGGGTCGACCGCTCCTTCGTCATCCACGCCCTGCACAAGGGCGCCGGCGCGGTCCTGATCGCGGGCTGCCGGCCCGGGGACTGCCACTACGTCGACGGCAACCGTCGCTCGGCCCGCCGCCTGGAGAAGCTGCGCTGGTGGCTGGAGAAGAACGGAATTCCGCCGACGGCGCTGCGCGAGGTGTGGCTGGCCTCGACCGAGGGGCGGCGCTTCGCCGAGATCGTCAACGAGATGGCCGAAGGGCTCGGCGCCGAGCAGTCGGCCGCCTGGCGAGAGCGCGCCTCGCGGCTGCTCGCGCCCGCGTCGGCCGCGCGCCGGACGAAGCTTTCCTCCCCCGCGGCGTCCTCCCCGGGCGCCGACGACCGGGCGGAGACGCCATGAAGCGCTACCAGGACCAGGTCGACCTCTGCCTGCGCGGCAGCGTGCTTCACCTCGAGGCGAACGCGACCGACCCGTTCACCTTCGGCCTGCTCTCGGGCGACTCGTACCGCATCCTGCAGATGGAGAGAGCGGACGCGGAAGAGCGGGCGGCGATGCTGCGCGAGATCCGCGACGCCGTGGCGGCGGCTCGCCGGCCCTTCTACGGCCATGGCCGCCAGCAGGAGTCCTGGATCGGCTGCGCGATCGACCACGACCTCGCCGGCCTGTGGCAGAGGATCGGCGAGCAATTCCGGCCGCCCGAAGCCGTGTGGTGCCGGAATTGCGGCTGGATCCGCGATTCGGGAAGCGCCGCCCGCTGCCCGCGCTGCGACCATCCGCTGCGCACCGTGCTGCGCGAGCTCCAGCCGCGGCCGACGGCGTACGCGCCGCGCAGCCTCGGGCCGCCGGGAAAGGGCGCCGCCTGGTGGTGGGAGCACTTCGTCACCACCGGCGACCCGCTGTCGCTCTTCCTGATCGCGCTGAAGACCCAGGCCGACCTGCTGGCGGGCGGCTGTCTCGTGCTGTGGCGGGCCATGGGCCTGCCGCAGCCCTTCGGGAGCGTGACGCCTTGAGCGGCTGGTCGCAGTGCTTGCAGTGCGGTACCTGCGTGGCGAGCTGCCCAGTGCAGCGCGCCGACGACAGCTTCAACATCCGCCGCCTGCTGCGCTCGATCGAGCTCGACCGGCTCGACCGCTCGGCCCGCGAGTCCGTGTGGGCGTGCGCCCAGTGCCTGCAGTGCGCCGAGTCCTGCCCGCGAGGCGCGCGCCCCGACCAGGCGATGCTCATGCTGCGGCGCATCGCCGCCGGCGAGCGCAAGGCGCCGCCGCACGTCGCGGCGGCGGTCGCCAACGTCGCGCGCTGGGGCCGTCCGCTGCCGCTGGCCGCCGCCCCGCTCACCGCCTGGGCGCAGGATCTTTCGCTCCCTCGCGAGGGGGCGACCGTCTTCCTCGCCGGCCTTTATCCGTACGCTCCCTATCTCGAGCGCCTGATCGGCACCGCGGCATCGCTCGCGCCGAAGCGTCTCGCGCTGTTCGGTCGCCTCGCCTCGCTCGCCCGACCGCTGGCCCAGGGCGTGCTGTCGCTCTCCCTTCCCCGTCTCGGCGGGGTGGAGATCGGGCCGTACGAGAGGGCGCTGAAGGGCGCGGTGCTCGCCCTGCGGACGCTCGGCGTCGAGGTCGCCTACCTCGGCGAGCAGGAGCCGTGGTGCGGCATCGAGCTGCACACCTACGGATACGAGGACGCGTTCGTGGAGCACGCCCGCGGGGTCGTCGCCGATCTCGCCCGGCGCGGGGTCCGCGAGGTCATCACCGCCGACGTGCTGACGGCCAGCTGCCTCGCGGTCCTGTACAGAGAGGCCGGGGTGGATCACGACCTGCGGGTGAGGCACCTCGTCGAGGTGATCGCCGAGCGGATCGGGCGCGCCAAGGGCCGCTGGCGGGCGGGAGAGCGCCGCACCGTCGTCGCCTTCAGCGATCCTTGCTACCTGGCGCGGCGCCTGCGCCTCGTCGACGAGCCGCGCGCGATCCTGCGCAAGATCGAGCGCATCGACCTGAAGGAGCCGGTCGACCACGGGCTGCGGACGCGCTGCGTCTGCGGCGGCGGGTCGGAGATCGCCGAGCCCGCCCGGGTCATGCGCATGGCGGAGCTGCGGCTCGAGGAGCTGATCGAGACCGGGGCCGAGCGTGTCGTCACCTCCTGCCCGGTGTGCGTGGTGATGTTGCGGGGCGCCGCCGAGCGAAAAGGATTCCCGGGCCGCATTCAGGACATCGGCGAGCTTCTGCTCGAGTCCCTGCCCGAGGCGCCACGGCCCGGGCGCGTCGCGCCGCGACCCGTGGGCGTCACCCCGCGATCCGTGCGCGTCGCGCCGCGGCCCGCGCGCCCCGCGCGGGTGAAGCCGGAGCCCCCGCGCTGAGCGGCTGCGCCGCCGCCGCGGCCGCTCAGCGCGGTCACGAACGGGCCGCGAGCAGCCGCTCGAGCGCCGCCTTCAGCCGGCGCGCGGCTTGCGGCGCGGGCGCCTCGATGATCCGCTCTTCGGCCGAGTCCTGCTTTCGCCCGCCGCGCATGACCGCCAGCTTGTCCTTGAGGCTCAGCCCGGCGACCTGCACGCCCACCTTGGCGCGCGGGCGCGGCGGAGCCACCTCGAGGACGACGAGGCGCGGCTCGCCGTCCGCGACGCCCAGCTCCTCCGGGCGGAGCGTCTCCACCGCCAGGCGCCGCGTGCGGCGCATCCAGCCCGGCGCGCAGTAACGCGGCTCGTCGCCGCCGGGGTCGATGGTGACGACGGCCGGGCAGGGGACCCGGTGGGTCTCACGCTCGCCTCTGGGGAGCTTACGATGCACGAGCAGGCGAGCGCCGTCGGCGTCCCGCTCGATGCCGACCACACGCGTGACCAGCGGCAGGTCGAGCAGCTCGGCGACCGCCGCCCCGACCGCCTCGGTGCCGGTGTCGGAGCTGCGCGCGCCGAGCAGGAGCAGATCGCCGTCGAGCCGCCGGGCGGCGGCGGCGAGAACCATGGCGACGGCGAGCGAATCGGCGCCGGCGAGCCGCTCGCCCCACACGCGCACCGCCCGCTCGACTCCCATCATCGCCGCCTTGGCGAGCACCCGCTCGGCGTCCGGCGGGCCGACGGTCAGGGCGACGACCTGCGCCGCGCCCGCCGCCAGCCGCAGCGCGTGCTCCAGCGCGGCGAGACCGGTCGGATCGGCATAGCGGCGCGTGAACGACGCGAAGGGCGGGCTCCAGCGGACGAAGACCGCCTCCTCCGCCTGCTTCAGGCAGACGACCAGCCTCATCGCCCGCTTCCCCCCGCGGCCGGATCGGGCGCGAGCAGGGCGCGCAGCTCGGGAAGGACCTCGAACAGATCGCCGACGACGCCGAGCTCGGCGCGCTGGAAGATCGGCGCGCCGCGGTCGAGGTTGACGGCGAGCAGGTGCTTGACCGCCTTGACCCCCATCATGTGGTACGAGGAGCCGGAGATGCCGCAGGCGAGGTAGACGTCGGCGGCGAGCCACTTGCCGCTCGCGCCCACCTGGCGCTCGCGGGGCAGCAGCCCGCCGTCGACGACGACCCGCGAGCCGCCGAGCGCGGCGCCGAGGCGCTCGGCCACCTCCGCGACGATCGCGAGATCGGCGGGGCGCTGCAGGATCGGCTTGCCGATGCCGACCACGACGCGCGCTTCCGAGAGGTCGAGATCGCGCGGCTCGACCCGCCAGCGCCGCACCAGCTCGGTGCGCGCCGCACCGAAATCCGCTTCCTCGGCGACGACCTCGGCGACGTCGCCGGGGCCGGCTCGCACCGCTTCGAGCGCGTCGAGGCTGACGGTGGCCACCCAGGGCGGCGCACCGCACCAGGCGACGGTGGCGTGCGCCCGCCCGCCGCCGACGCTGCGCCGGGCGGCGAGCCCGTCGCCATCGCGGGCGAAATCGACGCACTCGGAGATCAGGCCGCGCCGCAAACGGGCCGCCACGCGGGCGGCGACCTCACAGCCGAGCGGCGTGGCCGCGAACAGCAAGAGCCGGGGCGCTCGCCGCGCGGCGACGGCCGCCAGCGCGCGGCCGAGCTGCTCCACACTCGGCGGCGGCCCCGGCGCGCGCCCGAGCGCGAAGATCCGCTCGAGCCCGAACGGCGCGAGGTCCTCGAGCAGCCGCCGCTGCGGCGTACCGGCGATCACGCCGCAGGCGCGCCCCTCGAGCAGGCGCGCCACCCGTCTCGCCTCGGCGGCGGCCTGGGCGGCGGTCTCGTGGAGGTCCTCCTCCACGGTTTCGAGGTAGCTCCAGACCTCGCCGCCGGTGGGCGCCGCCACGTTGCCGACGACTCCGCGAGCGGCTCAGATCTCTAGTGCCGCGGCGTAGCCGTCGCGGATGGCGTCGCCGATGTGGCGGGGCGATTTCGCGTCGCCGACCAGGTAGGCCGCTTTCACCCCCTTCGACTTGAGCAGCTTGTAGGTCTCCATGTTCGAGTACTTCATGGTGATCAGGATCACGCTGTCGGCGGCCTCTTCCCATTCGCGCGAGCTGAAGACGTTGAAGCACGTCGCTGCGCCGGGGCGGATCTCCTTCACCCAGCTCGACGGCACCACCCGCACGCCCAGCTCGTCCAGCCGCCCGTACACGAACGCGGTCTCGTTCCAGTAGAGCCCCCACATGTGGAACACGTTCGGCCAGCGGGTGAGGATCGTCACCTGCCGCCCCTCGGCGAACTTCTCCGCCAGGCCGGGAGCCGTGCGGTCGCCGAGCTCGTCGACGATCAGCAGCCGCTTGCCGAGCTTGGTCGCGGCGCCGTTCAGCACGTCCTCGTAGGTGAACACGTTCGGCCCCTGCCACCCGGGGATCGGCTCGGTGGTGAGGCCGCTGCGGCCGTCGCGGGCCGGCCGGGCACCCGCCGCCACCACCACGGCATCCGGCTTCTCGGCGGCGAGGATCGCGTCGATCGTTTCCTCCGTCACCGGCCGCGACAGCTTCACCGGGACGTCGAGCCGGCGCACCTCGCGCTCGAGCCAGTCGAGGATGTTGCCGGGCTCGCTGCGGCCGGGAAGCGCGCGCAGGAACCGCATCTGTCCGCCGATCTGCGCGTCCCGCTCGTAGATCACGACGTCGTGCCCCCGCTCGGCGGCGGTGCGGGCGCACTCGAGGCCGCCGGGGCCGGCGCCGACCACCAGCACCTTCTTGCGGGCCGCGGCCTTGCCCGGGCTCGCGGCCGCCCAGCGGAACTCTTCGCCCGCCGTCGGATTGACGTTGCACTCGACGTGGCCGCCGGGAATGAAGATGTGGGCGAGGCACTTCTGGTTGCAGTAGATGCAGGGGCGGGCGCTCTCGGCGCGCCCCTCCTCGACCTTCTTCACGAAATGCGGCTCGGCGATCAGCTCGCGCACCATGATCACCGCGTCGGCCGCGCCGCTGGCGATGATGTGGTCGGCGAGCGCCGCGTCGTTGATCTTGCCGACCTGGAACACGGGACGGGTGAGCTCGGACTTGATCTTGCGCGTGAACTCGCCCTGGTAGCCCGGCTCGAACCCGGCGTAGTGGCTCGGGATCATGACCCCGAGAGAGCGGTACAGGCCGGTGCTCACGCTGATGTAGTCGACGTTCCCGGTCTGTTCGATCGTCTTGGCGATGCGCACGCACTCGTCGACATCGAGCCCGCCGGGATACATGTCGCTGGAAATCACCCGCACGCCGACCACGAAGTCCCTGCCGACCGCGGCGCGGACCTTGTCGAGCGCCTCGCGTACGAAGCGGAAGCGCTTGTCGAACGTGCCGCCGTACTCGTCGCTGCGCTTGTTCTTCAGCGGAGTGAGGAACGCCCACAGCAGGTAGCCGTGCGCGACGTGCACCTCGACGCCGTCGAAGCCCGCGCGCTTCACCCGCTGCGCCGCGCGGGCGAACTTGTCCTCGATCTCGACGATCTCCTCGATCTCGAGCTCCTTCGGGATGTAGAAGGGCTCCTCGATCGCCGGGATCTGCGACGGCGCGCGCGCCGGGTGAAGCGAGTCGCGCTCCGGGATCTGGTGCACGCCGGGATGCACGATCTGCTGGACGATCTTCGTGCCGAAGGCGTGGACCGCGTCGGCGATCTCGCGCAGGCCGGGGATGACCTCGTCCTTGTAGAGCGCGTGCTGCGTGAACGGATAGTAGTCGGCCGTCTCGTCGACCGACGCGGCGCCGACGATGATCATGCCGACGCCGCCGCGAGCGCGCTCCTCGTAGTAGGCCTTGGCGCGCGCGGTCGGCAGGAACTCGCCCGACCAGTGGCCGGTGACGTGCGGGCCGAAGATGACCCGATTCTTGATCGTCATCGGGCCGATCTCGAGAGGACGGAAGAGATACGAGTACGTCGCCATGGACTTCACCTCAAGCGTGGTGGCGCGGCGCCGAGCGCGCCGCTTGCATTCCCGAAGGTCCCCCTGCGAACTTCAGCGGCATCTCCTCGTCGCGGGCTAGAACAGCCGGCTGGCCTCCCGTCTCAACTGCGAGCGGAAATCCGGATGCGCGAGCTCGGTCAGCGCCTCGGCTCGCTGCCGCTGCGTCTTGCCCTGGAGGTTCGTGATGCCGAACTCCGTGACCACGTAGTCGACGTACTGCCGCGGCGTGGTGATCGTGCTCCCCGGCTCGAGGAACGGCACGATGCGCGAGACCGCGCCGCCCTTCGCCGTGGAGGGCAGGACGAGGATCGAGCGGCCGCCCTCCGAATAGAGCGAACCGATCATGAAGGCCATCTGACCGCCGATGCCGCTGTACATCTGGGGGCCGATCGACTCGGCGGCCGCCTGGCCGGTCAGGTCGATCGCGATCGTGCTGTTCACGGCCACCTGGTGGTGCTGGGCGGCGATCACCGGAATGCGGTTCGTGTAGAGCACGCTGTGCAGCTCGAACAGCGGGTTGTCGTTGACGTAGGCGAGGTCCGCCGCGCCGACCACCATCGCGGCGACGGCCCGCCCCTTGTGCAGCGTCTTGCACTTGCCGGTCGCGACCCCGCTCTTCACCAGCTCGACGTGGCCCACCGTCATGATCTCGCTGTGGATCCCGAGATCGTTGCGGTCGGTAAGAAACAGGCCGATCGATTCGGAGATGCCGCCCACGCCCATCTGCACGGTGTCGCCGTCGCGGATCAGGCTGGCGGCGAAGCTGGCGATGACCTCGAGCGTGCCCCGCTCCTCCTCCGGCGGCGGCGGCGTGGAGACCAGGAGCGGCACGGTCTCCTCCACCAGGTGGTCGATCTCCGAGACGTGAATGAAGTTGTCGCCGTGGGTGCGGATGAGCGTGGGATCGACCTCCGCCACGACCAGCTTGGCGTTCTTGGCGACGTCCTTCGAGTACCACAGGGCGTTGCCGAAGCTCACGAAACCCTGCTCGTTCGGCGGCGAGACCACGCCGAAGAACACGTCGGAGGTCCAGGTGTTGGTGCGGCCCTCCTCGAGCTGCTTGCCGTACTGCGGGTAGTCGAGCGGCAGGAAGTCGACGATGTGCTTGCGCATGCCCTCGCGACAGCCGACGCCCACGTAGTCCACCACGCGGCGAAACGCGCGGTCGAATCGCGGGTCGTTCCAGATCTCGTGGGCATAGGTCGGAAAGCATTGAATCAGCGTGACGTCCTTGAGGTCTCCGCTGCGCTCGGCGAGGGCGTTGAGGATCGGGATCGGCGGCTTGCCGATCGGCAGGCGCACGAGATCGCCGGACTTGACGAGCGCGGCCGCGCGCCGCGCGCTGATTCGCTTGTCTGCGTATCGCTCTTGCCAGGGCTTCATGGGGTTTCACCTCGCGCCGCTCTTCGCGCGGCACCCTGTTCGAATTCGTCGAGCAGGATGCATGCCACGGAGAAAAGCACCGGCCGCGCGGGCCGGCCGCAGGCCCGCCCCGCGCCGGCTGTAGCCGAGCGCCACAGCTGTCGCAAAACGCGGCTGGCGATTCGCCCGTCCGCTACGGACCCTCCTCGCCGAAGGCGAAGTCGAAGTCCTCGGGCTCGTCGGTCTCGACGTCGATTAGTTGAATCGTGGCGCCCGCATAGCGTCCTTCCGGGAACACCACGTAGCCCTCGGCGCGCTCTCCGCTGCGCAGCACCGCCGGGCTCAGCAGATGGGGCAGGATGTGGGCGGCGAGCGCCGGGTACCGCCGCCGGATCTCGTCGCGCTCGATCGCGGCGGCGGAAGCCCCCGAGGACGTGCGCAGCCGTACGTTGCTGGTGAGGAGCCTCATCGGCCGGCTGCCGCCGTTGGCGAGGCGCACGCGAAGGGCGACCGTCGAGGAGAGGCCGCTCGGGAAGTAGAGCGTGCCCTCCACCCCCGCGATCAGCTCGACGCCGGCTTCGAGGCCGGCCGGCGGTCGCACCGTGCGGGCCGTCTGAATGACGCGCTCGAAGGCGATGCGCATGCCGTTCTGCGCGAACGGCGTGAGACCGGACGGGGTCACGTGCACGCCGTCCGCCTCGCAGGATACGGCGATGCTCATCACCTCGGAGTCTCGCTTCCCGTTGATCACCCCGCCCGAGGCCTGGCGCTGCACCGCGGTGATCGCGAAGCCGTTGACCTTGAGCGCGGTCCCCGCGTACTGCCACCCTTCGTTACAGTCGACGGCGTAAGCGCGCGGCGCGACGTAGCCGCTGTAGTCGGCGAGCGGGCTCGCGCACGAGGCCAGCGCCAGCACCACGGCGAGCCGGCAGGTGGCGAGGATTCGCGCCGCGGCGCGCCGGCGCACCGGGCTGGCTCCGGGTCGGCGCCGCCGGCCGCGCAGGGGGCGAGGGGCGGTCACGGCCCTCGCCGAGGGTTTTGCGGCTTGCGGAACTGCCAGAAGTCGGGGGCGCGCTTGGCGAAGAAGGAGTCCGCGGCCTCCTTGGGGTCGGGGCCGTCGAAGAAGTCCGGGGCCATCAGGCTCGACAGGCGCCCGAAGGCTCCGGCCATGTAGTCGATGTCGCTGTCGAAGCTCGCCTTGAGCACCTCGAGGCAGGTCGGGTTGAGCGCCAGGATCTCCTCGCACCAGCGCTCGACCTCCCGCTCGATCTCGGCGAGCGGAACCACCGCGTTGACCAGCCCCATGTCGAGCGCTTGCTGCGCGTTGTAGCGGCGGCAGAGCATCCACATCTCGCGGGCGCGCTTGGCGCCGATCACGCGCGTCAGGTAGGCCACCGGATAGCCGTCCGCCGGACTGGCGACCCGCGGGCCGTTCTGACCGAAGATGGCGTTCTCGGCGGCGATCGTGAAATCGCAGCAATAGGCGAGATGATTGCCGCCGCCGATCGCATAGCCCTTGACCGCGGCAATCACCGGCTTGCGGCACATGCGCAGCATGTGGTTCGGCGGGTGGGCGTGGTAGAACTGGCGGCGCAGTCCGCCGCCCGCTTCCCACTGCACGTCCCCGCCGCTCGAGAACGCGCGATCGCCCGCGCCGGTGAGCACGATGACGCCGATCGAGTGATCGTGGCTCGCGTCGTCGAAGGCGATCGACATCTCGTCGACGGTGTGGTCGGTGAACGCGTTCAGCCGATCGGGACGGTTGATGGTGATGCGCGCCGCGCCGCCACCGCGATCGAGGTGACGCTTCTCGTAGACGATGTCGGTGAGCTTGAATTCCTCGACTTGCCGCCAATCGCTCCAGCCCATTCGTTGTCCTCCGCCGCGGAGTTTCGCACGCTCCGTGCCAGCGATCCTGGGCGCCCGCCGCGCCGCCGCGAGGGCCGGTCGGTGACGCCTCGCTGAGGCATTTTGCATCGTGCCTCAAATGGTCTGTGGCGAAGCGCCACACGACGGATTTTCGGAAGAATTCTGCGCTGCGGCCGGCGTCCGCGTTTAGCGGCGAGTCGGCTGGTACACGATTCGCAGTAGCTTCTTCGGAGCAACTCGGAGGAAACCATCATGGCGATCCGCGGCGGCTACATGCCGAAGGTGCTACGCGTCGACCTCAGCGCGCGCACGGTGCGCGACGAGGCGCTGCCGGACGAGGCGATTCTGCGCAAGGTCGTCGGCGGCACGGGGCTCGCGCTCCACTACCTTCTGAAAGAGACCACTGCGGCGAGCAAGCCCACCGATCCGGCGACGCCGCTGATCTTCATGACCGGGCCGCTGGCCGGAACGCCTGCGCCCAGCTCGTCGAACTACGTGGTCGTGTCGCTGCACTTCGACGTCCCTTACGCGGCCGGCACCGGACACTCGCACGGCTTCTGGGCGGCGCGGCTGAAGCATGCCGGCTACGAGGGCATCATCGTCACCGGCCGGGCGGACTCGCCGGTGTACCTGTGGATCGAAGACGGTCGGGTCGAGATCCGCGACGCGGAAGCGGTCTGGGGGCAGGACACGCGCGAGACCGAGCGTTTGATCAAGCGCCAGCTCGGCGGCGAAGAGGGCGAGATCTCGGTGGCCTGCATCGGCCCCGCGGGCGAGGCGATGCTGCACGGCGCCTCGATCAAGAACGACCGCAACCACGGCGCCGGCAAGGGCAGCCCGGGCGCGGTGATGGGGGCGAAGCGGCTGAAGGCGATCGCGGTGCGCGGCAAGGGGCGGGTTCCGCTCGCCCGCGCCTCGGCGTTCCTCGACACGGTGACGACCTGGGAGCGCAACCTCTTCGTGCAGCCGAAGGGAGGCACCATTCCGGTCGGCGGTCTGGTCCAGAACGCCGGCATCACCCGGCACTACAACCTGCTCGGCGAGCTGTCGCTGATCGCCAGCAAGAACCTGAGCGATCCGGCGTGGGGCAAGGTCTACGGCAACGGCTACGTCGAGGGCTGTGCCGAGTGGATCGTCGAGCCCAAGCCCTCCTACAACTGCAAGATCGCCTGCGCGTACGACGTGCAGATGACCAGCGGGCCGTTCGCCGGCTGCACCGCGAGCCTGTGCGGCGGCGGAGAGAACACCGAGGGGGCCGCCGGGCTGATCGGGGTCGAGGATCCGGGCGCGGCCGTGGCCATGACCGACTTCTACGACGCGATGGGCCTCGAGTCGGCGAATACCGGCGCGCTGGTCGCGGCGGCGTTCGAGGCCTACGCGCGCGGGCTGATCACCGCCAAGGATACCGAGGGCCTGGAGCTGCGCTGGGGAAACTATCAGGCGGCGATGGATCTCGTCGGGCAGATGATCCGCCACGAGGGATTCGGCGGGCGCCTGGCCGCCGGCGGTCTCAAGAACGTGGCGAGCACGCTCGCCCCCGCCGCCCGGGAGTTCGCGCTGCACATCAAGGGCACCGGCTACAACATGCACGACTGGCGAGTCGCCTGGAGCGTTCTCCTCGGGCAGGTCATCTCCGGTGCCGGGCCCGCCTGGCAGGCGCCCGGCGTCGACGCGTTCTCGACCGAGCCCGACCTCGGCTATCTGGCGCATCCGCCGGGCACGACGGCGGAGGGCAAGCCCGAGGCGGTGCGGCTCACCCAGCTGAAGAAACTCTGGGAAGACTGCCTCGGCGTCTGCTGGTTCGCCTGCTGGGGGGTGCAGGACGTGACGCGGCTCGCCCCCGCGGCGCTCGGGCAGGCGGTCGGCTGGGAGGGATTCGACGCCGCGGAGGCGGTCGCGGTCGGCGAGCGCGTCGTCAACATGATGCGGCTGCTCTACGTGCGGCGCGGGTTCGTCAAGGCCGACGAGTTCGACGTGTCGCCCCGCTTGCTCGAGGCGCCGGCCTCGGGGGCCGCCGCCGGGCGCAGCATCGCCCCTCATCTGCCGGCCATGGTGGATCGCTACTACGAGCTGATGGGCTGGGACACGGCCACCGGCCGGCCGCGTGCGGAGACGGTGACCCGTCTCGGCCTCGAGGCCTACGCCGGCTGAATGAAAAAGGAGAACCGCCCGATGATCGACTTCGGCGACGCGCGGTTTCGCGATCGACTGCAAGAGGCGCTGAGCGCACACCAGGGGTTCGCGCAGGAGACTCGCTGGTTCGACGGCTCGATCCTGCTCGAGGCCGACGAGTCGCGGTGCTGGCTGAAGGTCTATCGCGGCCGGATCATCGAGACGCTCGACGCGGTCCCGCCGTTCGGCTCGACGTTCCGGCTGCGCGGATCGCGCCAGGCGTGGCAGGAGCTGGCCTGCGGCGAGCGGCGCTTCGCGGACCTGATCATGCCCGGTCAGCGGCGCTTCGCGAACGACCCGTCTCTGGCCGGCGCCGACGCGGCGGCTCCCGCGCGGATCGCCATCGAGGGCAACCTGCTGGAAGCGATGCGGGTCTACGAGGCGCTGTTCCACCTCGCGGACTGCGTGGTGCAGATCGCCAAGTAACCCTCGAGACGAGGAGGAGCCGAGATGGAGCCACTCGAGCAGATCACCGGTCACTACGTGTCGGTCGGCGGCACCCGGACGTTCTTCGACGAGGTCGGCAGCGGTGTGCCGATCGTCTGCGTGCACACCGCCGGCTCCGACTCCCGCGAGTACCGCTACCTGCTTCCGCTGCTCGCCGAGCGCGGCCTGCGAGCGATCGCGGTCGACCTGCCCGGTCACTCCCGCTCCTACCCCGTCGACTGGCGGCCGGCGCAGACGATCCACGAGCACGCCGAGTTCGTCGCCCGGTTCGGCCGCGCGGTGTGCGGCCAGCGCTTCGTCGTGATCGGCTGCTCGATCGGCGGCGACATCACCCTCGATCTGGTCGCCCACCACTCCGACGAGCTGCTCGCGGCGGTGGCGATGGAGGGGGCCGCGTGGACGCCGACGTTCCCCGATCCCCTGGAGATGTCGAGGCCGTCGTGGGCGCCGGGCTGGCAGGACGTGATGGAGCGGGCGGCGATCTCCTCGCTGGCGCGCTGCGTGCCGCCGGAGAGGGTGACGGAGCTGCGCTGGCAGCATCGCGGCAGCCAGCTCGCCGCCGCCGGCGATCTGAGCGGCTGGGCCAATCACGACGTGCGCGGGCGCCTCGGCGCCGCGCGTTGCCCGGTGCTGCTGGTGGTCGGTAGCGAGGACTTCTGGGTGCCCGTGGAGCTGGTCGAGGCAACCGCCCGGGAGCTGCCGGACGGCGAGATCGCGGTGCTCGAGCAGGTCGGCCACTACCCGATGTTCGAGGCGCCCGAGCGCGTCGCCACGCTGGCGGCCGACTTCCTGCGGAGGAAGGGAATTCTGCCCGCCGGCGAGCCGCACCGCTAGCGCCGAGGTCGGCGCAGGAGCGAGGCGCGGGCGGGCCGGGCTCGCGGACGGGTCCAGCCCGCGCCGCCAACCCGCGCCGCGTGAGCCATGCGCTCGGCGAGCCGCCGGCCGGCCCGCCGAACGGCGCGATCGGTGGCACGAAATCCTTGACAAGCTGCGTGCTTCCTGCGTCTTGTCCCGGAGGTTGGATTCTATCGCCGACTTCAGCTCGCGCTCCTGGTGCGATCCGGACGGAGCGAGGGGAATGCGATGATCGCCAAGAGCCGCCAATCGCTCGATCCCATGCGTCGGATGGCCGAGCGGTTCACCGCTCGCGGCGCGGTGAGACCGCCGGCGCGCGCGTTGCGGCCGTGACCTGATCGCGATGGCTGAGAGCCCGAGAGCTACCCGTCTCTTCGACCCGTCGGCCGGGGTGGGGGCCTCCGCCCTGTCCAAGCAGCTGCGCGAGGGTTGGGAGCGCTTCGTCGCCGACGGCATCGTGCCCGCCTCCGCCGCGGTGAGCCCTCTCGTTCTCGAGCGCTGGCGGGCGGCGCGCCAGCGCGGCGTCGATCCGCTGCTCGAGGAAGCGCCGCTCGACGGCGCGGCCGACGAGCTGCGCCGCACGCTCGAGGAAGACGACTTCGCGCAAGCGGGGAGGCGCGTGCTCGACGACATGCACGCCGTGCTCGAAGGCGGCGGAAACGCCCTCCTGCTCTCCGATGCGGGTGGACGAATCCTGCATGCGACCGGCGACCGGGAAGTGAGGGATTCTCTCTACCGGGTCAACGCACGGCCCGGAGGGCTCTGGCTGGAGGGGAGGGTAGGGCCCAACGGAGTGGGAACGGCGCTCTCCGCGCGGGCACCGGCCGTGGTGTTCGGCGCCGAGCACTTCTGCAGGGGCTGGCAGGAGTGGGTCTGCTACGGCGCTCCCGTGCGCGACCCGCTGAACGCGGCGCTGCTGGGGATCATCACCATCGTGGGAGCCGCCGAGCGCGCGACGACGAGCCGCATACCGCTGGCCGCCTCCGTCGGTCATTCGATCGAGTACCTGCTGACCGAATCACGGCGGTACTGGAGGCAGCGGGTCGTCGATGCCTACGAGGGCGCGGCGGGCCGCTGGCCGCTCGACGCCATCGCCGCGTTCGACTCCGCCGGCCAGATGGTCGCCGCCAACGGCCGCTGGCGCGAAGTGGAGGAGCATCTCGGCGCGGACCGCTGCGCGCGCATCCGCCGGCGGGCGATCGCCGAGTTTCTCGACAGCGACACGCCAAAGCCGGAGCTGCGCATCACGCTGCCGGACTCCGAGGCGCGCGTGGTGGTGGTGAGCGGCGTGCAGGCCGCCGGCCGCACCGTCGGCGTGGTGGTCGTCCTCGAGCGCCACGGGGCGTTCAGCAGCCCGGCGGGCGACGGCGCCAAGCTGCTCGGCCCCGCCTTCGAGCAGCTGATCGGCCGCGATCCCGAGTTCCGCAAGACGCTGCGCATCGCCGCGCGCGCGGCCGCCTGCGGCGAGTCGGTGCTGATCACCGGGGCGACGGGAACCGGCAAGGAGCTGGTCGCCACCGCGATCCACCGCAGCAGCCGCCGCGCGGGCAAGCCGCTGGTCTCCGTCAACTGTGCGGCGCTGGCGCACGAGCTGATCGAATCGGAGCTGTTCGGCTACGAGCCCGGCGCCTTCACCGGCGCCCGGCGCGAGGGCAAGCCGGGCCGGTTCGAGCTGGCCGACGGTGGCACGTTGTTCCTCGACGAGATCGGCGAGCTGCCGCTCGACGTGCAGGCCAAGCTGCTGCGGGTGCTCGAGGAGGGCACGGTGTTCCGCGTCGGAGGCTGCCGGGCGCGGCCGATCGACGTGCGCATCATCGCCGCCACGAACCGCGACCTCGTGCAGGCGCTGGCGACGGGAGCGTTCCGCTCGGACCTCTTCTACCGGCTCGACGTGATCAAGATCGACCTTCCGCCGCTGCGCACGCGGGGCGCGGACATCCTCGACCTGGCCCGCTCGTTCCTGGAGACGACGTGCCAGCAGAGCGGGCGCGCGCCGCTGCGCCTGACGCCGGAGGTCGAGCAGCTGCTGATCAACTACTCCTGGCCGGGCAACGTGCGCGAGCTGCGCAACGTGGTCGCCCGCCTGGTGGCGCTCGTCGACGGCGAGGTGGTCACGGTCGAGGATCTGCCGCCGACCCTGCGCGGCGGGCCGCAGTCGGCCGCTGCGCCGCCGGCCGAATGCTCGCTGTACGCGATCGAGGACGACCTCATCCGGCGCTCGGTCGAGGCGCACGGGGGCAACATCTCGGAAGCGGCGCGCCAGCTCTCCATCGACCGCTCGACGATCTATCGCCGGCTGCGCCGCCTCGGCTCGCCTTCCGGCGGTCGGTTGCGTTAAATGCGGCGGGGCCGGGCCTCTGGGGTCGCCGATCTCGCCGCGGTGAGGAGCTTCGGGTGCTGTGGCAATTTTCTACGGCGTAGCGTCTTGCCGCATACTCGGTCGGCGCGGCCGCTGGATAGCGGCCCGTCTAGCGCGCGCTATCGCGCGGTGGCGGCGGCATGTGGCTTGCTCGTGCTCGATCGGACGAGGGCCGACGAGCGTCTGGCGCTGTGTAAAGCATCGTGAACTCGGGAATCGATCGGGAGGCAGGCGTATGGATGGAAGGAAGCTGGCAATTTCCCCCCGCGTAATGCCGCTTGCAGGACGAGCCACCGCGGCCGCACGCATCACCGCGGTCTGCCTGGTGCTCCTCCTTCCCACCCTGGCCCGAGCGCAAGGAATACTAGAGTTCCTGCGCGGCCACACGCATGGCTACGTGGAGAACTTCACGATCCTGCGCTCCGACACGTTCAAGGACGACTACCACGTCGCGTCGTCGCGGTACCGCACGAGCCTGCAGTTCAGCGGCCCGATGATGGCCGAAGGCGCGCGGCCCCTCGGCCTGCTCGACCGCCTCGAGTACTTCATGGAGCTGCGGCCCGAGTACGAGTCGATCTACGACCTGAGCGGGCGCTTCGGCAGCCCGGGACGCGCGACCTCGGGGCGGGGTAAGCCGCTCGGGGCCTCCAACGCCGGCTTCGTCAGCGCGTTCGGCTTCGATCCGCACGACTTCGAGGAGATCTACCAGAAGAGCAACCTGCTGCTGCCGAGCCCGAGAAGCCCGGACGTCGACTTCGTGGACCCGAGGACGCAACGGGAAGCCTGGTACGATCTCGACGCGAGCGGCACCGACCTGCGCCTCGGCAGGCTGCAGGCGACCAACTGGGACCTCTACTACCCGATCCGTGAGTTCTACATCGACGCCTACTTCGACGCGGCGGGCGGCAAGAACTGGCTGCGCATCGGCAAGCAGCAGCACGTGTGGGGCAAGGCGGACTTCTTCCGCCTCCAGGACGTGGTCAACCCGGTCAACTTCGCCGAGCACTTCTTCATCGACCCGTTCGACGACACGCGGATCCCGCTGTGGTCGGCGCTGTTCGAGCACCGCTTCGGCGACGTCGGGCCCTTCAAACAGCTCGCCGGCAGCGTGGTCTGGGTGTTCGACCGCTATACGCCGCTCGGCTTTGGCAACGGAGCGCAGCCCTGGGCGATCGGCTTCGGCCGCGAGCTCGGCACCTTCGCCTTCGGCAACGACCTCTTCGGTGACGCGATCTTCCCGGGCGAGGGCGTCAACGCGTCGTTCTTCAACAACGCCTCCCCGCGGTGGAACCTGAAGAACACCGGCGTCGGCACGAAGTGGGTGTGGCTGTTCGGCAACGTGCGCGTGCAGCTGACGGACTGGTTCGCCTACCAGGACGTTCCCGCCTTCGCCTGGAACAAGCTGCACATCCTGGACATCCCCGGCTGTAACGAGGTGCTGCCGGCGCCGGGCGCGGTCGGCGGGCGCACGGTCATCACCAATCCCGCCGCCACCGGGGTTCCGCTGCCGGTTCGCATCAACGTACGGCCGAACGCGATCAATATGAACGCGGCGGGTGTCGTCGCCGGCGAGCCGGACGAGATCAAGCAGGCCCGCTACATCAACATCTGCGGCCTGACCGGCGAGCTCGAGGCGCGCTACCGCAAGCAGAACACGCTCGGCGTCTCCTTCGACTGGTTCGAGCCGAACACCGGCGTGGTCATCCGCAGCGAGAACTCGTGGACGGTGAACGCGCTGGTCACCGATTCGACGCAGCGCAACTGGCTGAACGACACGAACATCGTGCGCTGGGTGATGGGCGTCGACCGCCCGACGATGATCCGCGCCCTGAATCCGCTGCGCAGCTTCTTCCTGAGCGCCCAGGCGTTCGGCACGCACTTGACCGACGTCAAGGCGGGCCGCTTCGGCAACGTCAACGGTTCGAACGACAACTTCATCTTCACCTCCTTCGCGCAGACCCAGTACCTGCGGGACCAGCTCGTCGTCCTGGTGTTCGGCGCCTACGGCGTGACCGGCAAGGACGCCACCCTCGGCGGCAACTTCGAGTACCTGTACGACAACCACCTGTCCCTGCAGCTCGGCGTGACCGGCTTCCTCGGCGTACGGCGCGAGCACGACATCGGGCCGTTCGCCAACTTCACCACCGACGGCCGGCCGTTCACGGAGACGGGTTTCGGCATCGGCCACATGCAGGCCGGCGGCTCCGAGCGCAACCAGATGGACGAGTTCTGGGGCAGGATGCGGTACCGGTTCTAGCGTGGCGGCTCCGACGGCAGATCCCATGCGACGCGGCGTGCGCCCGATGCGATTCCGGGAGACGGCGCTCTGTCTGCTCGCCGCGCTGTGCGCCGCGGGCTGCGTGCCGAGCCACTCCGCCGACGAGGCCGCGGTCGGCAGCGGCGCGGCGATCGAGGGCGGCATTCTCCCCGACCAGGAGGACTACTACGCGGTCGACGTGGTCGATGCGGACCACGCGTGGATCGTCGGCTCCTACGGAGCGGTGGTGGCGCTCGGCGCGCAGGGCGGCACCGCCGAGCTGCGCTCGGCTCCGATCCACGAGCCGCTCTTCTGCGTGAGCTTCCGCGGCCCCTCCACAGGAGTGATCGGCGGGCGCGGCGGACGAATCTTTCGCACCACCGACGCCGGTCAGTCGTGGTCGTCGGTCGCGGCCGCCGGCGTGACGGAGAACGTGCTCGACTTCGCCCGCAGCCGCGATCCGCACCGGCTGTGGGCGGTGGGGCCGCGGGGGACGATGCTTCGCTCGCTCGACGACGGCGCGACCTGGCAGGACCGCTCACTCGGTAAGGACATAACACTGAACGGGGTGACCTTCGTCGACGACCAAGAGGGATGGGTGGTCGGCGAGTTCGGGACGATCTTGCATACCGTGGACGGCGGCGAGACGTGGCAGCGGAGCGAAGCGATCACGGGGCTGCCCCCATACGTCGAGGACGTGAGCGCGGAGGTCGCGCTGCGCGTCGGCATCCCTCCGCTCACCCAGGACGACTTATACCTCTTCGACGTCGCTTTCGTCACACCCGAAACCGGCTACGTGGTCGGCGCCGGCGGCTTCGTGCTCTCGACCGTCGATCGGGGCCTCCACTGGACGGCGACGCGCGCCGGCACGCGTAACACGCTCTTCAGGGTCGTGCCGACACCGACCGACGGCCTCATTGCCACCGGGGTGCTCGGCACGGTCGTGCACCGTCGCGCGGAGGCCTGGGCTGCTGACGAAGACATCTCCCACAGGATCTTCACGTGGATCCGCGGCATAGGCTTCTCCGCGGATGGAGCGCTCGGCGTCGCCGTCGGCGGCAAGGCCACGGTGCTCCTCTCCCGCGACCAGGGAGCGAGCTGGGAGCGGCTGCCGCGCGAGCGTATCGCGGCGACCCTCCCGGGACGCTCCTCCTGACCAACGGGCTCGAGCCGAGGTGATCCGTGCTTGAACGGTTTCTCGTAGCCACTGCTCGCTGGGTGCTCCGGCACTCCTGGCTCTCGCTCGGCGCGATTCTCCTCATCACCGGCTTCTTCGCTTTCCACGCGCGCAAGGTCGAGATGTACAGCCAGTTCGCCGACCTGCTTCCGCAGGGACACGCCTACATCAAGGCCTACAACCACTTCCGCCAGACCTTCGGCGGCGCGAACGTGGTCGTGCTCGCGGTCGCCGTCAAGGAAGGCGACATCTTCAATACGAAGACCCTGCAGAAGGTCCGCTACGTGACAGAGGCGGTCGACCAGATCGACGGCGTCAACCACTACCAGGTCGCCTCGATCGCCCACGTGAAGATCCGCAAGCTCGAGACCGGCTCGGGCGGCCTGATCCTCTCCCGGCCCGTCCTCCCCGAGGACGTTCCCACCGACCCGAAGGAGCTGCAGCGCCTCAAGGAGTCGATGTTCAACAACGACATCGTCTACGAGAAGTACGTCTCGGCGGACGGGAAATCCGCGCTGATCCTCGCCGGCTTCAACGAGGAGCGCCTCGACTACCGCAACATCCACCGCGAGATCATGAAGATCAAGGCGAAGGTGGAGGACGACAACACCCTCTTCTACGCTTCCGGTGAGCCCGTCCTCAAGGGGTGGGTGTGGTTCCACACGGGCGAGCTGGCGATGATCTTCAGCGCCACCGGCATCTTCGTGTTCGTCACCCTGGTGGTCTACTTCCGCCGTTTTTACGGTTGGACCCTGCCGGTCGTCGGCACGATCGTGCAGGCGATCTGGGGTCTCGGCTTCACGGCGCTACTGGGATACAACCTCGACCCGCTCATTCTGGTGATCCCGCTCCTCATCTCGGCGCGCGCTGCGAGTCACGCCGTGCAGATGATCGAGCGCTATTTCGAGGAGCTCGAGCTGACGGGCAACCGCCGTCAGGCCGTGGAGAATGCGTTCTCCGAGCTCATCATTCCGGGCGTGATCGGCGTCATGGCCGATGCCGCAGGGATCCTGGTGCTCAGCGTGGCGACGATCCCGCTCATCCGCAAGCTCGCCTTCTTCGGCTCTTTCTGGGGCTTTTGCAACATATTCACGATTCTCATGCTGGTGCCGTTGCTGCTGAGCGTCCTGCCGACTCCGCGGCACACCAAGCACTACGTCCCCCACTTCATGGTCTCCTTTCTCCACGGGGTGGGGGAATTCTGCACGCATGGGATCTACCGCTGGGGCATCGTCGCCGTGACGGCGGCGATCGTGCTGGTCGGCCTTCAGCAGGCGCTGCACATCCCGATCGGAGAGACCGAGGCCGGCTCCCCACTGCTCTGGCAGAAATCGCACTTCAACATCTCGACCCGTAACATCAACGCCGAATTCGCCGGTGCGAACCAATTCGTCATCTACCTCGAGGGCGGTCGTTCGAACGTGCTGAAGGAGCCCGCCGTCCTCGAGACGATCGAGAGCTTCCGCCGTTACATGCTGGCTCAACCCGAGGCTGGAGGGACGCGCGACGCGCCCACGCTGGTCCGATCCGTGAACCGTCTCTATCACTACAACGATCCCAAGTGGGACGTGATCCCGCCGGATGCTGCCGGAGTTGGCAACATGATCTTCATGTACGAGGCCGGAGCCCCGGTGCCCGGCGTCATCCTCGAGTACATGGATTTCGACGCAAAAGACGGCCAGCTGGTCGTCTTCTACAAGGACGCCCGAGGGACCACGATCGAGAACGCGGTGGGCCGAGCCAAGGCCTTCATCGCGGCGCACCCCGTGGACGGACTCACCTTCCGGCTCGCCGGAGGTACCATCGGGACGACCGCCGCGCTGAACGACGAGATCGCTTATTCCGACAAAGCCAACATGGCCCTCATCGTCTTGGCGATCTACGTGCTGGTGTCGCTCAGCTACGGGTCATTCGTGGCCGGCAACATGGTGATGATGACGCTCGTCGCGGCGGGAGTCGTGAGCTTCCTCTACATCGGGCTGAAGGGCATCGGCTTGAACATCAACACCCTGCCGGTGACCGCGGTCGGCATGGGTATCGGCGTCGACTACATCCTGTACGTCGTGGACCGCATCAAGCGGGAGTATGGGCGGCTCGGGGATGCAGACAAGGCCATCAAGCGCGCCGTCGCGACCTCCGGGATGGCGGTGACGTTCACGGCGACGACGCTGGTCGGCGGCGTGATGCCGTGGTATTTCCTATCGAGCCTGCGATTCTCGGCGGAGATGGCGATGTTGCTCGCGCTGCTGATGGTCACACATTGGCTCGCCGCCATCACGCTGGTGCCGGCGATCTTTTCGCTCCTGCGCCCGCGCTTCATGACCACCGAAGCGTTGCCACACAAGGCAGTCGGTAACGCCCGGCAACCGCACGCCCGGGCTCTGGCCAAGTGAATGGTCCAGCCATCGAGAAGCACGCCCGGGATCGTCCTCACGTCTAGGACCGTCGCCGTGCTCGCCTCCCTCCTGCTGCTCTCGGCGAGCGCCTCGCTGTGGGGGAGCGTGTCGTTCGCGGGCAGCGTCCCGGGCGGGGAGACGACCGTGGCGCGCCCGGTCGCGGAGGGAAACGTCCGCGCGGCCGTCGCGGCGCTCCGCGCACGCTTCCGGCTCGACACGCCGCAGGGGCTCGCGGCGCTGCGCGAGTTTTCGCTCGGGGTGCTGCGGGGGGGCCTCCAGAACGAGGATCCCTACGAGCGCTGTTACGCGGCCAGCGCGCTGGCGGAGCAGGGGGACTGGTCGGGCGCCGGCGTTCTCGAGACCGGTGTGGCGTCCTCGGATCCGGGACTGCGCCGCGCCGCGATCGAGGGGCTCGGCGAGGTCGGGCAAGGTGAAGCGCTGCGCATGCTGCGGCGCATCTACGCCGAGTCGGACTCGTTCGGTCAGCTCCTCGTCCTCCAGGGGCTGCGCAGCGGCGGCAGCGCAGAGGCGCTCGATCTGCTGATCGAGGCGGTCCGGCATGCGGACGCGAGCCTGCGCCTGCAGGCGGTCGAGAATCTCGGGCTGCTCGGCGACGCGCGGGCGATCCCCGCGGTGCGGGGCGCGCTCGCGCGCGAGGACGTGCGGATGTTCGAGCGAGTCACCGCCGCACACGCGCTGCTGCGGCTCGGCGACCGCTCCGGCGTCTCGCTGCTCCTCGCCGCCCTCGAGGGCGCTCCCGGCGCCGGTCGGGCCGCGGCGACCTTGGCGCTCGGTTACGCGAAAGAGGAGCGGCTCGTCGCGGTGCTCGAGAAGCTGCTCGGGGATTCCGAGCTGGACGTCGCGATCGCCGCCGCGGCGGCCCTCAGTCGGTACGGGAAGCGGGACGGCCTGCCGCGGCTGCGGCAGGCGCTCGAGGACGAGGATGGCTTCACCCGCCGCCACGTCGCGATGCTGCTCGAGCACGTGGAGTACGGCGTCGCTCGCGAGGTGGTGCTGGCCGGCCTCGAGGCGGGCGACGTCGGCGTGCGGCTCGCCGCGGCGCACACGATCGGCGTCGCGGGCGACGCGAAGGACATCGGCGCGCTCACCAAGCGGATCGCCGCCGACGAGGATCCGCTGGTGCGCGCCGACGTCGCGTGGGCACTCGGACACATGTCGAGCCACGAAGTCATCGAGCCGCTCATCGAGCTGGTCCAGGAGGAGGCGCCGACCGTGCGCTACACGGCGGCGGATGCCCTCGCCCGCACGGCGGGCCGGCTGATCGGCCCGGGGAAGGAAGCCCGGTGGAAGGGCGAGATCGCTGCGGCGTCCGCGCGGCACCAATGGAAAGCAGCAAGGAGGAACGTCTCATGAACATCAGGTCGATCGCAGCATCCGTCCGGCGGTGCACGCCGTTGGTGATCGCCGGGGTACTGCTCGCCTCGGCGGCGCTCGCACAGGACGTCAAGGGCTACACCCGAGCGACGTTCGACGAGTGGGTGAAGAAGTACCAGGACGCGGAGCCCGCGTTCAAAGCGGGGGACATCATCACCCAGAAGGATCTCGACAAGCTCCGCCCGTTCATCCCGCCGGGGTACATCGAGCAGCTCGACTTCCCCGAATTCCGCGCCGAGATCGGCGCGACCGGCGACTACAGCCAGCACCCCGACTTCATGCAGTGCACCGAGCAGTACCAGTCTCAAGTCGCGCTCGAGCCGAACGGCGCGCTCAAGAACTACGTGTGCGGGCAACCGTTCGACCCAGCCAAGCTGAAGGTCGAAGAAGCGGAGGCCTCCGGTCTCAAGGCGGCTTGGAACTACAACTTCCGCTGGCAGAACTACGGTCTCGCGATCACCGACGTGGGCTGGATCTGGGACCGTTTCGACGGCGGCACGCACAAGGCGCCGGTGCTGACCAAGCCGCCGTCCCACCTTATGATCGTAGACGCCGACATCCCGGCGGACACCACCGAGCACTACCAGGGCGGCGGCACGTTCCAGCGCATGCTTCAGGGACCGTACCGGAAGACTTACTTCTCGCACCTCGCGAAACTCCGCGAGCAAGGAGCGGTCCTGCCGGGCAGCGGCTCGGCGGACTTCGAGTCCAAGGAGTACACGGGCTTCCATGATCCGTTCGACATCCGCGGAACGGCGTTCATCATCTACCGCTACAACGACCCGCTCCGCGCCGACGACGCCTGGGCCTACGTGCCGAGTCTGCGCCGCGTGCGTCGCATCTCGGTCGAGACCAAGTCCGACTCGCTGCTCGGCACCGACCACACGCTCGAGGACTTCTACTCGTTCTCGGGCCGTGTGCTCGACTGGAACTGGCGCTTCCTCGGCTGGAAGAAAATCGTGCACGTGATGAACTCGAAGTACCTGGACAGCCACTACGGCGGGCCCAACGGGATCGTGCCGCACAACGACCGGTGGGAGCTGCGCAACTACGCGATAGTCGAGCGGACGCCGAGGAACCCGCGGCACCCCTACAGCGCCGTCGTCATGCTCTGGGACACCCAGACCTTCGAGCCGTCCTACAGCATGGCGTGGGACAAGAAGGGCAAGCTCTGGAAGTTCTGGCAGTGGCAGAAGAAGTGGAGCGAGGAGATGACCGAGCCGACCATCAAGGAGATGAACGTGGGCCAGCGGGTCCTGACCTTCCAATCGATCAACGTGCTCGACCTGCAGAACGACCGCGGCACGCACGTTCCCTGCTACGGGCGGGGCTATCCCGACGTGAAGAGCACGGCGGAGGTCGAGCAACTCTACGACGTGAGCCGCCTCGAGGAGCTGCACCGCTGAGCGACGACGCGGAGGATTTCGCGGCTGCACACGAAACCGTGAGGCGAGACGACCTCGCGCGCTTCGGTTGCAGCCGCGCGGCCGCGCCGAGCGACGGAGGGGAGACGATCTGCGCATGATCCGAGTCGGTTACTTCCCCTGCCAGCAGGATCCGCCGAGCGCGCGGCACATCGATCGGCTGTGGAAGGAGGTGATCGTCGAGGCGCGGGCCGCCGAGCAGGCCGGCTTCGACGGCTGCTTCTTCAGCGAGCACCACCAGCAGGAGGACGGCTACCTGCCGAGCCCGCTGCTGCTCGCCGGGCTGGTCGGCGCCGCCACCGAGAAGATCCGTGTCGGCACCTGCGTCCTGCTCCTCCCGCTCTACCACCCCGTGCACGTGGCCGAGGACGCCGCGGTGGTCGACGTCGCGACGGGAGGCCGCCTGATCCTCGGTGTCGGCGTCGGCTACCAGCAGCCGGACTTCGACGCCTTCGGCGTGCCGTTCGCGGAACGGATCGAACGCAGCGAGGAGGGCATCGAGATCCTGCGCCGCGCCTGGTCGGGCGAGCGGTTCTCCTTCGCGGGGCGCCGTTTCCGGATCGACGGCGTGCAGGTCACTCCCCGCCCGGTGCAGCAGGCCGGTCCGCCGATCTGGATGGCCGCGTGGACTCCGCTGGGGCTCCGCCGCGCGGCACGGATCACCGACGCCTGGCTCACCGACCCGCTGCAGAGCCTGCCCGTGATCCGGCGCTTCGCCGCCGTCTACCGGAAGGAGGCCGAGAAGCTCGGGCGCAGCGCGTCGGTGGTGCTGATGCGCGACGTGTGGGTGGCTCCGACGATGCGGGAAGCGCGCGCGGAGAGCGACCCGATCATGTACACGCACCGCTTCTATTTCCGCCACGGCGCGTACGCCGCGGACGATCCCTGCATCCAGGGCGTGCGCTCCGAGGACGAATGGACGTTCGAGCGCGCCGTGAAGGACCGCTTCATCGTCGGCTCGCCGGAGCAGTGCCGCGACGAGATCGCCCGCTGGTGCGAGGAGATTCGCCCCGACTACCTGATCCTGCGCATGCGCCACCCCGGCGGTCCGCCGCACGCGCGCGTCGTGGACGCGATCCGACTGTTCGGCGAGAAGGTGCTGCCACACTTGTAACCAGAGGAGGAGCGCGAACATGCTGTTCCTGTTGAAGGCTCATCTGGAAAAGCCCGGCGGAACGTCGAACCGGGAGTTCTACTCGGCCTGGAAGAAGGAGTCCGAGGCCGCCCTGGAGGCGATCCGTGCGGGCGTGATCAAGGGGTTGTGGAAGGTCGCGGGAATGCCCGAGGTGTACGCCGTGCTCGACGTGGAGTCGGCCGACGCGCTCGATCAGGCGATCCTCAACCTGCCGCTGTGGAAGCTCGGCGTCTCGCACTTCGTGACCGAGCTGGAGATCACGGCGCTGCGCCCCTACGAGCACTGGGCCGAGGACCTGAAGACCCTGGCGCAGGGCTAGCCCCCGCAAGACGGAACGACAGGGCGCGCGAGCCGCGGGGCGCCCTTCGACTGCGGCCCGCGCGGATGGAGGTCGATATGGACGAGTTCGGTTCGCAATGGATGCAGCGCTGGCAGAGCCGCGTCAATGCGGACGGCGTCATGAAGAACGTCGGTCGCTACTTCGACGAGAACGTGCTTCTCGACTTCGGTGACGGCAACGCCTACGTAGTGGAGTTCCGCGGCGGCCGGGTCGAGCGCCTGGTCGACAAGATCGGGCCGGAAGACCGCTACCACCTGGCGCTGCGCGCGCCCAAGGCGAGCTGGCAGAAGTTCGTCCAGCGGGTGCCGCCGCCGATGTACAACGACATCTGGGCGATGGCTCATCCGCTGCACGGGCGGCTGAAAATCGAGGGCGACGTGAAGGTCATGTGGCAGAACGCCCGCGCGTTCACCTGGGCGCTCGCGCTCATGCGCGAGGTCGCTCACTGAGCTGCCGGGGCACGACTTCGCCGTTTTGCGCGAGGATGCGAGATACGAGGTCTCAGTGCGCGACCACCGTTTGGTTGCGGCTGTGCCGCGCTGAGGAGGTGCGACCATGGCAAAGATCGAACCCATCGTCGGTCGCTACGTGCACATCGACTACGAGGGCAAGGACTACCGGATCTACTTCGAGGAGGCTGGTCAGGGGATCCCGCTGGTGTGCCTGCACACCGCCGGCACCGACGGCCGCGAGTGGCGCCACCAGCTCTGCGATCCGGACATCACCAAGCACTTCCGGGTGGTCGCCTTCGACCTGCCGCGCCACGGCAAGTCGATCCCGCCCGCCGGCTGGTGGAAGGAGAGCGAGGAGTACAAGCTGACGTCGAAGTTCTACGCCGACTTCGTGATGGCCTTCTGCCGCGCGCTCGGGCTCGACCGGGCGGTGGTCATGGGCTCGTCGATGGGCGGCAACATCTGCCTGCCGCTCGCCCTCGACCACTCCGACGAGCTGCGCGCGCTGATCGCCATCGAGGCCTGTGAGTACTCGCCGGGCTGGTGGCTGAGCTGGCTCTCTCACCCCCACATCCACGGCGGCGAGGTCTGCGCGACGTCGGTGTACGGTCTGATGGCCCCGCAGAGCCCCGACGAGTATCGCTGGGAAACCTGGTGGTACTACTCGCAGGGCGGCCCCGGCATCTTCAAGGGCGACCTCTACTTCTACAGCGTGGATCACGACTTCCGCGGCAAGTGCCAGACGATCCAGGGCAAGATCCCGACCTACTTCATCACCGGCGAGTACGACTTCGCGTGCACCCCGGAGATGACCCAGGAGACGGCCGCGAAGGTCAAGAATTCCGAAGCCATCATCATGAAGGGCAACGGGCACTTCCCGATGTCGGAGAATCCGCAGAACTTCAAACAGTACCTGATGCCGGTGCTCGAGAAGATCCGCGCCCGCGGCTGATCGCGGCGCGGATCGATCGGGTCGCGGCCGTGGAGGAGCGAGGACCGTGTCGAACACGATGACGAAGCAGAGCATCACCCTGGCCGCGGCCGAGAAGGCGCTCGGCGCCGCGCAGAGCAAGGCCCGCGAGATCGGCGTCCCGATGTGCATCGCCGTGGTCGACGAGTCGGGCACGCTCAAGGCGTTCACCCGCATGGATGGAGCGGCGCTGCTCAGCGTCGAGATCGCCGTCGACAAGGCCTACACGGCCATCTCGTTCGGGATCCCGACGCACGGCTGGTTCGATTTCATCAAGAACGATCCGCCGCTGCTGCACGGCATCGCGAAGTGGCCGCGGCTGGTGGTGTTCGGCGGCGGATATCCGATCAAGCTCGACGGCGGGGTGACCGGGGGCATCGGCGTGAGCGGCGGGCACTACACGCAGGACATGGAGGTGGCGAAGGCCGCTCTCGCCGCGCTCGGCGCGCCGGCGGAGTAGGCGAAGAAGGGAGCCGCGGCCGGGGCCGCCGCGGCTGCCCGAGCAGCGCCGGTCGCCGCCCGCCGGACGTGGCCGATCGCGCGGCGGCCGGGCGACGGCACGCGCGCCCGGGCCGCGTCGCGGCCGGTGCCCGAGCGAGATGCAGCGCGCCTCCGCGGCAAGGATCGGACGGGACCCCACGGCATGAAGCCCCTGGAGGGATTGCGCGTTCTCAGCGTCGAGCAGTTCGCCGCGGCCCCCTACGGCACGATGTTCCTCGCCGATCTCGGCGCCGAGGTCATCAAGATCGAGAACGCGGC
>JACPRU010000032.1 GCA_016189835.1 Deltaproteobacteria bacterium | reverse complement strand
GTCTCGGCATCGATCGCGAAGCCGAGGCGAGCCGCGAAGCGGACGGCCCGCACCAGGCGGAGCTTGTCCTCGTCGAAGCGCCGGCGCGGGTCGCCGATCGCCCGCACCAGCCGCCGGGCGAGGTCCTCCCGCCCGCCGACGAAATCGTGGACCTGCCAGGTGAAGGGGTCGGCGAACATGCCGTTGATCGTGAAGTCGCGCCGGGCGGCGTCCTCCTCGGGGGTGGTGAAGCGGACCGCCACCGGATGGCGGCCGTCGACGTAGGCCTCGTCGGCGCGAAACGTCGCGACCTCGACGCGCACGTCGTCGTGCAGGACGAGGATCACGCCGAACTGCGCGCCGACCGCGACGGTGCGCGGGAACAGCCGCTGCACCGCTTCGGGTCGCGCGCTGGTGGCGACGTCGAAGTCGCCGACCGGCGGGCGGCCGAGCAGGTGGTCGCGGACGCAGCCGCCCGCGAAGTAGGCGACGTGCCCCGCGCGGCGCAGCCGCTCGACGACGGCGCGCGCCGCCGCTTCCGCGTCGTCGGCAGCCATGGGCACATCTTGGGGGGGCCCGTGCGGGCAGTCAATTCGGCGCGCCCGCCCGCGGTTGTCACGGCGAGCGCTTCTCGGTAGTGCTGCGGGGATGGACGCGGCGCGGCGGCTCGCCGAGATCCCCTCGATCGACCGCCTGCTCGGCACGAGCTGGGCGCGGGCGCTGCTCGCGCGCTACGCCCGCGAGTTCGTGACCGGCGCCTTGCGGCGGGCCTGCGAAGAGCTGCGCCGCGACGTTCGCGCGGGCGCGTTCGGCGGCGACGTGGAGCCGGAGATCGAGCGCCGGGCGGGCGCGGCGATCGCACGGGCGGAGCGCGCGGCTCCGGCCGAGGTGGTGAACGCGACCGGCGTCGTGCTGCATACCAACCTCGGCCGCGCCCTGCTTCCCGACGAGGCGGTCGCGGCGGTGGCGCGCGCGGCCGGCCGGCCGGTGGCGCTCGAGCTCGACCTCGCCTCGGGCCGCCGCGGCGACCGCGACTCGATCGTCGAGGAGGACCTGGTGGCGCTGACCGGCGCCGAGGCGGCGACCGTGGTCAACAACAACGCCGCCGCCGTGCTGCTCGCGCTGAACACGCTGGCCGAGGGCCGCGAGGTGGTGGTGTCGCGCGGCGAGCTGGTCGAGATCGGCGGGTCGTTCCGCATTCCCGAGGTGATGGCGAAGAGCGGCGCGCGGCTGCGCGAGGTCGGCACCACCAACCGCACGCACGCGGGCGACTATGCCGCCGCCATCGGTCCCGAGACCGGCGCGCTCCTCAAGGTGCACACCAGCAACTACCGCGTGGTCGGCTTCACCGCCGAGGTGCCGCTCGCGGAGCTGGTGGCGATCGGGCGGGAGCGCGGTCTGCCGGTGATCGAGGACCTCGGCAGCGGCGCGCTCGTCGACCTCGCCGCCTTCGGTCTGCCCAGGGAGCCGGTGGTCGCCGAGCGCGTCGCGCAGGGAGCCGACGTCGTCACCTTCAGCGGCGACAAGCTGCTCGGCGGCCCGCAGGCGGGGATCCTGGTCGGACGCCGGCCGGCAATCGCCCGCATCAAGGAGAATCCGCTGCGCCGGGCGCTTCGCCCGGACAAGCTGACGCTCGCCGCGCTTGCCGCGGTGCTCAGCCTCTACCGCCGCGCGCCCGACCTGCGCCAGGCGCTGCCCACGCTGCGCTGGCTGACCCGGCCGCTCGCCGAGATGGAGGCGGTCGGACGCGAGGCGATCGAGCGGCTGGCAAGCGCGCTCGGCGAGGCGTTCCGCTTCGAGCTCGCCGACTCGACCGCGGAGATCGGCAGCGGCGCGCTGCCCACCGCGGCGCTGCCGAGCAAGGTGATCGCCGTCGGACACCGCTCGCTCGGCGCCGATGCCGTCGCCGCGCGCTTCCGGGCGGCTCGGCCGCCGATCATCGGACGGATCCACGAAGGCCGCTTCCTGCTCGATCTGCGCGGCATCTTCGATTCGCAGGCGCTGGTGCCGCGCGAGTGATGCACTGGATCGTCGGCACCGCCGGCCACATCGACCACGGCAAGACCGCCCTCGTCAGGGCGCTCACCGGCGAGGACACCGACCGGCTGAAGGAGGAGAAGGAGCGCGGCATCTCGATCGACCTGGGATTCGCCGAGCTGCGCCTCGCCGACGGCCGCACCGCCGGCCTGGTCGACGTGCCGGGGCACGAGCGCTTCATCAAGAACATGCTGGCGGGCGCTCACGGCATCGACCTCGTGCTGTTCGTGGTCGCGGCCGACGACGGCGTCATGCCGCAGACCGAGGAGCACCTCGACATCCTGCACCTGCTCGGCGTGAAGAGCGGCGTGGTGGTGATCACCAAGGCGGATCTGGTCGGCGAGGAACGTCTCGCGGAGGTGCGCGAGGAGATCGAGATCCTCACCGCCGGCACGGTGCTCGAGGGCGCGCCGGTGTGTGCGGTCTCTTCGGTCACCGGGCGCGGGATCGAGGAGCTGCGCGCCGAGATCGGCCGCCGCCTCGGCGCGGCGGCGGTGGCGCCGTCGAACAAGCCGTTCCGCCTGCCCGTCGACCGCGCGTTCGTGATGAAAGGCCACGGCGTCGTGGTGACCGGCACGGCGGTCGCGGGCCGGATCGCTCCGGGCCAGGCGGTGCGCATCCTGCCGGGCGGCGAGGAGGCGCGGGTGCGCAGCGTGCAGGTGCACGGGCATGAGGTCCGCGAGGCCGAGCGCGGCCAGCGCGTCGCCCTGAACCTGGCCGGCGTCGAGCGCACCGACGTGACCCGCGGCCACGTGGTCGTCGATCCCTCGATCGCCTCGACGACCGAGCGCATCGACGCGCTGGTGGAGATCCGCCCGCTCGCCAAGAAACCGCTGCCCAACCGCCGCCGCGTGCGCCTGCACGTCGGCACCGCGGAGGTGATGGCGAAGCTCGTGCTGCTCGGCGGCAAGCCGGCCGTCGCGCCGCGCGAGCGCGCTTGGGCCGAGCTCGTCTGCGAGGCCCCGGTCGTGGCGTTTCGCGGCGACCGCTTCATCCTGCGCAGCGAGAGCGCGGACCGCACGCTCGGCGGCGGCGTGGTCGTGCACCCGTTCGCGCCGCTCCACCACGCCGCCGACCGCTCGATTCCCGCCCTGCTCGAGCGTGTCCGCGGCGACGACCTCGCCGCCTCGGTGCTGGCGCTGCTCGAGATGGAGAGCGAGTTCGCCTCGGCGCCGGCCTGGCTCGCGCAGGCCGTCGATGTCGCGGAGAACGAGGTCCGCGCCGTCGCATCGCACGCGGAGATCGAGCCGCTGCCCGGGCGCGGCCCGCTCGAGGCGCTGACCACCAAGGCCAAGTGGACGCGCTGGCGCGACGCCCTGCTGGCGGCGCTCGCCGAGCATCACCGCACGAACCCCCTGCTTCCCGGCATGGAGATGGAGCTGCTGCGCAACCGGCTCCCCTACCCGGTCGCGCCCAAGCTCTTCCGCGAGATCGTCGACCGCCTCGCCGCCGAGCAGGCGCTGGTCCGCGAGGAGAGCCTGGTGCGCCTGCCGAGCCATCGCGTGCGGCTGAAGACCGAGGAGCGCGCGGCCACGGCCGAGATCGAGGCGCTGCTCCAGAAGAGCGGCTACACGCCGCCCGACCTGAAGCCGATGGCCGAGGCGCTGCGGCTCCCCGCCAAGCGGGCCGGCGAGCTGCTCGCGGCGCTGGAGCGCGAGGGCAAGGCGGTGAAGGTCGGCCAGGACCTCTACTACCACGCGAGCGCGATCGCGCGGCTGCGCGATCTCGTCGCCGAGCGCATCCGCGCGCGCGGCCCCCTGGGCGCCGCGGAGTTCCGCGACATGATCGGCGCGAGCCGCAAGTTCTCGATCGCGCTGCTCGAGTACTTCGACCGCAGCGGCTTCACGATGCGCGTCGGCGATCAGCGCAAGCTGCGCAAAGGCTGACCCTCGGCGCGCCCCCGGCGTCGAAAAAGGGGTCGGGAGTCTTTTCTCGCGGGCCATTGCGAGAAAAGACTCCCGACCCCTTTTTCGACGAGCGGCGCAGGGCGATTGCAACAGACCGATCCCCCTGCCCGCAGGTAAACCCGCGGGCGAGGCGGAGGGACCGGGAATCCCCTGCCGGGGGCCTCGGTTGTGTCCGCACCGCGCCGCCTCTACACTCCCGCGCCATGAAGCCGATTCGTCTCACCGCGCAAGTCAAAAGCGCGGGTTGAGCCGCCAAGCTGGGTCCGGCGGACCTGGCCGACATCCTGGCTCGCGTCCCGATCGCGACGCACCCCGATCTGATCGTGGGAATCAGCACCTCCGACGACGCCGGCGTCCTGCGCCTGCGCGACGACCTCGCCATCGTCAACACCGTCGACTTCTTCACCCCCATCGTCGACGACCCCTACACCTTCGGCGCGATCTCCGCCGCCAACTCGCTCTCCGACGTCTACGCCATGGGCGGCGTGCCGCGCACCGCCCTGAACGTCGCTTGCTTCCCCCAGCAGGGCCTCGACAAGGAGGTGCTCGCCGAGATCCTGCGCGGCGGGGCGGTCAAGGCCGAAGAAGCCGGCGTGGTGGTGGTCGGCGGCCACACGGTCGACGATCCGGAGATCAAGTACGGCATGGCGGTGACCGGCACGATCGACCCCCGACGCGTGGTCCGCAACGTGGGGGCACGGCCCGGCGACGCCCTCGTGCTCACCAAGCCGCTCGGTACCGGCATCCTGACCACGGCCCTCAAGCGCGACCGGCTGGCGCCGGCGGCGTACCAGGAAGCGGTGCGCTGGATGGCGCTGCTCAACAAGAGCGCCGCCGAGGCGATGCTCCGCCGCGACGTGCACGCCGCCACCGACGTGACCGGGTTCGGGCTGCTCGGTCATGGCCACGAGATGGCGCGAGGCAGCGGCGTGACGCTGGAGATCGACGCGGCCGCCCTGCCGTTGCTGCCCGACCTCGAGCGGCTGGTGAGCGAGGGTCACTTGACCGGCGGCTGCAAGCGCAATCGCGCCTACCTCGACGACAAGGTCGCGGTCGGCGCCGGCGTGCGCGCGGCGCTGCGCGAAGCGGCCTACGACCCGCAAACCTCGGGCGGTCTGCTGATCGCGCTTCCCGCGCTGGAGGCCGCGGCCCTGCTCGACGATCTGCGCGCCGCCGGCCTCGAGCACGCCCGGCGGATCGGCCGGGTGGCAGCCGCGCGCGGCCCTTGGGTCGAGCTCGCGTAAAAAGGGGTCGGGAGTCTTTTCGCAAGAGGAGGCTTCCTGCGTGGGGAAAAGGCTACCGACCCCTCAGGACGGCGACGTGGCCGCCGTGCTCGGACCCGAGGGCCCGATCGCCCGCGGCCTGGCCGGCTACGAGCATCGCCGCCAGCAGATCCACATGGCCGAGCGGGTCGCTGCGACGCTCGAGCGGGGCGGCGTTCTGGTCGTCGAGGCGGGCACCGGCACCGGCAAGTCGCTCGCCTATCTGGTGCCGGCGATTCGCTGGTGCCGCGAGCACGGCGAGCGGCTGATCGTCTCGACGAACACGATCAACCTGCAGGAGCAGCTGGTGCGCATCGACCTGCCGCTGCTCGCCGAGCACCTCGGCGTGCCGTTCACCGCGGCGCTGGTGAAGGGGCGCGGAAACTATCTTTGCCTGCGCAAGGCCGCCGAGGTCCGCGCCTCCCCCGCGCTGCTGCTCGACGACGCGGTGCAGGACGAGCTGCGCTCGATCCTCGCATGGGCCGACGAGACGACCGACGGGAGCCTCTCCGATCTTCCGTTCGTACCCCGCCCCGAGGCCTGGGAGTCGGTGGTCGCCGAGCACGACGACTGCCTGCGGGCGCGCTGCCCGGACTACGAGCGATGCTTCTTCTACGAGGCACGCAAGCTCGCGGCCTCTGCCGAGCTGCTGGTCGTCAACCACCACCTGCTGCTCTCCGATCTCCAGCTCCGCTCGCTGCTGCCCGACGATGCCTCGAGCGGCGTCCTGCCGCGGGCCTCGCGGCTGGTGATCGACGAGGCGCACCACCTGGAGGACGTGACCACCGACCACCTCGGCGCCGCGGTTACCGCGCGACGGATCGAGCGGCTGCGCCGGCGCTTGCAGCACCCGCGCACGGCCGAGCGCGGGGTGCTGCCGGCGCTGCGCGAGAAGCTGCTCGCGCTCGTCGCGCCGGAGGACCGGCTGACCGCGAAAGGGGCGGCGCGCTGGATCGACGAGAATTTGCGCCGACGGGTCTCCGAGCTGGCCCGCGACGCGGAGCGCTGCTTCGACCGGCTGCTGCTCGAGGTCGCGCCGCTCCTGCCGCGCACGGCCGAGAGCGACGAACAGCAGCTGCGCATCGTCGCCGACGTCCGCGAGGCGCCGGCCTGGCGGGTCGTCGACGCCTCGCTGCGCGAGCTCGCGCGAGGCTGCGAAGCGCTCGCCGCCGAGGTCGAGCCCGTGCTCGAGCGGATCGGCCTGCTGTCGCCTTCGGGCGCGGAGGCGACGCTGTTCCTCGCCACGCAGCTCGAGGCGCTCGCCCGGCGGCTGGCGGCGGTCGCGGTCGATCTCCGCACGTTCCTCGACGATTCGCCGGACCTCTGCCGCTGGCTCGCCGTGCGGCGGCGCGGCGGACAACCGCCGGCCCTGGCGCTCGCCTACGCGCCGGTCGAGGCCGGGCCGAGGCTGCGCGACACGCTGTTCCAGACCTTCGACGCGGTGGTGCTGACCTCGGCCACGCTGAGCGTCGAGCGGCGCTTCGACTTCTTCGCCGAGCGCGTCGGCCTCCGACTGCTGCGGGAGGGACGGGTGGAGACGCTGCGGCTCGATTCCCCGTTTCATTTCGCCGATCAGGCGCTGATCGCGGTCCCCGCCGACGTTCCGGCGCCGGACACGCCGGGGTACGAGAGCGCGCTCCACGAGGTGATCGTCCGCACGATCGAGGCAAGCGGCGGCGGCGCGTTCGTGCTCTTCACCTCCTATGCGGCGCTCGCCCGCGCCTACGAGGCGCTCGCCGGCCGTCTGCGCGCTCGCCGCCTGCCCGTGCTGCGCCAGGGCGAGGCGAGCCGCAGCCTGCTGCTCGAGCGCTTCCGGCGCGACCGCGCCTCGGTGCTGTTCGCCACCGACAGCTTCTGGGAGGGCGTCGACGTGCGCGGCGAGGGGCTGCGCGCCGTGGTGATCGCGCGCCTGCCGTTCCGGGTGCCCACGGAACCGATCGTGCTGGCACGCTCGGAGGCGATCGAGGCGCGCGGCGGCAGCGCGTTCTCCGACTACGCGCTGCCGCAAGCGGTGATCAAGCTGCGGCAGGGCTTCGGGCGGCTCGTCCGCTCGCACGACGACTCGGGCGTGGTGGTCGTCGCCGACAGCCGGATCGCCCGCAAACCCTACGGCGAGGTGTTCCTCGGCTCGCTCCCGCCCGCGCGCCTGGCGATGGGGCCGACCGACGAGGTGTTGACGGCGGTCGCGAAGTTCTTCAGGTGATGGCCCGTGAAGCGCAGGCTCGGCTTCCTTGTGCTGGTGCTGGCGGTGGGAGCGGTGGCGGGCTCGCTGCTCGGTGAGCTGATCGCACTCGCCTTTCCCCGCGGTATCGTTCACACGGTCTTCAGCCGCGGCGTGACCGTCGGCATCCCGCACTTCCGCCTGAACCTGCTCGCGCTCACCCTGAGCCTCGGCCTGACGCTGCGGGTCAACCTCTGCACCGTGCTCGGCGTCGCCGCGGCGTTCTACTTCTTCCGGCGCTGAGCGACTCGGGGAGGGCCGGGAGGGCTCGGCTGAGCCCTCCCGGCATCCGGCGTACCCGCGATGGCGAGCCCGCCGAAGCGTGCGGCGCGAACGGGGAGCTTCGCCGCGCCGTCGTGCGTCCCGCCTCCCGTCGGACGCACTGCGTTCAACACCGGCGCCTCGAGTCGGTTGCGGGCGCTCAGCCGCCGACGCGCAAAAAGGCGAGCAGGATCTTGCGGTACAGCGCCTCGACCACCGGCGTCTCGCCCCTCAGGGTGAGGAGGGTGCGGGGGAACAAGGTCGGATGGCGGATTCGCGACTCCGGCATGCGGTCGATCTCGATCGTCACCCGCGGCGCGGCGTCGAACCGCCATCCGCCGCCGACCGGCAGCTTGCGCGCGCCGAGAGCCAGCTCGGCGAGCAGCCGCTCGACTCCCTGCGCGACCTCCTCGACGGTGAAGCCCATGTCGAGCTCGCGCGCCGTTTCGGCGCCGCCGTCGCTCACGGCAGGCGGTAGGCGGTGAACTCGATCAGCCGCGCGATGCTCTCCTCCCACTCGGTCTCCCACCGCTCGGCGATCTCTTCGGCGGGCGAGCGGCCGAGCGCGAGCTGTCGGTCGAGGCCGTCGAGATGGACGGCCTCGTTCTGCCCGCGACCGTTCCTCACGTTCTGGCGCTCGAGGCCGACGCGGGCGATCTTGGCGAGCTCGCGGGCGAGGTCGAGGAGGCGGATGCCGCGGATGCGCGCCTCGAGCGCCTCGCGGTGCGACCGATCGTAGATCTCCCGGCGCTCCGACCAGCTCCAGGCCTTCACCAGGTCCCACGCACCGAGCAGGCAATCGTCGTCGTAGAAGACGCCCTTGACCAGCGCGGGCAGCGCCAGCATCCGCTCCGGCGGTTGGCTGTCCACGGAGCGGATCTCGATGTAGGTCTTGAGCCGCACCTCCGGGAACAGCGTCGTCAGGTGGAGCTGCCAGTCGGCCATCGTCGCATGGTGGCCGGCCGCCCCGTGCCGAAGAAACTCGCGGAACGGCAGGCCGCTCAGATCGACGAAACGGCCGCCGCGGCGGATGAAGTACATCGGCACGTCGAGCGCCCAGTCCGCGTAGTCCTCGAAGCCGGCCTCGCGCGCGAACACGAACGGCAGCAGCCCGCAGCGGTCGCGGTCGGTGTCGGTCCACACGTGCTGGCGGAAGCTCATGTAGCCGTTGCGCCGTCCGTCGCAGATCGGCGAGTTGGCGAACGCGGCGGTGAGGATCGGCGACAGCCCCATCGCCAGGCGCATCTTCTGCATCGCGTTCCGCTCGCTGTCGAAGTCGATGTTCGCCTGCACGGTCGCCGTCTGCTTCATCATCCGGTGCCCGAGCGTGCCGACCCGGGTCATGTACGGCGCCATGATCCGATAGCGCGGCTTCGGCACCCACTCGATGTCGTCGAGCGGGCTCAGCGGCTGGATGCCGAGGCCGAGGAACGCGAGCCCGAGCTCGTCGCCGACCGTGACGATCTCGCCCACGTGCTCGGCGAGCTCCTCGTGCGCACAGTGGATGCTCTCGCAGGCTTCGCCGGAGAGCTCGAGCTGGCCGCCGGGCTCGAGGGTCACCGTCGCCTTGCGGCCCTCGAGAGCGATCACGTGCTCGCCCTCGAGCCGCGGGGTCCAGCCGAAGCGATCGGCCATGCGCCGAAGCACCGCCTCGATGCCGCGCGGTCCGAAGTAGCGAGCCGCCCGGCCGGTCTTGCGGTCGACGCACACCTTCTCGTACTCGGTGCCGACCCGCCATTCGCTGCGCGGCTTGGAGCCGCCGGCGAAGTAGTCGATCAGCGCGTCGCGGCGCGTGACCGGCGCCTCGAGCGCGGCGTCGGTCTGGAGGAGGTCGGACATCGTTTCCCCATACAGCGGCACCACCGCTGTTGCCAGCGGTTCCGCCATCGACGCCACCGACGGCCGGCGGCGCCGATCCGGTCGCGTGCCCGGGGCCCGCGAACCGAAATTTGACTCGGCGCGGCCTCGAGACTAGACGCCAGAGCCATGCTCTCGGTGCGTGAAGCGCTCGCGCAGGTCCTGCGCTCGGTACCGCCGCTCGGTGCCGAGCGAGCCGGATTGCTGAACGCCGTCGGGCGCGTGCTCGCCGAAGACGTCCGCTCGCTGCGCGACGTGCCCGGCTACGCGAACTCGGCGATGGACGGCTACGCGGTTCGCCACGCCGACCTCGCGCGGGTGCCGGCGCGCCTGCGGGTGACCGGCACGGCCGCAGCCGGCGCGCAGGCGATCCCCTCGGTCGGTGCCCGCGAGGCGGTGAAGATCATGACCGGGGCGCCGATTCCGGCCGGCGCCGACACCGTGGTGCGCATCGAGGACACCCACAGCGAGGGCGATGATGTGCTGGTCGAGGCGCACGGCCCGGCGGGCAGCCACATCCGCCTGGCTGGCGAGGACGTGCGTCGCGGCGCGACGGTGCTCTCGCGGGGCCGCCGGCTGAACCCCGCCGACATCGGCCTCGCCGGTTCGGTCGGCCGCACGTTACTGCTCGTCCATCGCCGGCCGCGCGTGGCGATCCTGTCGACCGGCAACGAGCTCGTCGAAGCCGACCAGCCGATCGCCCCCGGCCAGGTCGTCAACACCAACGCCTACGCGCTGGCCGCCGCCGTCGCCGAGGCCGGCGGAATCCCCGTGCCGCTGGCGATCGCCCGCGACACGCGCGAGGAGATCCGCGACGCGTTCGCCGAAGCCGCGCGCGCCGATGCGATCCTCTCGACGGGCGGCGTCTCGGTCGGCGACTTCGATTACGTCAAGGCGGTGATGGACGAGATCGGCGTACAGCGCCTGTTCTGGAAGGTCGCGCAGAAGCCCGGCAAGCCGCTCACGTTCGGCACCCTGGGCGGCCGGCCGTACTTCGGGCTGCCCGGCAACCCGGTGTCCTCGCTGGTGTGCTTCTACGTCTACGCCCGGCCGGCGCTGCGCCGCATGCTCGGCCACTCCGCCGTGCATTTTCCCAGCCTGGAGGCGGCGTTGACGCACGATCTGAAGAAGGCCAGCGGCCTGACCGAGTTCGTTCGCTGCCGGCTCGAACTCCGGGACGGGCGGTGGACGGCGACCTCGACCGGCACGCAGAGCTCCGCCGTGCTGAGTTCGATGTCGCAGGGCCAGGGTTTGATCGTCGGGCCGCCGCAGGAGTCGGTGCTGCGCGCCGGCTCGGCCGTGCGCGTCATCCTGATCGAGGCCGAGGCCGCCAGCGAAGAGGCTCCGTTCTGAGCCTGTCCATGCGCCAGTGGCGTGCGGACGAAGAAGGCGGCGTCCGGAATTGAACCGGAGTAAGAGGTTTTGCAGACCTCTGCCTGAACCACTCGGCCACGCCGCCGTGCGCTGACCGGTCGCCAGCCTACGCGCTCGGCGCTTCCAGCGCAACGTCGCACGGCCGCAGCATGCGACACGGAAGCATGCGGAGTTTGACAGCCGGGCCACCACCGAGCCAGCATGCGGCCCGGAAGCGATCCGAGGAGGTGAGCCGATGAGTGTCTCCGTCCTCCTGTTGCTGGTCATCGCGGCCCTCGGGGCCGGAGCGTGGATGATGTTCGGGTCGAAGGGCGATGACGCGGCCGGCGACACCGCCGGCGAGGGCGGAGCGAAGGCCGCCGGCAGCTTTTCCTGCCGGATCTGTGGCGCCAGCTCGCCGACGTTCCTCGCCGCGCACGAGCATGCGTCGGCGGAGCACGATCTCGCCGGCCACAAGATCGACGAATCGATCGAGGCGAGGTAGCGACAACGCAGACACGCTCGCCCGCCCGCGCGGCAGGCTGGGGCTCGGTGATCGCCCGAGCGCCACGGAATCCGCGCGCGGCCCCGAGGACGTCGAGCGCCCTCGGAAGAACGAGTCCAACCAGGGGATCCAGCGATGACCGAAGCCGCGCAACCGAAATCACAAGCCGTGCTGTCCTCGATCCTCATCGCCGTCGCCGGCGCCGTGATCGTCGCCGCGATCATCCTGCCGCCCTACTGGAGCTCCCGACGCGAGAGTCGCCGCGCCGAGCGGTTCGCCGCGCGCGCGCAGCCGGTCCTCGACGCGCTGATCGAGGCCGAACGGGGCTACAAGGAGCGGCAGGGCAAGTTCTGGCGCGACCAGAACGAGATCCTCTCCGCCGAGGCGGTGAAGCAGGCCCTCGGCGTGGACCTCGGCGCGGCGACCGATTGCCGCTTCGCGATCTATCCTCCCGACCTGGTCGCGGACCCCACCCTACGGCTGGCCGCCAGGGGGACCGGAGAGGCCGAAGGAATCGTCATCGAGTGCGCGTACGACGCGATCGCGCACACCAAGACCTGCAAGGGGAGCTGACGACCTGACCACTCCCCGTCCGCCACGATCCCGCTCGCTGCGGCTTCGGCCGCGCCGCTCCCGGGGCCCCCGAGCCCCGGATGTGCTTGTGCTTCGAGAAGTCGAGAGGCACACTGCCGGACAATACGCGCTGCTCCAGGACGCGCTGCCCAGCCCGTCATGTCATCACCGTCCTCCGCCGTTCCGCCCCGAGAATCCGCCTCCGGGGTGGCGGGCGCGTCGCTCGACAGCCTGCGCGCGCTGACGGCGACGGCGCTCGACGAGACGACCGCTCCGGCCGCGCTCGCCGCCACGCTCGAGGCGTTGCGCCTGCGGCACGGCGCGTTGCTGCGCTACCACTCGGACTCGCAGAGCCTCTCCCTGCTCGCCCACGAGGGTCTCGCCCAGCCGGCGATCGACGCCATCCGGCTGGTTCGCCGCGGGGTGAGCGGCGCCTGGGACATGCCTCTCCACGCCGTGCTGCAGCGGCGCGTCTACATCATCGATCGTCCGAAGGACAATCCCTTCGTCCCCACGCTGCTCCAGGGCACGGACCAGGGGGTATTGACCAACGCCGCGGTCGTCCCGCTGTTCGCGGCCGGGCTGGTGACCGGCGCCCTGCTGCTGGTCGGTAGCGGCAAGCGCGCCATCCACGAGGCCGACGTGCTGGCGCTGCGCGACCTCGGCAAGCTGCTCGGCGCGGCGGTCCGTCCGTCGTCTCGCGTTCCGGCTCCGGCCCGTCCGGTCGGCGGCCAGCCGACCTCGGCCCCCCGGGAAGACGCCGTGCGCGACCGGGCCATGCTCACGGCGCGGATCAGCGAGCTCGAATCGCTGGTCGAATCGCTGCGCCGCACGGCGGGGGCCGGCGCGTCGGCGGCGGAGGTCGAGCGGCGGCTCGCGGAGGTGTCCCGCGAGCGTGATCGCTACAAGTCGGAGGCGGCGCTGCACGAGATCTCGCTGCGCAACCTGCGGTCGGAGTTCGATCTGGCGCGCGACCAGAGCGCGAGCGAGGCCGAGCGCAGCCGCCGGCTCGCCGTCGAGATGGCGCGGATGCGCGAGGAGCTGGCCGCGGCGGTGGACAGCGGCAAGCGCTCGCTCGCCGAGCTGGAGCGGCGAGACCGTGCGCGCGCCGAGCTGGAGCAGCGGCTGGCCGCCGTCGAGCGGCAGCTCGGCGAGACCGCCGGCCACGTGCAAACCGGCGAGGCCGACCGCGAGGACCTGATCTCGCGCGTTTCGCTCGCCGAGCAAGAGGTCGAAGCGCTGCGCAAGAGCCTGCGCGCCCGCGAGGAGCAGATCGCCGACCTGCGGGGCGAGCGCGAGCGACTGACCGCGTCGCTGCAGAAGGCGGCCACCCGCTATCAGACGGCCGAGGACTCGATCGCGCAACTGCGCGAGAGCACCGAGATCACCCTCGGCGAGCTGCGAGACCGGATCGAGTCGCTGCAGGAACGCGCCGCCGATGCCGAGCGCGAGCGGGACCAGCTCACCGCGGGATCGGCGGGCCGCGCGGAGGTGCTGCGCGAGATCGAGCGCGAGACCGAACGGTACCGGGCGGAGCTCGCGCGAGAGAGCGAGCGCCGACGGGTCGCCGAGCAGACGGCTTCCAGCGTCATTCACGACGCCGCCGCGCTGCGCGCCGAGACGGAGCGTGTCCAGGACGAGCGACAGATGGCCCACGCCGAGGCCGAGCGGTCGCGCGCCGACGCACAGCGCCTGGCCGCCGAGCTCGAGGCCCTGCGGCAGGCATCTGCGGCAGAGATCGAACGGCTGCGCCACCACGGCACGGAGCTCGAGCAGCGCTTCGCGGAGACCGAATCCGCCCGCAAGACGCTCGCCGCCGAGCTCGAGCGGCTGCGCCCGGATCTCGCGGCGCGGGTCAAGAGCGAAGCGGAGCTGCGCGCCCGGGAGGCCGCGCGGAACGAGAACGATCGCCAGGTCGGCGCCGAGCTGAACGATCTCCGACGACGCCTCGACCAGGCCGTGGAGTCGTCGCGTGCGCTGACGCGAGAGCGCGATGCGCTGCTGGCACGCGTCGCGACGCTGCAGGAGACGACGGGCAACCTGTTACGCGACGGCGAGAAGCTGCTCGGCGAGCGCGAGCGTCACGCCGCGGAGCTCGCGACCCTGCGGGCCGCGGCGGACGCGGAGGCCGCCGAGATCGGCCGCCTCCGCGCCGAAGCGGAGGGCGCGCAGGCGGCCACCGAGCGGTTGCGCGGCGAACTCTCGGTCTCCGTCGACCGCCGCACCGAGGCCGCGGACCTCGCGCAGGCACTCGAGCGCGAGGTCGCCGCGCTGCGCGCCGAGCTCGAGAGCGTGCAGTCGCGCGGCAGCGAGCTGACCGCCGACTTCGCCCGGCGCGAGCAGGAGCTGCAGGCGGCGCTGGCCGGCGCCCGCGGCGAGGCCGAAGCTGCCGAGCGGGCCCGCCACGATCACGAGGCGGAGCGCAAGGAGCTGCAGGCGCGCGTGCGGGAGATGGAGCGATCGCTGCAAGGGGCGAGCGCCCACCTCGCCGAGAAGGCTCGCGAGGGCGACCTCGCCGAGGCGCTGCGCGCCACGCTGGCGAAGTCCGAGAGCGCGCGCCGCTCCGCGGAGGAGGCGGTGACGCGCCTCGAAGCCGCCCTCGCCTCGGAGCGCCAGACGGCAGCCCGCCTGCGTACGGAATCCGAGGCCGAGCGGGAGAGCACCCGCGAGATCGTCCGGCGGCTCGAGGAGGTGGAGCGCAAGCTCGCCGAATCGGAGGCGACCACGAGCGAGGCGATTCAGCAGACCGCGTCGCTCGCGGCGGAGAAAGCAGCCGCGCAGGAGGCGGCGCAATCGGTGGCCGCCGAGCTCGGGCGGCGATCCGCCGCGGTGAACGAGCTGTCGACCCGGCTCGAATCGATGCAGCGGAGCCTCGCCGAGCGCGAGGCGGCGATCGAGGAGGCGGCGCGGCGGACCCAGCAGCTCGAGGAGGCCGCGCGGTCCTCGGCGCGCGACATCGAGACGCTGCGCCGCCAGTCCACGGCCACGCAGGACGAGAAGGATCGACGGATTCACGAGCTCGAGCTGCGCGTCGCCGAGGCCTCGACACGCGGGGAGCGCCTGGTCGCCGATCTGCAGTCGATGGAGGACGACCGGGCGAGCTTGCGCGCAGCGATCGGCGCTCTCGAGAGCGAGCGCCGCCAGGTCGGCGAAGGCGCCCGCGAGGTCGCGGCCAAAACGGCGGCGCTCGAAGCCGCCGCGCGGCGCCACCAGGCGGACAACGAGCGGCTGACGAGCGAGATCGAGTCCGCCCGGCAGCGGATCGCCGACCTCGACAGCACCCTGCGCAGCCTCGAGACGGAGAGCGGGCGCTGGCGAGCGCTCGCCGAGACCCTGCAGGGAAACCTCGAGGAGCGCGATCGGGAAATCCGGGGCCTGCGCGCGGCGCCCCGCCCGTCCGCCGCGGCGGCCGAGAAGCCGGGCGCGCCGCCCTCGGCCGCCAAGCCGTCGCCGACCAAGGCGGTCGGAGTGTCCGCGGCGAAGCCGCCGCCCGCGCCCCGCGCTCCTGGCGCGGCAGGCAGCCGCACGGTGATCGTGCTCGACGACCCCGGCCAGGCGCTCAACGCGCTCACGCAGACTTGCGGCGGCGCTGCGTTCGAGGCTCGGGCGCTCGACAACGGCGCCGCGCTCAACGAGCCGCCCGCCTACACGGCGGTCAACCTGCTCGCCTCCCGGGGCGGACTCGAGGGGCTGCTTCGCAGCCGCACCGAGGAGCCGCTCGCCGCCTCCCGCCTGATGCTCTACGCCAACAAGCCGGGAAGCGGGAAGGGCGTCGTGCTGGCCAACGTGGAATGCCTGATCCGACCGATCGAGGAGAAGGATTTCGCGCAGGCCCTGTCGCTGCTGCTCGGCCACGGCAAGCGGGTGACGATCATCGGCGAAGAGCTCGACAGCGTGCTCAAGCTGAACGGCTGGGCGACGGCCAGGGGCTGCTCCGTCTCGAGCGCCGGCGACCTGAAGCAGGGCAACGAGATCCTCGACATCGTCAAGCCGGATTTGATCGTGTTCGATTTCTCGCGCCTCGGCGCCGAGGGCGCGGGCCTCGTCGTCAAGGCACGCCGCTCGAGCCGCCTCGAGGCTCTGCCGGTGCTGCTGGTGCTGCCGCCCGGAGCGCACAGCCCGAGCGCGTCGTTCTTCTTGAAGCGCCTGACGGCGCTGGCCGAGGAGACGCCGCTCGATTTCGCTCCCATGGTTCGCCGGCTCATCCCGCCCGACAAACCCCGCAGCGGGCAAAATTGACAGGTCGGTCGCGGGCGAGCATAACCGCCCGATTCCGCGCTCCGGAGGTTCACCGCCGATGGCGATCGTCCGCAAGAAGACCGGCAACTTCCTCGAAGATTTCCGCGTCGGACAGGCGTTCCGCCACCGCCACGGCAAGACCGTCACGGAGGGTCTGTTCAACGCCTTCAGCGAGTTCACCATGACCACCAACCCGCTGTCGAAGAACGTCCGCTACGCGCGGGCGCACGGCTTTCGCGGGCTGGTCGTGCCGCCGGGCCTGGTGATGAACGTCGCGTTCAGCCAGACCGTCGAGGACATCTCGGAGAACGCGCGGGCGAACCTGGAATACATCGGCATGCGCTTCGGCGCACCGGTCGTCGTCGGCGACACCATCGAGGTCGAGACCACGGTGCTCGGCGTCAAGCCCTCCGCCAAGGACCCCGACCGCGGCGTGGTGCACGTTCGCTCGAGCGGACGCAACCAGGAGGGCGCGCTGGTGATCACCTTCGAGCGCAAGGTCCAGGTGTGGAAGAACGACCCCGCGGCGAAGGTCGACGACGCGGAGATGCCCTCGCCCGTCGTCGAATGCTCGCTGCGGCTGCCGCCGTACGAGGCCACGCGGGACTACCGCTCGCTCGCGCACCTCTCGTCACCGGACGGCTACTTCGAGGATCTGGCGGTCGGCGACACCCTCGAGCACTCGCGCGGGCGAACGATCACCACCGAGCACATCGCGCTCACGGCGCAGCTCGACAACACCTCGCAGGTTCACTGCAACCAGTTCCTGATCGACCAGAATCCGGGGCGCTACATCGGCGGGCAGCTGATCGTCTACGGCGGCATCGCCTTCGACGTCTTCCTCGGCCTGTCGTCGCCCGACGTCGGCGAGAACTCGCTCGGCGACGTCGAGTACAGAACCGGGCGTCACAGTGGCCCGGTGTTCGCGGGGGACACGTTGTTCGCGGCCACGGAGGTCCGTGGCAAGCGGGACTTTCCGGGACGCCCGGACCTCGGCATCGCCGACACCATGCTGCGCGGCTTCAAACCGGTGAAGAAGGACGCGGGCTGGGAGCGGGTCGAGGTGTTCCAGCTCGAGCGCTCGATCGCGTTGAAGCGCCGCTCGTACTACGCCTGAGCGCCCGCGCCCGTTCACGGCTCCTCCTCCCAGTCCTCCTCGTCGTCGGCGTCGGTCCGCTGCGCAGCCGATTCCTCGGGCGGCGGCGTCGGCCGCGCGGGGTGCAGGGCCTTGTCGACCTCCTCGGCGCCCGGACAACCGCCGCAGTCGAGCCGCTCCCGCCACCACGGCGGCAGCGTGCCGTAGCGCGCGCGAACCTCCGCGCCGAGCGCGGCGAAGCTCCGCCACAGCTCGGCCAGCTGCTTCAGCCGCTGGCGCTCCTGCCGGCGGAGGCGGCGCAGCGCTTCGGCCTTCTCGTGATCGAACTGCATGGCGGCCAGCAGCGCGTCGCGCTGCGCGTCGAGGGAGGCCTGGGCGGAGCGCGGGTCGCCCGTCACCGCAGGCACCCAGGCCTCGAAGCGCTTCTCCTCCAGCCGGCGCAGCTCCTCGCGGGCCTCGGTCAACGCGCGCCCGGCCGCCGTCAGCCGGCGTTCGATCTCGCGCCGCCGCAGGCTCGCCTCGATCGAGAACCGTTCCTCGGCGGTCGGCTTCCGGGCGCTCATCACGTCGATCTCGCCGCCGCTCGCGCTGCCGTCCTGCGCTCCGGTGATGCTGTAATGCAGGTTCCCGTCGGCGTCGCGCCACTTGCGAATCTCGTCCGCCCCGGCCCGCGGCCAGGCGAGCACGCCGAGCAGGCCCAGGGCGACGATCGTGTTGAATTCGCGGGGCCTAGCCACTAGTCTCGCCTCGCGGCGCGGATCGCGCCGCGGCAAGGAGAGCGCCGTCATGGTGGAGAAGACGATCGATCTCACCGGCACCTCGGCGATCGGCATCGAAGACGCGGTCAACCTCGCCATCAAGCGGGCCGCGATCACGGTCAAGAAGATCCGGCAGGCGAAGGTGCTCGAGGCCGTCGCGCTGGTCGAGAACGACGCGGTGATCCGCTGGCGGGTTCGTGTCGAGGTGACGTTCGTGGTGCAGGACCAGATTCACGAATAGCCGATGGCCGAGTCGACCGACGTCAAGGTGCGGGAGGTGTCTCCCGGATTTCACCTGATCCACCTGCCGTTGCCGATGAAGCCGACGATCGTCAACGTCTATCTGATCGACGGCGGATCGGAGTGGGCGCTGATCGACACGGGAATGAGCACGCCGGAGAGCCGCGCCGCCTTTCGTGCCGCCCTCGACCAGGCGGGATGCCGGCCGGAGCAGATCCGCAAGATCATCTGCACGCATCACCATCCCGACCACTTCGGCACCTCGCGACCCTACCGTGAGCTCTGCCGGGCCGAGGTCTTCCTCCACCCGCTCGAGCAGGAGCGCGTCGCCAACTACCTGCCGCACCCGCGCAGCGAGGAGACGATTCGCTTCTTCGAGCGCAACGGGGTTCCGATCGAGAGCTTCGCGAACGTGCCGAGCCTCGGCGAGTTCTGGAAGGACACGTACGCGCCGGCGGAGCCGGACCACGACCTCGCCGACCGCGACCGGATTCCGGTCGGCGAGCGCGCGATCGAGGTGGTGTGGACGCCGGGGCATGCGCCCGGCCATTGCGTGCTGTACTTTCGCCGCGAAAAGGTGATGGTCGTCGGCGATCACCTGCTGCCGAAGATCACGCCGCACGTTGGCATCTTCTCCGACCAGGCGGGGGACCCGCTCGGCGACTTCCTCGCCTCGCTGCGCAAGGTCGAGGCGCTCGACGTCGAGACCGTTCTCCCGGCTCACGGCGCCGTCTACCACGACCACCGCAAGCGCGTCACGCAGCTCCTCGAGTTCCACGAGTACCGCATGCAGGCGATGCTCGATCTCGCCCGCGGCCGGCCCCGAACGGCATACGACCTCGCCCTCGAGGCCTTCGACCTGGCGCCGCAGAGCCCGTACCAGCAGCAGTTTCCGGCCACGTTCGAGACGCTCGCGCATTTCGAGCACATGCGGCGCGACGGCCGCGCCGAGAAGGTCGAAACGAACGGCCGGATCGTGTGGCGGGCCACGCCGGCGCGGTGAGACGATGGTGAGACGCCCGCGCTTCCGGCTGCTGTTCGACTGGCCTGCGTTCGAGGCCGCGCTGCGCGCGGCCGCCGCGCGGCGCGGCTGGAGCGATGCGCAGATCGCCGCCGCGCTCGCGCGCGATCGGTTGTGCACCGTCGACGTCGACGACGTCGAGGCCCATCTCGACTGGCACGAGCGGCTCGGCTTCGCGGCGGGAAAAACTGGCGTCGCGGGAGGTTAGGGTTACAATGGCGGCGGTGGACGCACTGACCATCGAGTTCCGTCCCGAGATCGAGCATCCCACGCTGGTCATGGCGTTTTCGGGATGGAGCGACGCGGGATCGGCGGCGACCAACGCCGTGCAGTACGTCGCGGCTCGCCTCGAGGCGCGGAAGTTCGCGGCGATCGACGGAGAGGAGTTCTTCGACTTCACGGTGCAGCGGCCGCTCGTCCGACTGGACGATCACCAGATCCGCCACCTGCAGTGGCCGGGGTACGAGTTCTCGGCGACCCGCAACCTGATCCTCGCGGTCGGCCCCGAGCCGCACCTGCGCTGGAAGGCGTTCTGCACGACCGTCGGGCGCCTGCTGGAGGAGCTGAAGGTGGAGCGGGTCGCGCTGCTCGGCGCCTTCCTCGCCGAGGTGATGTACACCGATCCGGTGCCGCTCACCGGCTTCGCTTCCGATCCGGCGCTGCTCGAACGCCTGAAGGTGTCGGCCACCGCGTATCAAGGCCCCACCGGGATCGTCGGCGCGCTTGCCGACTGCGTACGGCGCCAGGGGCTGCCGCTGTGCAGCCTGTGGGCGGCCATTCCCCACTACATCGCCGGCACGCCGAACCCGCGCGGCGCCCTGGCGCTGCTGCTCAAGCTGCGCGAATGGATCGATCTGCCGATCGACATGGCGCCGCTCGAATCCGCGTCGGCGACGTTCCAGGCGCAGCTCCTCGAGGCCGTCGAGGGCAACGCCGAGCTGTCGAGCTACATCCGCGGCCTGAAGAAGGGCGAGACCTCGCACTGAGCGCCGCCGCGGCCGCGCTCCCCCCTACGCCTTCCCGTTCTGCAGCAGCGTCATGAACTCCTGACGCGTCGCCTGGTGCGTGCGGAAGGCGCCCAGCATGGCGCTGGTCACCACCAGCGAATTCTGCTTCTCGACGCCGCGCATGCGCATGCACAGATGCTCGGCCTTGAGCACCACGCCGACGCCGAGCGGGTCGAGCTCCTCCATCAGCGTGGTGGCGATCTGCGTGGTCATGCGCTCCTGTACCTGGAGCCTGCGGGCAAAGACCTCCACCAGGCGGGCGAGCTTGGAGAGGCCGATGATGTGGTTCTTCGGGATGTAAGCGACCTGGGCGCGGCCGAAAAACGGCAGCAGGTGATGCTCGCAGAGCGAGAAGAAATCGATGTCGCGGCAGAGGATCATCTCGGAGTAGTCCTCGACGAACAGCGCTCCGTTGATGACCGCCTTGGGATCCTGGTGATAGCCGCTGGTCAGGTAGCCGAGAGCTTGAGCGACCCGAGCCGGGGTCTTCGCCAGACCCTCTCGCTCCGGATCCTCCCCGAGCTCCTCGAGGATTGCTCGCACCTGCGGCTCGATCTTCGGCAGCGCCGCGGAGCGGGCGAGCTGCAAGCGCCCCCTGCGGTTACGCACGACCTTCATCGCGTTGAGCTATAGCTGGGAACTCGCGCCGAGTCAGCACGAAAGGCCGGGCGCGCAGCGGCTCGTTGCGAGCCGCAAGGCTACTTACCCTTCTTCTCGACCGCCTTCACCTTCTGATACTTGCGATAGTCGTAACCCGTGGCCATCGCCATCAGCAGTCCTTCCATGCCGCCGTCTTCCTCACGCCGCAGAATGCGCAGCCGATCGTAGAACTCCTGGAAGTCCTTGCCGATGCGCAAGCGCTCGTCCACCGGGCGCAGGAAGAAGTCCTTCAGGCGCGTAATCGTGAAGCGCAGAGCGGAAAAGCGCAGCTCGTTCGGAAACGCGTCCCACTCCGCGAGCGAGAGCGTTCGCAACGACTCGTAGCCGGCAATCAACGCTTCGAACCACCGCAGCTGGTACTTGCCCTCGGCGAAGCACAGGGCGTTCACGGCGGTGGCGATGTCGTAGACGAACTTGCCGCGGCAGGCGGCTTCGAAGTCGAGGATGCCGACGACCTTGTCGCCCTTGAACAGCAAGTTGTCTCCAAAGAGGTCACCATGGATGATCCCCTTGGGCAACTTTCCCTCCAGGTAGTAATGGAGGTACTCGACTTCCTCATCAAGGGTACGCGTGACCTTCTTGAAGTAGCCCGGCAACCGGTCGCGTACATCCCGGTACAACTCGAAGATGCGATCGAAGCTGAAGCGGTTTTCGATGCCTTTCTTGTATCCTTTTCCGATCAAGTGAAGGGAAGCCAGCTCGCGGCCGACGTCCTCGAGCTGCCCCAAGGAGAACTCGCCCGAATCGAAGGTATCGCCTTCGATGTGTCGATAGAGAGAGATGCACTTGCCGCCGAGCTCTCGATATTGCCGCCCTTTGCGATCGCCGAGCGGTTGCGGGCAGGGAAAAGCGTGTTTTCTCAAGAAGAGGAGGAGATCGATCTCGCGCTTGACCTCGAGCTCGCTCTTCACCTCGTCGATCTTGAGGAGGTACTTCCCTCGAGCGGTATTGAGAAGATAGTGGGCATTGATCGATCC
>JACPRU010000030.1 GCA_016189835.1 Deltaproteobacteria bacterium | reverse complement strand
CTCTTGAGGTTCAGCGCCTGCGTCACACGCCCTCTCGCCGGGCCTCACTGTACACGACGAGCCGGACGCGGCCAAACGGAGGACCTCCGCACCTCCCGCGGACGTCCGCCTCGCGATCGGCGGTTTGCCGGAGAGCGCCTCCTGGGGTAGGAAGCCGTTGCGATGACCGACCTCGAGCGTTTCGAGGCGAACCGGGCAGCCGTTCGGCGTCGGCGGCCGATCCGGCCCGGCGCCGCCCCGCGCGATCCGGCGCCGGCCGCGGTCGCGCGGTGGGGCGCGCATGCCCGTCGAGGTGATCGGCATCGACCACGTATACGTGACGGTTCGTGACCTCGCTCGCTCGGCGTGTGCCTGGAGATCACCAATTTCCGCGAGCAGCGCCGGCGACGGATGTTCGATTGGGACGAGGGTGCCCGGTAGGGGAGGGCGTCGGGCGTCGTGCGAGCGCGGCAGATGAGAGGAGCGCGCATGGGAGTGCGTCGAGGTGCGAGTTTCGCGAGCGCCGCGGCGGGCATCGTCTGCCTGGCGGTGGTCTACGCGGGCGGCGCGCTCGGCTACGTGTCTTCGACCTGGTACGAGGACGCGTCGGGCTACGAAGAGGCGACGCGCCAGCAGAAGCTGTACCACGCTCCGCTGCTCGTCTACTTCCGCGTCGACTGGTGCCCGTACTGCCGCGCCTTCGATCAGCTACTCACCGATTCCGAGATGCGCTCGAAGCTCGGCGAAGTGATCAAGGTGCGCGTGAATCCCGAGCACGGCGATGCCGAAATGGCGTTGTTCGAACAGCGCTTCGGGGGCAAGGGGTATCCGGCGATCTACTGGGTCACCGACGGCGGAGCGCCGAGGCGATTGTCGGCGAAGGGCCCCGCATCGACGTTCCTCGCGCAGCTCGACCGCTGAGCCGGGCTGCGGGCTCCACCGGGGTCTTCGGCCGTACGCGACGGGTGCCAGGCGGGCATGCCGGACGGACGACGGCCGGCCAGCGCTCTCGACCCACCGGCGGCGCCGCCGGGTCAGGACCCGATCGCGTCCTCCGCCGCCACGTACGCCAGGCCGAACGCATCGGCGACGCCGCGGTGGGTGATCTTCCCGTCGTAGACGTTGATCGCCCGGCGCAGCGGCGGGCTCTCGCGCGCCGCGCGCTCCAGGCCGACGTCCGCGACCGCCAGCGCGTAGGACAGCGTCGCGTTGGTGAGCGCGTAGGTGGAGGTGTGCGGAACGATCCCCGGCATGTTGGTCACGCAGTAGTGCACCACGCCTTCCTCGACGTAGATCGGGTCGTGGTGCGTGGTCGGCCGCGAGGTCTCGGTGCAGCCTCCCTGGTCGATCGAGATGTCGACCAGCGCCGCGCCGCGCCGCATGCGCCGCACCAGCGGCCGGGTCACCAGGCGCGGCGCGCGCGCGCCGGGGATCAGCACGGCGCCGATCACCAGGTCGGCCTCGGCCACCTCCTCCTCGACGTTCGCGCGGTTCGACATCACGGTGGTCACGTGACCGCCGAGGATGTCGTGCACGTAGCGCAGGCGGGCCGGATTGACGTCGAGGATGCTGACGTGCGCGCCGACCCCGACCGCCACCTTGCAGGCGTTGGCGCCGGCGATGCCGGCGCCGACGATCACGACCTTGGCGGGCCGCACCCCCGACGCGCCGCCGAGCAGCACGCCGCGCCCGCCGTTCTCAGCCTGCAGGCACCACGCCCCCACCTGAATCGACAGTCGCCCGGCCACCTCGCTCATCGGCGCGAGCAGCGGCAGCGAGCCGTCGTCGAGCTGCACGGTCTCGTAGCCGATCGCGCGCACGCCGCGCTCGACGAGCAAGCGGGTCAGCGGTTCGTTGGCGGCGAGGTGCAGGTAGGTGAACAGCAGGAGCCCGGGACGGAGGTGCGGGTACTCCGCGGCGATCGGTTCCTTCACCTTGAGCACCAGGTCGGATTCGCGCCACACGTCCTCGACCCGCTCGACGACCTCCGCGCCGGCGGCGCGGTACTGCTCGTCTGAGATGAGGCTGCCGGCTCCCGCGCCGCTCTGCACGCGCACTCGATGGCCGTGCGCGACCAGCCCGGTCACGCCGCCCGGCGTGACCGCCACCCGGTTCTCGTCACCCTTCACCTCGCGCGGTACGCCAATGCGCATCGTCGAAAACCCGCTGCGCTACGACGGCTACGCTCGGCTCGTCATCGAGTCAAGCCACGCCCCTCCGTCGGAAAAAGGGGTCGGGAGTGTTTTCCCGGAACGGCCCGAAGGGTGCTGCGCACAAAAAGACTCCCGACCCCTTTTCAGTCAAGCCACGGCCGCATTGACCCTCAACGGCAATTTGGTTAGTGGCGCTGCGTGGCCGAGATCCTCGACGGCAAGAGCGCGGCGCGCGAAGTTCGCGAGCGGATTCGAGCCGAGACCGCGGAGCTCAAGCGCCGCCACGGGCTCACGCCCGGCCTGGCGACCGTGCTCGTCGGCGAAGATCCGGCCTCGAAGATCTACGTCGGCTCCAAGCACAAGGCGTGCGAGGAGGTCGGCTTCACCTCCTTCGCGCATCCGCTGCCGGCGACCACCAGCGAGAGCGAGCTGCTCGCGCTGATCGACCGCCTGAACGCCGACGAGCGGGTGCACGGCATCCTCGTGCAGCTCCCCCTGCCGAAGGGGATCGACGAGAAGCGCGTGATCTTCCGTCTCTCGCCGCACAAGGACGTCGACGGTCTGCACCCGGTGAGCCAGGGGCGGCTGCTCGCCGGCGAGCCCGGCCTTCGTCCCTGCACGCCGCTCGGCGTGATGCATCTCGTCCACAAGACCGGGGAGCGATTGGCGGGAAAGCGCGCGGTGGTGATCGGGCGCAGCCTGCTGGTCGGCAAGCCGGTGGCGATGCTGCTGCTCGAGGAACACGCCACGGTGACGATCTGCCACTCGCGCACGGCCGACCTCGCCGGCGAGATCGGCCGCGCGGACGTCGTGGTCGCGGCGATCGGCAAGGCGGAGATGATCCGCGGCGCATGGATCCGCCCGGGCAGCGTCGTCATCGACGTCGGCATCAACCGCACCGACGGGGGTCTCAAGGGCGACGTCGAGTACGCCGCCGCTCGCGAGCGTGCCGGGTTCATCACGCCGGTGCCCGGCGGGGTGGGCCCGATGACCGTGGCGATGCTCATGCAGAACACGCTGCTCGCCGCCGAGCGGAGCCTCGGCACGGAACCGGGACCGGCCGCGCGGTGAGCGAAGCGGTGACGGGCCAGCCGGTGCGCCGCACGCCGCTCCACGCAGCGCATCTGCGGCGCGGCGCCCGCATGGTCGAGTTCGCCGGCTGGGCGATGCCGGTCTACTACACCGGCATCCTCGACGAGCACCGCGCGGTGCGCGAGCGGGCCGGCTTGTTCGACGTGAGCCACATGGGCGAGATCGAGGTTCGCGGCGCGCGCGCTCTCCCCGCTTGCCAGCGGCTGGTCACCAACGACGCCGGCAGGCTCGTGCCCGGCGCCGCGCAGTACGCCGTGCTCTGCACGCCCTCGGGCGGGATCGTCGACGACGTGATCTACACCTGCCTCGCCGCCGATCGCTACCTGTTCTGCGTGAACGCGTCGAACGAGGAGAAGGACCTGCGCTGGATGCGAGATCAGGCGGGCGAGGCCGAGGTGGTGAACCGCAGCGCCGAGTTCGCGCTGCTCGCGCTGCAGGGGCCGCGGGCGGCGGCGATCCTCCAGCCGCTGACGGGACTCGCGCTCGCGCCGCTGCGCAGCTTCTTCGTCGCCGAGGGGGAGGTCGCCGGCGCGCGCGCGTTGGTGTCGCGCACCGGCTACACGGGCGAGAACGGCTTCGAGATCTACCTCGCGCCCGCCGACGCCGAGGGCGTTTGGGAGCGGCTGCTGTCGAGCGGCGCGGCCGCGGGCTTGGTGCCGGTCGGCCTCGGCGCGCGCGACACTCTGCGGCTCGAGAAGGCGCTCCTGCTCTACGGCAACGACATCGACGAAGACACCACGCCGCTCGAGGCGGGGCTCGACTGGGTCGTGAAGCTCGACAAGGGAGACTTCATCGGCCGCGACGCGCTCGTGCGGCAGCGGGCCGAGGGCTTGCGGCGGCGGCTGGTCGGGCTCCGCATGGACGGGGGCGCGCCGCCGCGCCACGGTTATCGGGTGCTGCGGGACGGCCGGCCGGTGGGCGTGGTCACCAGTGGAACGAAGTCGCCGACGCTCGGCTGCGGCATCGCGCTGGCGATGGTCGAGCGCTCCACGGCCGAGATCGGGACCAGGCTTGAAGTCGAGATCCGGAGTCGGCAGCATCCGGCGCAAGTCGTGCCGCTGCCGTTCGTTCGCAAGAGGAAGTGACGCAGGGAGGAAGCGATGAAGTTTCCGAAGAAGCTCCGATACACCCGGGAGCACGAGTGGGTTCTGGTGGAGGGGAATCAGGCGACGGTGGGCGTCACCGACTTCGCGCAGCACGAGCTCGGCGAGGTGGTGTTCGTGGAGTTGCCGAAGGTCGGCGACCCGGTCACCAAGGACGAGCCCTTCGGCGTCGTCGAATCGGTGAAGGCGGCTTCGGACGTCTACGCGCCCGTGTCCGGCGAGGTCACCGAGGCCAACGACGACCTGGTGTCGACCCCGGAGCTGATCAACGACGATCCCTACGGCGACGCCTGGCTGATCCGAGTGGAGATGAGCGACCAGAGCGAGCTCGAGCACCTGATGAGCGCGCAGGAGTACAAGGAGTACGTCGAGGAGGAGGGGGAGGCCGAGGAGTCCGACGAGGAGGAGGACGACGACGACGAGGACATCGACGAGGACGAGGACGAGGAATAGGGCTCGCTCCCGCCGCGTGCGATCGTCGCCATGCGCTACATTCCTCACACCGAGGCGGACGTCGCCGCGATGCTCGGCGTGCTCGGCCGCGGATCGATCGACGAGCTGATCGCCCACGTTCCCGAGGAGCTGCGCTCGCGCGCGACGCTGGAGGTTCCCGACGGCCTCGGCGAGGCGGACGTCGCCGCGCGCCTGACGGAGCTGGCGGCGAAGAACCGGGTCGGCTCGAGCCTCCTCTGCTTCGCCGGCGCCGGGGCGTACCCGCACTTCATTCCCTCGGTCGTCGACCACGTCATCCTGCGCAGCGAGTTCGCCACCGCCTACACGCCCTACCAGCCGGAGGTCAGCCAGGGCACGCTGCAGGCGACGTTCGAGTTCCAGACGCTGGTCGCCTCGCTGCTCGGCCTCGAGGTCGCCAACGCCAGCCTGTACGACGGCTCGACGGCGACCGCCGAGGCCGTGCTGATGTCGAAGCGGCTGGCGCCGAAGGCCGCCCGCGTGCTGGTGGCGCGCTCGCTGCCGCCGCAGTACCGCGAGGTCGTGCGCACCTACCTCGAGGGCTTGGCCGGCCTCGAGTGCGAGGAGATCCCGTTCGGTGCGGACGGGCGGATCGACCGCGCGGCGCTCGAGCGGCGGTTGTCGCCGGCGCCCGCCGCCGTGGTGGTCGGCTATCCGAACGTGTTCGGCGTCGTCGAGGACCTCGGAGCGCTGGCCGAGACCGCGCGCGGCGCGGGCTCGCTGCTGGTGACGGCGACGGCCGAGGCGATGGCGCTCGGCCTGCTCCGGCCGCCGGGAGCGCTCGGCGCCGACATCGCCGTCGGCGAGGGGCAGAGCTTCGGCATCCCGCTGTCGTTCGGCGGTCCGTACCTCGGCCTGTTCGCGACCCGCGAGCGCCTCGTGCGCGGCATGCCGGGTCGGCTGGTCGGCGAGACCGTCGACGAGCACGGGCGCCGCGGCTACGTGCTCACGCTCGCCACGCGCGAGCAGCACATCCGGCGGGAGCGGGCGACCTCGAACATCTGCACGAACCAGGGCCTGTGCGCGCTGGCGGCGACGGTATTTCTCGCGCTCGCCGGGCGGGGGGGGCTGCGCGAGATCGCCGACCGCAACGCGCGCAAGGCCCGCTACGCGCTCGGCCGGCTGCGCGAGCGCCTGGGGGCCGAGGCGGTCTTTTCGGCGCCGTTCTTCAACGAGTTCGCGGTGCGCCTGCCGGACGCGCGCCGCCGGCACGAGCGAGCGGTCGAACGCGGGGTGCTCGCCGGGGTGCCGCTCGGCGACTGGTTCGCGGAGCTCGAGGACGCGCTGCTGGTGTGCGCGACCGAGGTTCATTCGGCGGCCGACGTCGACCGTCTGGCGGAGGCGCTCGCCGCGTGAAGCCGGACGACGCGCACGGGCGGTCGCTCGACGAGCCGGCGCTGTTCGAGCGCGGCTCGAGCGGGCGGCGCGGGTACACGCTGCCGCCGCTCTCCGCGCCCGAGCGCGGAGTCGAATCGCTGCCGGCGGAGCTCTGCCGCGAGGATCTGCCGGATTTCCCCGAGCTGTCCGAGATGGAGGTGCTGCGGCACTTCCTGCGGCTCTCGCAGTGGAACTTCAGCGCGGCCACGAACTTCTACCCGCTCGGCTCGTGCACGATGAAGTACAACCCGGTGCTGAACGAGCGGATGGCGCGCCTCGGCGGCTTCGCCGACCTGCATCCCTTGACGCCGCCCGGTGCCGCGCAGGGCGCACTCGAGCTGATGGCCGAGCTCGAGCGGCTGCTCGCCGAGCTGAGCGGGATGGACGCGGTCAGCCTGCAGCCGGCGGCCGGCGCGCACGGCGAGCTCGCGGGCATGAAGATGATCCGCGCTCATCACCTCGATCACGGCAATCCGCGTCGCAAGGTGCTGATTCCGCGGAGCGCGCACGGCACGAATCCGGCGAGCTCGGCGCTGTGCGGCTACCAGGTCGTGGCCGTCGAGTCGAACGATCGGGGCATGATCGACCCCGCCGCGGTGGCCCGCCTGACCGACGGCGAGACCGCGGCGATCATGGTCACCAACCCGAACACGCTCGGACTGTTCGAGAAGGACATCGTGAGGATCGCCGCGGCGGTGCACGAGAAAGGCGGCCTCGTGTACCTGGACGGCGCCAACATGAACGCGCTGCTCGGCGTCGCCAAGCCGGGGCACATGGGCGCCGACGTGCTGCAGTTCAACCTGCACAAGACGTTCTCGACGCCGCACGGCGGCGGCGGGCCGGGGGCGGGCCCGATCGCGGTCCGGCAGCGGCTCGCCGACTACCTGCCGGTCCCCCGCGTGGTCCGCGCCGGCGGCGGCTACGCGCTCAGCGAGGAGTACGCCAAGTCGATCGGACGGGTCCGCGCGTTCTACGGAAACTTCGGCATGCTGGTGCGCGCCTACGCCTACCTCCTCTCGCTCGGCGGCGACGGCCTGCGGCGGGCCACGCAGATGGCGATCCTCAACGCCAACTACGTGAGAAAGCGCCTGGAGGACGTGCTCGAGATCGCCTACGCCGAGCCCTGCCTCCACGAGTGCGTGTTCTCGGACTCGAAGCTCCAGCCGCTCGGCGTGAAGACGCTCGACCTCGCCAAGCGGCTGCTCGACTACGGCTTCTACGCGCCGACGATCTACTTCCCGTTGATCGTCAGCGGTGCGATCATGATCGAGCCGACCGAGTCGGAGACCCGCGAGACGCTCGACGAGTTCATCGCCGCCGTGCGGGCGATCGTCGCCGAGGCGAAGGAGGCCCCGGAGCGCGTGAAGAGCGCGCCGCACACCACCCGCGTCTCGCGCCTCGACGAGGTTCGCGCCGCGCGCCAGCCGAGGCTGCGCTGGAAGCCGTAGCCTCGCCCGCGACCGCCGCGCACCCACCTCCGTGCGGGCGACGGCCGCGGCGGGGAGACCGCCCCCTGGGGCGGTCGCTCGGATCGATCCGCCGCGGTCACCGCGGCGGCGTGCGCGGGGCCCTCACGTTGGCGAGAATGTAGCGGACGATCGACTCCGAGGTGCTGCGCGGCAGAAAGACCTCGGCCACGCCCTTCTCCTTCAATTCCTCGACTCGCCGCCTCGGGATCGTTCCGCCGCAGACGACCAGCACGTCGCGCAGGCCGGCTCGAGCGAGCAAGTCCATCAGCTCCGTGATCTGCGAATAATTCGCCGCGTGGGAGCTGATGCCGATCGCGTCCACGTCCTCCTGAACGGCGGCGCGGGCGATCATCTCCGGAGTCTGGTTGACCCCCAGATAGATCACCTCCATGCCCGCGTCGCGCAGGATCCTGGCCACGACCTCGCCGCCGGTCGTGTGGCCGTCCAGCCCGATCATCGACACGATGATCTTGATCGGCTTCGCGGCATTCATGCCCGAGACCGCGCGGAGCGCCGGGTGAGCGCGTGACGACGGATGAGACCGGCGTCTCTCATCCCAGCGGGAAGGGACATTCGATCATGTGGAACGGGTCGTAGCTCAGGCCGCGGGCCTGACGGACGACGCCCATGATCTCGCCCGCCGTGGCGTACGCCTCGACCGCCTCGATGATCGGCGGCATGAGATTGCATCCGTCCCGTTTCCGGGCGTCCTCGTACAGCCGGGTCAGCCGGTCGCGGATCAACGCGAGATCGCGGGTCTTCTTCCACTCCTCCATGCGCCTCGCGATCGCCTCCGATTCGTCGGCTTGCACGTCCTGCAACGGGATCTCGAACTCGTCCTCTGCGGGGATCGCCAGACTGTTGACCCCGACGATCAATCGCTCGCCGCTCTCCACCTCGCGATGTCGGTTCTGGACTTCTTCCCGCAAGAGCTCCTGGATCGATCCCTTGCGGATGGCGGCGATCATTCCGCCCCACTCCTCGATCCGCCCCCAGATGCGATAGGCCTCTTCCTCCACCTTGTTGGTGAGGTGCTCGACGAAGTAGGAGCCGGCGAGAGGATCCACCACGTCCGTCACCCCGGTCTCCTCGGCCACGATGTGCTGGGTATTGAGCGACATCCTCGCGGCCAGCGACGACGGCTCCGCGTGCGCGTTGTCCAGCGTCGCATTGTCCAGGGCCGTGCAGCCGCCGATGGCGCCGGCGAGCGTCTCGATGGCGCATCGCACGACGTTGTTGAGGGGCTGCTGATAGGTCATGGTCCGGCCCGACGTATGGACGGCGATCAGCAGCTGGCACGACTTGTCGCGCTTGGCCCCGAAGGTTTCCTTGGCCAGCCGAGCCCACATCCGGCGCAGCGCCCGCATCTTGGCGATCTCTTCGAAGAATCGCGTGCCGATGCTGACGAGCTCGTAGGGCAGTGCGGCCACCTCGTCGAAGTCGAGTCCCCGCTCGTGGACCAGCAGGCCACAAAGCTCCTTGAGCATGGCCATTTCCAGCGCCAGAGCCTGTGCGTTGTTGCCGCCGGACTCCTGGAAATGCTGGCTGATGATGGCCGCTCGGATGTGCATCTTGTTGCGCAGGATGTACTCCGCGGCGTCGAGAAACAGCTTGAGGTTGAGATCGAAGGGCTGAACGTCGGTCTGGCCGAAGTAGTTCTCGAACGGTGACTCGATGACGCTACCGTGGATCTCGTCGAGATTCGCTCCGCGCTTGCGCGCGAGGACGACGAGGTAGGCGAGCCGGATCGCGGAGGGAGCGCTCGAGCCGAGCAGCGTGATCGACTGCCCGGTCAGGGGAATGCCGTCCATCAGCTCTTCGAACTCGAGCAGCGAGGAACCCGGCCAGCCGAGCACGCCGGCCTCCTTGCGGCCGAGCGGATGATCGGGGTCGATGGGGGAAGAGAACACCCGATCGCTGATGACGCACATCCCGCCGCGCTGGCCCATCTCCCGATATTCCTTGAGGACCTGGTTGGCCGCGCGGGAGCTTCCCAGCCCCGCGGTCATCCGCCGCGTCCACATCCGGCTCCGGTACCCCTGGGGGTGATATCCCCGGGTATAGGGATAGGAGCCGGGATCACCGAGATCCCGCTGGTAATCGAAGCCCGGGATGTCCTGCGGCGTGTAGACCGTCTTGATCGCGTAGCCGTAGTCCGTCTCTCGCTTCATCGTTGCTCTCCTCGAGCCACCCGATGGCACCGAGCGCGGCGCGGTTCAACCCGCGGCGGGGCCGGTCGTGGGGCGAAGCAGTTCACGGCCGCACCCCGGGCGGCTTCGCCGGGCCCTCGGCCGTCTCCCGAGGCCCCCGCGCCCGCCGCCGCGATGCGCTCGCGGCAGCCGGTCGCGGGATCGGGCGCCGTGAGCGAGGTCTTCACCGCCCGGAGGCCGCGGTGGCCTGCGACGAGGCCGCCTGCGACGAGGCCGCGCTGCTCTCCCCCGACGCGAGCCGGGAATCGTCGCGGCCGAGCTTCGCCATGCGGCGATGGCCGAGAACGGCGGCGCCGACGGCGCCCGTGAACTGCACGAGCTCTCCCGGCGGGACGTTCACCGGCGCCGCGAGCCGTGTCGCGGTCGCGCCGACCATGGTCTCGAAGCGCATGATGCCGCCCACCAGAGTGAACTCGGGCTGCATGCGCACCCGCTTCAGGAGCTGCACCGAGCGGTCGACGAGCGAGACGATGGCGCCGTGCATGATGTCGGCCGGGGCGGACCCGTTCGAGAGCTGGTTGATGACCTCCGACTCCGCGAACACCGCGCAGACCCCCGAGATCGCCACCGCCTGCTTGGACGTCGTGACCAGCGGACCGATCTCCTCGAGGCCGTACCCGAGGTAGCGCGCGGTCTTCTCGAGGAACGCTCCCGTTCCCGCCGCGCACTTGTCGTTCAGCCGGAACGAGCGCACCTTCCCCGTCTCGTCGAGCCGGCTCGCCTTCACCGTCTGGCCGCCGACGTCGAGCACGGTGCGGGTGCCGGGGAAGAAGAACGAGGCGCCGCGCGCGTGGGCGGTCAGATCGGTGACCTGGGCGTCGCGGAAGTCGACTTGGTAGCGGCCGTATCCGGTGCTGACCACGTAACGGACCTCGCTCTGCGCCATGCCGGCGGCCGAGAGCGCCTCGCGGTAGGCGTCGGCGGCGGCCGCTCCGAGCCGGAAGCCGGTCTTGATCAGCGAGCGGCCGAGCAGGCGGCGGTCGTCGGAGAGAAGGACCGCCTTCGTGTAGGTCGACCCGACGTCGATCCCGGCCGTGACGATCATCGGCCTGCCTCCCTCGCGGCCGCCGCCTCGCCTCGGCTGCGGCGCGGCGGCGACTGCCGGCTGCGCGCGTGATCGAGGGCGATGAGCGCGGCGCCGAGCGCGCCCATGAAGTGCGACTCCTCGCTGACGTTGAGCGGCGCGCCGATCATCTCGTTCAGCACCTCCACCATGCAGGAGTTGCGGCTGACGCCGCCGGTGAACGTCACTTCCGGGTCGAGCCCGACGCGGCGCAGAAGACCCATCGAGCGCGTGCCGATCGAGTGGTGAACGCCCCTCAGGATGTCGGCGATCTTCTTCCCGCGGGCGAGCCAGGAGAGCACCTCGGACTCGGCGAAGACGGTGCAGGTCGTGGTGATCGGCACCGGCCGATCGGAGCGCATCGCCGTGGCGCCGAGCTCGTCGAGCGGGATCTCGAGCGCGAACGCCGCCGCCTGCAGGAACCGCCCCGTGCCGGCGGCGCACTTGTCGTTCATGCAGAAGTCCGCCACCTCGCCGTTCGAGTGGACCCGAATCGCTTTCGTGTCCTGCCCGCCCATGTCGAGCACCGTCCGGGTGGCGGGGAACATGTGCACGGCGCCGCGCGCGTGACAGCTGATCTCGGTCACCTGGGCGTCGCCGAAGGTGACCTTGTAGCGGCCGTAGCCCGTGCCGATGACGAAGGCCACGTCCTCCTCGGCGATGCCGCCGCCGCGGATCGCGGCGACGAACGCGTTCTCGGCCGCGGCCATGACGTTCGCTCCCGTGTCGATGAGCGAGCGCCCGGCGATCCGGCCCTCTTCGTCGATGACGATCGCCTTGGTCTGGGTGGATCCGACGTCGACTCCCACGGCGTAGCTCATGTCGTGATGGCCTCCCCAGCGGCCGCCCGCAGCCGCTTGGTCGCGAGCCCCTCGAAGAAGGCGTCGATCCGGTTCTTGAGTTGCGCCTCGGAGACCACCCGCTTGTCCATCATGTCCGATTCGATGAACAGCGAGAGGACGTCGCGCTGTTGGGCGAGCCAGCGCCGGCTGTCCGCGAGGCCGGTGGAAACGGTACGGCAGCTCTTGATCGGGTGGTAGACCATGCCGTCGGCGCGGTACTCGTCGAGCATCTCGACGAGCATCCGATCCTGGAACAGCACCCCGTCCATCACGCCGCCGACGCTGCGCAGCACCCCCTCGGCGAGGCTTTCGATCGGCCGGTCGAGATCGTACTGGAAGCCGAGATGCAGGCCCCCGCCGGCGAAGCCGAGATACGCCGAGGCGACGAACACGCCCCCCCATTCCGCGAACAGCTCCTGGAAGCGGCGGAAGATCGGGTAGCAGGGCACCCCGAGGAAGACCAGCCGGTACGTCTCCTCGTGCAGCGTGCCGATCCGGTTCGCGACCTTGTACTCCATCTCCTCCACGAGGTCGTGGAAGTACCGGCTGCCCTCCGGCGTACCGCGCAGCGCGTTCAGCACGCCGAGATAGACCGTGCCGTCGCTCAGCGCGTCGAACGGCGCCGGCACGGCGCGATTGAGTTCGAGCACGCGCTTCCAGCTCCGGCTCATCTCGTTCGTCAAGCGGAGCACTTCGCGGCAGCGGTCGACGTCGAACTTCCTTCCGGTCACGCGCTCGCAGAGCGCGATCAGCTCGCGGATCTGCTGCTCGACGTAGCGGCGGTCGTCCTCGAAGGCCGCGGTTCCGGGAACCATGAGGTGCCGGCCGCTGCGCGAGCTGGGCACGTCGAGCGTGAAGACGGGCGTGCCGTAGAGCCGCTCCCAGATCTCGCCCCACTTGATGTAGGTGTTGCAGGCGTTGGTCAGCACCGCGAGCGTGGGCCGCGGAATCCGCCCCATCGGATGCTCGCCGCCGCGCAGCTGGATGCCGACGTCCGCCTTGACGTAGCCGCAGACGTCGGGCGAGTAGCCGTACTCCTCGGCCTGGTTCAGATACTCGTGCGCGACCCGGCGCACCGCGGTCTGCAGCGCGTTGATCTCCGGGAAGACCGTCTCGAGATCGAACACGCGCAGGATCTCCGCCATGCTCCCCATGACGAAGACGTAGGCCGCGCCCTTGCCCTGCTCGCTGGCGGCGGTGAGCTGCTCGTACCAATCGCGGAAGAGGCGGCTGCCATCGCGGATCCCGCGCCCCACCAGTCCTTCGTTTCCGTCCGTCATGGCGACTCCTGGCATCGGCTCTGGCTCCTCAGTCGAAGAGCAGGTTTTCGACGAACGTCTCGAGCTGCGTCTCGAGGTGATCGAAGCCCGTCATCCTCTCCTCGAACTCGCAGATGAAGTACGGAATGGCCGCGTCGTCGAGCGCCCGCGCGTAGGCGACCTGTTCGTCGAGCCCGGGCTCGCACATCTTCGCGGCGAAGAGGATCGCCGCCTCCGCCCCGGAGCGCCGGATGCGCTCGAGGAGCATCTTCTCCTTCGGCTTGCGCAGATCGTGCTGGACCGGGCTGTACGAGGACTTCTCGAGATACGCTTCGGCGAGGCTCGCCAGCGGATCGCCGGCGAGAGGAACGTCCTCGAGAATCCAGCGCAGGCCGATCAGCAGATCGTCGTCGACGACGTAGCAGGACTGCGCGAGGATGCGCAGCAGCTCGAGCGGCGGCTGCTCGCAGAAGCCGCCCTCGAAAACCACCCGGATGCGGTCCTGCTTGCGCGCCGGGCGCTGGCGCAGGGCGGGGACCACGGCCGCGAGCAGGGCGTTGTGCTCCTCGCGGGGCAGCAGGCCGCCGACGGCGACGAGCGCGTACGCCTCGTCCGCGGAGACCAGCCAGGGCGTGTCGCGCTTCACCTCGTAGAGCTCGCGGAGCCGGCGCCGGTTCTCGTTGAACACGGCGATCGACCGGCGCAGGTCGTCGGCATCGACCTCGCGACCGACGATCTCCTCGATCTGCTCCTTCAAGCGCGCGTATTCCTTCCTCAGATAGGAGGCGGCGTGCGCCGAGTTCGCGTTTTGCGGGAGGTAGAGGATGCGCGACGGGTACTCGAGGTTCCGTTCCCACACGGCGGCGAGGTTCCGCGCCGCGTCGCAGATGGGCATCGTGACGAACAGATCGAGGTCGAGCCGTCCCGACAGCGCGACCTCGAGCGACGTCTTGAGGATCGAGCAGAGGTAGGAGCCGAAACGGGACTCGGCGACCCGCGCCTCGAGCGGCGCGCCGCGCACCTTCACCGGCAGCATGCCGGCCGCGTGGGCGATCTCCTCGGGGAAGTAGACCTGGAAATGCCCGAGGACCTTTCCCCCGCTCTCTCGCCAGCGGCGTACCGTGGGGAACTCGGGGTCCTCCACGAGATCGCGGCAATACGCGAGCGCCTCGTCGAGCGTTCTATCCTGCCAGATGTGCATGACCTCGCTCCATTCGATCGCGAAACGCCTGATGGCGGCGGAGCGCCCAACGGCACCAGGCGATGTACGTGCGCTCGTGTGCGATCGCCTGCCTGAGCGTGAGGACGTTCCAGAAGAGGATCGGATCGGCCGTCTCGAGCAGACGCCCGTGCTTGCGTTCGAGATCCTTGCGGATCGCGATGTAGTGACGCAGCCGTTCCTCGTGCAGGTCGCGATGATGCCGGATCTGCGCGTCGGCCTCGTCGGCGGGAACGAGATGGAACGCGAAGCAGCGCAGCATCATCTCGTCCTTCACCGACTGGAGCTTCGGGCGGCGGCGGAGCCAGGCCTCGAGGTCGCGCTGCCCTTTGGGAGTGATCGCGTAGACCTTCTTGGTCGGTCGCCACTCGTGGGGCACGCGCTTGGCCGAGAGCAGCCCCTCGTTCTCCATGCGCTTCAGCTCGGGGTAGATCTGGCTGTGATTCGCCTTCCAGAAGAAGACGATCGAGCCGCCGAAGCGGCGCCGGAGGTCGTAACCGCTGAGCGGCTTGTGGTGCAGGAGCTCCAGGATGGCGTAGCGCAGCATGGGCAAGTTCCGAGATATGTCACTGCTGATATATGCACCTATTGTTCCATCAGAAGACACCTGATTTCCTGACGTTTTCTTATCGGTCGACGTCTCCATTGTCGCCGTCGGCGACAAGGCTCCTGTGCACTTCGGGGGCAGTGCACCCCAGGGCAACGGCCCGCGTGGGTGCCGCAGGACGCTCCCGCGCGGATGCCGCGAGGGTGCCGGGGACGCGCGGCCGCCGGCCGCGCGCCTCAAAGCAGCCCGGCGCCGAACACCCAGTGCGCCCCGGGCTGCAGCCGGCCGCTCTGGTCGTGGCCGTACCAGACCGAGGCATTGAGGGCGAAGACGAAGTGGATGCGGCCATCCTCGGCGACGGCCTGGGCGGGCGGATTTTCGTCGAAGAAGATGTGGTCGTTCAGCGTGCCGAGCAGCACGCGATCGCTCGACAAGTTGCCGTTGCGCTGCTTGAGGTAGACCTCCATGCGCTTGCCGTCGCGGCTCATCACCGCCTCGACCTCGACGTTGTCGCGGCCCTGCGGGACGCCGCCGGCGAAGATCAGCTGCTTGAACTCCATGCTGAAGCTCTGGAACACGCGCAGACCGACGCGGCGGACGAACGGCGCGAAGCGGTCGGCTTTGGTGTTGAGCAGCGTGAAGTTCCCCTGCCTGACGTCGGGCAGGTAGTCGGGAGTCCCGCGCTCGCCGGGATTCGCCCACAGCTCGGGGCGGCTGACCGAGGCGAGATCGCGTTTGCCGCCGTCGTCGCTCTTGGCGGCGTCGCCCGAATCGCCCTTGCGCAGCGCGGGGTCGCGGGCCAGCTCCGACGGGCGCACGAATAGGTCGCTCAGGCCGAGCGCCGGCGCGGTGTGCGTCGACGGATCGGCACGCCCCGCCGGCGACGCGGCGAGCGCCGAGCCGCGCTCCTCGCCCTGCGGCTCGCCGCGCGCCTTGGACGGCGCCGTCTTGTCGAGGCCCTTCTGCTTGGCGGCGTCCGGCTTCGCCTGCGGCGGCTTGGCCGGCGGAGCGGGCTCGCCGCGTTTCACCATCTCCTCGAGGGCGCGGCTGTCGCGATCGCTGAACAGGCGGGCCTTCTCGGGGGTCTCCTCCGGGCTGTCGGGTGGGCTGACGATCTGGTTCTTCGGCAGCGCCACCGCCTCCTCGGCGGGCGGGGCGGGAGCCTTCTCGGCGAGCCCGGGCGCGGGCGCCGGGGGCGCCGGATCGGCGGCACGCCGCTCCGGCTCGCGGATCTCCACCTCGAAGGGCGCCGCGGCGGGCGTCGCCGCGTGCTTCCCGCCGATCGCGAACGACAGCACGAACAGGACGTGGAAGAGCACCGACAGCGCGAGCGGGAGCAGCAGATGTCCCGGGCGGTCGAAAGAATCGTCCGCAGCACTCGCCATTTTCGCGAGTCTAACCAAAACCCGACGGGGTGGCTAGGTCGCGCTGCGAGCCGGGCCACGAGCAAACCGACCGTCGCGAGACGAGCGGCCAGGCCGGGATGGACTGGTAGCGCTCGCTTGCAGCCCTGGTCCCTTGCCGGTAGTGTCGGTGCACTGCGTCCCGAGGGGGAACCATGTTCGGATTGGGTATCGGAGAGATGGTGATCATTCTGCTGATCGTCATCGTGGTGTTCGGCGCCGGCCGGATCGGTGACATCGGCGGCGATCTCGGGCGCGCCATCCGCAACTTCCGCAAGGCGCTGAGCGAGCCCGACGCCATCGACGTGACGCCGAAGCCGGACGACGCCAAGCGGGAAGAGGCCAAGAAGGACGAAGCGAAGGCGGCCGAAGCCGAGCGGAAGTGAGCTGCGACGCGGGTCCCCCGGTGGACGCCGATCGCCGGGGGGCGCAGTGACGCGGCCGGGGCCGTAGCGGGTGAGCGGCACACTGGGACGAGATCAGCTGAGACCGCGCTGCCGTCCGGGCAGGCATGAGCGGCGCAGAGAAGCCACTCGTCCCCGGAGCCGCTCACCCGCTACGGCCCCGGCCGCGCCGCTGCGCGGACCTAGGACAGCGAGGACTGCGCCGACAGCACCCGCGTGGTGAACTCCTTCAGCGTCGGCGGCGGCATCAAGAAGACCACGCTGAAGCCCGCCGACTCGCCGGGACGGATCTCGAAGCGCTTCGGCGGCTCGAGCCGCTGCAGCAGCGAGATCTCCTTGCTCGACAGGTCCTTGACGATCTTCAGCGACATGGCGTTGCCGCAGTAGATGCTCTTGGTCTCGATCGGCTTGCCCTCGCCGTCGTAGAGCGCGCTCTCGATCTGCACGCCCTTGAGCGGCTCGCTCGAGGTGTTCACCGCGCGGCCCGAGACGACGAAGACCGTACGATCGTCCTTGATCTGCTGGTAGGCGCCGGCGACGTCCTGGAGCTGGACCTTGATCTGCAGCAGATGGTCCTGCGCCAGCACGTCGCCGACCAGCGGCACCCCGGCGAGCAGCTTTTCCGCACGCGCCGGATGGTTCAGCAGGTCGAGCGTGAAGATCGCGTAGACGATCACCAGCACGGCGAGAAACACCAGGTAGGAGCGCGTCGGGTCGTGAGCCTCCTCCGGCTGGATGCGCAGCTCGTCCTCGCCGCGCACGAACCTCGGCTCGTCGACGAGGTCCTCGTCGTCGTCGCTCGGCGGGTCGAGCGGAGGCTCCTCCTCGTCGTCCCGAAACGAGAAGTCGCTTGCCGCGCTCGGCGGCGGCGCAGCGACTGCCGGCTGCTCCAGGGGCGGTGGCGCGGCTGGCACCTCGTCGGGCCCTTCAGGCTCGGCGAGCCCGCGCGAGGGATCCTCGGGCGACGAGAACCGGAACGACAGCGACCGTTCGTCCCGCGCTTCCGGCTTCCGTGCCTCGCCTCGCGCGGCCCCCGGGGGAAGCGCCGGCGGCGGGCTCGCAACGACCTCCGCAGCCGCGGCTGCGTCGCCGCGAACCGGGCCGGAATCGGCTTCCTCAACTTCGTAAGCGAAGACGTGGCTGCAGCGCGAGCACTTGAAGGTCTGATCGTGCTCGAGCAGCTCGGCCTCGACACGATAGCGCGCCCGGCAGCGCGGGCATTCCACGATCACGGCAGCCGCCTCACTTCGAAGCGGATTGTAGGGAACGGCGGCGACATTTCAACCCGAATCGCGTGAAATCACCGCCGCGGGAGGCGCGGCCGGCGGGGCATCGAACACCCAGACGCGGCCGGCCGTGAAGTCCGAGACGAAGACCGCGCCGTCGGCGGCGACGGCGATGCCGAGCGGCCGTCCGAGCGGCGCCGCGCCGCCCGCTGCGCCGATCGAATGCTGCAGCTTGCCGAGCGCGCCGTACGCGTTCACGCGGTGGTTGAACGAATCGGTGGTCCACAGCGTGCCGGGGGTCCAGGCGAGATAGGGCTCGGTGTAGAACTCCTGCCAGCCGTAGACCGGCCAGGTGTGCGAGAGCTTGCCCTCGAGGTCGAACGCCTGCACGCGATGGTTGCCGGTGTCGGCGACGTAGAGGATCTTTCCCTGCGGGTCGATCGCCAGGCCCACCGGTTCGACCAGCTGGCCCGGCTCCACTCCCTCGCCGCCGAACGCGAACAGCTTGCGGCCCTCGGGATCGTAGGCGACGACTCGCTTGTTGCCGGTGTCGGCGACGAACACCGTGCCGCCCGGCGCGACGGCGATGGCGCGCGGGCCCCAGAAGCCGCCGTCCGGGCCGCGCCATTGGGTGACGAAGCGCCCCTCGGGATCGAGCTTCTGGATGCGGTGGTTCCAGGTGTCGGCGACGTAGACCGAGCCGTCGGGGGCGACCGCCACGCCGCACGGCTGCCGGAACTGCCCCGCGGCGTCGCCGGCTTGCGGACCGCCCCAGACGCTCAGCAGCGCGCCGGCTGGCGAGAGCTTCTGCACGCGGTTGTTCATGCTGTCGGCCACCAGCAGGTTGCCGTCGCGGTCGAGGGCGATCCCGCGCGGCCCCGACAGCTGTCCGGGTCCGCTGCCCGGCTCGCCGATGGCGCGTCCGGTGCCGAGCGCGGGCGTGACGGCGTAGCCGCGCGCCGGAGTGGCCGCACGCAGCTGGACCGGCGGCGGGACGCGGTTCGGTGCGAGGTCGTTGGCGATCAGCAGCACGGCGTCGGTCGTGCCGGTGGGATTCCACACGCGGCGCGCGAACAGGAAGCGCAGCAGGCGGCCGAGCGTCATCCTGTCCCAGTCGATCTGCCACCATCCGCGCACCGCGAAGCGCCGGGCGGTGTAGCGATCGCCGAGGTCCTTCTCGAGACGCGCGGCCTCGCCGGGATCGAGGATCAAGATCGGCGCGTTGGTCTGGCGAGGCAGCGAGTTCCAGCGCACCGCATAGTCGCGCAGGTACCAGCTGAGCGGCCAGGTGGCGTCACCGACCACCACCATCGACGTCCGCTTGCCGGTGCCGAGCGCGCTCGCGATCGCTTCGATCTCGTCGACCACCGCCCGGATGTCGTAGGTCGACTGCACGTAGACGAGCGGCTCGAAATGCGCCGTCGCGGGGCCCTCGGTGGTGCGCGGCGCGTCGTAGAGATAGTTCGAGGCCAGCAGCGACCAGGCCCCGAAGGCCGCGAGCGGCGTCCACGCGAGCAGCCGCCGGGCGCCCTGCCGCGCCAGATGGCAGGCGGCGAGCACGGCCTGCGGAACCAGCATGGGCACGAGCAGCCACGGCACCTTCTCCTGGGCCCAGGCGTACAGCGCGAAGGCGAGCGTGGCCCACAGCACGAACAGCGCTTCGACCCGCGAGCGTGCCCCAGCGCGCAGCGACGTCGCGAGCATCGCCAGCGCCGGCAGAAACACCAGCGCCTCGTAGCCGACCTCGAGCGGCACGTAGTACCACCACGGGCCGCCGATGCGCTGGACCTCGTGCTGTCCCCACCAGTAACGAAGCGCCCGCGACGCCGCGTTCCATCCCCGGGGGTGGGTGAGCAGCGACGTGTAGAGGACGAGCGCGATCGTCAGCGCCAGCACCACGGCCGTGGTCACCGGCATCCAGGCGCCGCGCAGCCAGACGATCACCTCGCGGGCCCATTCCAGCGCGCGCGCCCGGGAGCGGGCGCCGGCGAGCGGCACCCAGGCGATCATCCACAGCGCGTTGGCAAACACGAACGCGCTCAGATAGACGTCTTCCTTGGTGGCGGCGGCGAGGCCGATCGAGACGCCGGCGAGGTAGGCGTGTCGGCGCCGGCCGCCGCGCAGGAAATGCAGGAACGCGATCAACGCCGCCAGGGTGAAGAAAGCGATCGGCACGTCGTGGCGCAGCGACCGCGAGTAGTAGCCGATGGTCGGTGACAACGTGAGGAGGAGGGCGTAGACGAGCGCCTCCCGCCGTCCGATCAGCGCGCGCAGCGGCCAGGCGAGCGCGACGAGCCCGAGGCCGGTGACCACCGGGAGCATCCGCACCGACACATCCGACGGTCCGAGCACGCCCGCGAAGAGCGCCGTCAGGTAGTAGAGCGCGGGGCCGTGGTAGACGGGATCGTAGTGATAGTCCGAGGGGCCGACGGTGAGGATGCGCCAGGCGTAGTAGGCGTGGATGGATTCGTCGTGGTGCAGCGGGCGGGCGCCGAGCCCGTAGAGCCGGAGGCCGCAGGCGAGGAGCAGGATCGACCCATGGAGCCAGTGCTCGAGACGAGTTCGGCCGAGGACCGGTCGATCGAGATCGACGCTCTTCTGCATCCGAGGACCGCCGGTTCTTAGATGCTGCCTCCCGGCGAGTCAATTCGTCGATGACCTCGGTGATGACTTCGGTCGTCTTCCCCTGCTTCAACGAGCAGCGCCGCATCCCGCCGACGCTCGTGCGCACGGTCGAGTTCCTCGCCGGCCGCGGTCGCCCGTGGGAGGTGATCGTGGTCGACGACGGCAGCGAGGACCGCACCAGCGGCGTCGTGCGCGAGGGCTTCGGCGCCCGCGAGAACGTGCGCGTGCTGCGCTACGAGACGAACCACGGCAAGGGCTTCGCGGTGCGCGAGGGAGTGCTCGCCGCCCGCGGCGAGCTGGTGTTGTTCAGCGACGCCGACCTGTCGACGCCGATCGAAGAGCTCGCGAAGTTCGAGGCCAGGGCGGCGGACGGGTTCGACGTCGTCGTGGCGAGCCGCGTGATCGACGGCGCCCGCATCCTCACGCCGCAGCCCGTGCTGCGCCGGCTGTCGGGGCTGGCGTTCCGCGCGCTGGTGCGCGGCCTCGCGCTGAGCTCGCTCCACGACACGCAGTGCGGCTTCAAGCTGCTGCGCCGCGCGACCGTGGAGCCCGTGCTGCGCGCGATCGAGACCGAGGGATTCGCCTTCGACGTCGAGCTGCTGGCGCGCGCCGAGCGCGCCGGGCTGCGGCTGGCCGAGGTGCCCGTGGACTGGAGCGACGCGCGCGGCAGCAAGGTGCGGCTCTGTCCCGACGCGCTGCACATGGCGGCCGACCTCGTGCGCCTGCGCCGCCGGCTCGGCGCGCGCTCCGCCGCGCCGGCCTGACGCTCGTTCGCCGCGGCGGCGGGGCTCGCCGCGGCCTCAGGGACGGACGGCCTTGACGGCGATGTTCAGGTAGGTGGGCCAGTCGCCGCTCCGGTCGTTCCGCGAGTCGACGGCGGCGAGCAGGCGGAGCAGCCACGACAGCGGCCGCGACCGCTGCGCGGCGGGCGCGTCGTAGCGAAAGCGGTCGACTGCGGCGTGAGCCGAGCGCGGCAGCCAGCCCGACAGCAGCAGCGCCTTGCCGAGCCCGTAGAACAGGTGGTGGGCGAAGGGAATGCAGTGATGGGTGAGGCGGCGCAGCTCCAGGACCCGGAACCCGGCGCGCTCGACGAGCGCGACCAGCTCGGCCTCGGTGTAGAGTCGCACGTGATCCGCCCAGATGCCGCCGAGCCACAGCGGTTCGCGCGGCAGGTGGGTGTGAAAGGCCTTCTCGAGCAGCTTGTTGACGGGGTCCCACAGAAGAGGGTAGTGCGCGTGCGGCACCGTGATCGCGACGATGCCCCCAGGGCGCAGGACGCGGTGCGCTTCGCCGAGCGCCGAGAGATCGTCCTCCACGTGTTCCAAGACCTCGCTCAGGATCAGCTTGTCGAACCGGCCTGCCGCGAAGGGAAGCCGGCAGACGTCGCCGCGCACCAGCTCGGCCCCGGTGCCCGCCAGCTCGCGCTTGCCCTGCTCGATCCACGGCGCGCGGTATTCGACGCCCGCGGCCCTGGCGCCGCCCGCCACCTCGGCGAGCGCTCGCAGGTAGAACCCGTGGCCGCAACCGCAATCGAGCACGCGGTCCCCCGCGCGAGGATCGAGGAAATCGAAGACGGTGCGCACGCGGCGCCGGAACGCCATGTCCGCCTCGTTGCGCAGCACGGCCTCCAGGTCGAGCCTCGCTCGCGGCGCAGATCCCTCGGCGACGGCGGTCATCGCAGCAGCGGATTCCCTAGCAACCCTCCGGTCGCCTGTCCATTTCGCCGCCGGCCGCGCGTGGGTGCGCGGGTGTGAGGCTCCTCGTCGCGCTCACCTATTACCATCCGCACTGGACCGGCCTCACCAAGGTCGCCCAGCGGGTGGCGGAGGGCATGGCGGCGCGCGGACACCGGGTCACGGTGCTGACCTCGCGCTATCGCCCGGACCTCGCCGCCGAGGAGACGCTCGGCGGCGTGCGGGTGATCCGCCTGCCGGTGGCGGGCCGCGTCAGCCGCGGCATGCTGATGCCAGCGTTCCCGTGGGCCGCACGGCGCCTGGTGCGCGAGCACGACGTGGTGCAGATCCACACGCCGATGCTCGAGGCCCCGCTGCTCGCGGCACTGGCTCGGCGGGCGGGCGCCCGCTCGGTCGTCACTCACCACGGCGATCTGGTGATGCCGCGGAGGCCCTTCGATCAAACCGTCGAGCGGCTGGTCACCGCGCTGCTGCGCCGCGCGCTGCGCCAGGCGGATCGAGTCGTCGTCTACAACCGGGACTACCTGGAGCATTCGGCGTTCCTGGCTCCGTTCGCCGCGAAGTGCGTCGCGATCTGGCCGCCGGTCGCGGTCTGCGAGCCGGACCTCGCGGCGTCTCGACGCTGGCGGAGCGAGCTCGGCCTCGACGGCCACCGCCTGGTCGGCTTCGCCGGGCGGTTCGTCGAGGAGAAGGGGTTCGATTTCCTGCTCGCGGCCGCGCCGCTGCTGGCGCGCGAGCTGCCCGACGTGCGCCTGGTCTACGCCGGCGAGCGCAACGTCGTCTACGAGAGGTTCTTCGAGCGCTGTCGGCCGCTGCTCAAGCGGGCCGCGCCGTATCTCGTCGACCTCGGTCTGCTGCGGGATCCGCAGCGCCTCGCCGACTTCTACGCCCTGTGCGACGTGTTCGCCCTGCCCAGCCGGACCGATACCCTGGCGCTGGTGCAGGTCGAGGCGATGCTGTGCGGGACCCCGGTGGTGGTGAGCGACATCCCGGGCGCGCGCATGGCCGTGAAGAGCGCCGAGATGGGCCGGCTGGTGCGCCCGCGCGATCCCGCGGCGCTCGCCGAGGGGCTGCGCGACGTGCTGGTGAACCGCGCGCGCTACCTGCGGCCGCGCGCCGAGATCGAGCGGCGGTTCGATGCCCGCCGCGCGCTCGACGAGTACGAGCGTGCGCTCACCGGCCGCGACGAATCGGACGCGCGCGCGACGCCGCGGCCGGCGCGGGGATGAGCCTCGCGGGGCGCAGCGACGACGGCGGGTCCGGGCGCGCCACGGCGCTGGCGGTCGTCGTCGCCCTGCTCCTGGCCGCCGCGCTGCTCCGTCTGCAAGGCCTCGACTGGGACGAGGGACAGCACCTCCATCCCGACGAGCGCTTCCTGACGATGGTCGAGACCGCGATCTCGCTGCCGGATTCGTTCTCCGAGTACCTCGACACCGCGCGGTCGCCGCTCAACCCCGCCAACCGCGGATACAAGTTCTTCGTCTACGGGACGCTGCCGCTGTTCCTGGTGCGCGCGGTCGGCCAGTGGCTCGGTCTCGCCGACTACGCCCACGTCCACCTCGTCGGCCGAGCGCTGTCGGCGAGCTTCGATCTCGGCACCTTCGGGCTCACCTACTGGCTGGGGGCGGCGCTCGGCGGCCGGCGCGTCGGGGTGATCGCCTGCGCGCTCCAGGCCTTCAGCGTGACCTCGATCCAGAACGCTCACTTCTTCACGGTGGACAGCGCCGGTGCGTTCTTCGCCACCGCCGCGCTGTGCGCGCTGGTGTGCTTCGCCGACCGCGGGTCCGCCGCCGCGCAGATCCTGTTCGGCGCGCTGCTCGCGCTGGCGCTCGGCTGCCGCATCAACCTCGCGCTGCTCGGCGCGGTCCATCCGATCGCGCTCCTCTACGCGTGGAAGCGCCGCGGCGCGCCGCTCGGCCGGCTGGCGCTCGGTACGCTCGCCGCCGCGCTCGGCGCGGCCGTGACCTTCCGGCTGGTCCAGCCCTACGCGTTCGCCGGCCCGGGCTTCTTCGACCTGTCGATCGCCCGCGACTTCCTCGCCAGCCTGCGCGAGGTGCGCGGGCTGGTGACGGGGGAGGTGGACTATCCGCCGGCGATGCAGTGGATCGGCCGCGCGCCGATCCTCTTTCCGGCCAGGAACCTGCTGCTGTGGGGGATCGGGCCGGCGTGGGGGCTGGCGGCGCTGCTCGGCGCGGCCGGCGCCCTGGCCGGGCGGGGGGTTCCGCGCCTCGAGAAGGCCGGCGTCGCCCGCATCGCGGTGCTGTGGGGCCTCGCGTTGTTCGGCTATCACGCGTGGCAGTTCACGCCGACCGGCCGATACTTCCTGCCGGTGGTGCCGGTGCTGGCGCTGTGCGCCGCGTGGGCGCTCGGCGCGCGCCGCCGGACGGTGGCCGCCTGGACGGTGGTGGCGCTGACCGCGGCGTGGGCGGTGGCGTTCACGGCGATCTACCGCCGGCCGATGAGCCGCGTGGAGGCGTCGCGGTGGATCTACGCGAACGTCCCGGCGCGCTCGACGCTGGCGATCGAGCACTGGGACGACGGCTTGCCGCTCCCCGTCCGCGGCGCGCGCCGCGTGCCGTACCGCACGATCGAGCTGCGCCTCTACGACGAGGACAGCGAGGCCAAGCGCAGCACGCTGGTCGACTGGCTCGCCCAGGCGGACTACGTGGTGCTGTCGAGCAACCGGCTCTACGGCTCGATTCCGCGCGCCCCCTGGCGCCATCCGCTGACGCGGCGCTACTACGCGCTGCTGTTCTCGGGAGCGCTCGGCTTCCGGCTCGAGCGCTCGTTCACCTCCTATCCGCGCATCGGTTCCTGGGAGATCCCCGACGACGACGCCGAGGAGGCGTTCACCGTCTACGACCACCCGCACGTTCTGGTCTTCCGGAAGACCGAAGCGTTCTCGCGCGAGAACGTGGAACGGCTGCTCGGCGCGGTCTCGCTGGCCGGCATCGTGCGCGTTCCGCCGGCGCGCGCCTCGCGGCTCTACCGGCAGATGCGCCCGCCGCCGATCCCGCTCCCCGACGCCGGTCCGGCGCGCGTCGCGGTCGGCGCCGAGGCGCAGACGTCGCTCGGCGCCCTGGTTCGCTGGACGGTGGCGCTCGAGCTGCTGTCGCTAGTGATCTTCGCGCTGCTCTTCGGGGCGATGGCGGACACCGCCGACCGCGGCTTCGCTCTCGCCAGGCTGCTCGCCTGGCTCGCGCCCGGCTACCTCGCCTGGCTCGCCTGCTCGTTCGGCATCGCCGTCAATTCAGCGGCGACGGTGCGCGGCATCGCCATCGGCATCGTGGCAGCCGGCGCGCTCGCCGGCTGGCGCCGGCGCGAGTCCCTGCTCGCGTTCGGGCGCCTCCAGGCTCGGGAGGTCGTCACGGTCGAGCTGGTGTTCTGGCTGGTGTTCGGCGCCTTCGCGCTCGCGCGCGCCTTCAATCCGGCGATCTTCTGGGGCGAGAAGCCGATGGACTTCGCGTTCCTGAACGCGTTGCTGCGCTCGCGCACGATGCCGCCCGCCGACCCGTGGTTCGCGGGCGGGACGCTCAACTACTTCTACTTCGGGCACGCGCTGGTCGCGTTCTTCGCGCGGCTCGCCGGCGTGGAGGCCGCGTTCGCCTTCAACCTGGCGATCGCCACGGTCGGCGGCCTGCTGGCCGCCGCCTCGTACTCGTTCGGCCGCCGGCTCGGCGGCGGACGGGCCGCCGGCGTGCTCGCCGCCGCCGCCGTCACGCTGCTCGGCAACCTCGCCGGCCTGCGGCTGCTCGCCGCCGCACCGCATCGCGGCTTCAACTTCGACTACTTCTGGGCGACGTCCCGCGTGGTGCCGGGCACGATCAACGAGTTCCCGGTGTGGAACCTGCTGTTCGCCGACCTGCACGCGCACGTGCTGGCCCAGCCGCTGGAGGTCGGGCTGCTCTATCTGGGGCTGCTGTGGGCGTCGAGCGGGCCGGAGCGCGGCGCGCCGCGGCTGCTCGTGGCGACGCTGGTCGCGCTGCTGCTCGGCGCGGTCTCGACGGCGAGCACGTGGAGCGTGCCGACCGTGGTCAGCCTGCAGCTCGCCTTCGCGGTCACCGCGTGGCGCCAGGCGCCGGGAAACCGCCGCCTCGGCTCGCTGCTCGCCGTGCTCGGCTGGTGGCTGCTCGCGGTCGCCGCCTCGCGCGCGCTGTTCTGGCCGTTCTGGGCGAGCTACCGCCGCCCGGTCGGCAGCGGGCTCGGCTGGGAGACCTCGCGGGCGCCGATCCTCGACGTGCTGACGATCTTCGGCGGCTTCCTGGTGGTGCTGGTGCCGCTGCTCGCCGCGCGCCTGGCGGCGTGGCGGCGGCCGGGGCTGCGCGCGCTGCTGCTCGGCGGCGCGCTCGCCGTCGGCGCGGCGGCGAGCACGCGCTCGGCGAGCGCGGGCCTGTTCGCCGCGCTGGCCCTCGCGGGGGTGGCCGTATGGTGCTTCGACGAAGCGTTCGAGCTGCGCGTGGCCGGCCTGCTCGTCGCCCTGGCGGGGGCGATCGGGCTCGGCACGGAGGTCGTGTTCGTGTGGGATCGCATGAACACGGTCTTCAAGTACTACCTCGAGATCTGGCTGCTGCTCGGCTGCGCCGCCGGCGCGATCCTGCCCCGTGCTCTGGGACTTGCCGGCAGAGCGCGCGTCGTCTGGATCGTCGCCGTCGCCGCGGCCGCGGCGGCCGGCGGCTTCACCGCGGTGAGCGGCGCGATCGGCCTGGTTCGTACGCCGTTCGCGTCGAGCGACGTGCCGACGCTCGACGGCATGGAGTACCTCCGGCACCGCCGGCCCGCCGAGCTCGCCGCGTTTCGCTGGCTGGCGCGCGCGGTGGCCGGCGTTCCGGTCGTGCTCGAGGCGCAGGGCGACTCCTACGGCGAGTTCGGCCGCGTCTCGATGAACACCGGCCTGCCGACCGTGCTCGGCTGGGAATACCATCTCTTCCAGCAGGCTCACCCGTGGCCCGAGATCCGCCAGCGGCGCGATGACGTGCGCACGCTGTTCTCCACCACCGACCCCGCGCTCGCCGAGCGCCTCCTGAAGAAGTATCAAGTGGACCTGGTGTTCGTCGGCGCCCTCGAGCGCCGCACCTATCCGGCGGCGGGGCTCGCCAAGTTCGCGTCCTGGGGGCTCACCGCCCCGGTGTTCGAAGACGGCGAGGTGACGATCTACGCCACACCGGGCCTGCTCGAGTCGGCGAAGAGCTGGATCGACCGAGTGCCGCGCGAGCGCGCCGCCGCGGCGCCGCTCGGCAGCTTTCTCGAGCCCCGCGACCTCGCCGCCGCGCCGGACGGAACGCTCTACGTCGCGGACTTCGGCAACGGCCGCATCCAGCGCATCGATCGGGACGGCCGGGCCGTCGCCGCCTTCGGATCGCCGGGCGCGGCGCTCGGCCAGTTCCGCGAGCCCTGCGGCGTGGCGGTCGATCGCGACGGCAGCGTGTACGTCGCCGACACCTGGAATCACCGCATCCAGAAGCTCTCGGCCGCGGGCGTGCCGCTCGCGGTCTGGGCGGCCGGCTTCTACGGGCCGCGCGGGATCGCGCTCGACCGCCGCGGGCGCGTCTGGGTCGCCGACACCGGCAACCACCGCGTCGTGCGCCTCGATGCCGACGGCGGGGTGGAGCGAGAGTGGGGGCGCGAGGGCGAACGGCTGCGCTACCCGGTGGGCATCGCGGTCGGTGCGGGCGGCGAGGTGTTCGTCGCCGACACCGGCCATCGCCGCGTCGCGGTGTTCTCGGAAGACGGGGAGTTGCTGCGCCAGTGGCCGATCGACGGTTGGCGCGCG
>JACPRU010000027.1 GCA_016189835.1 Deltaproteobacteria bacterium | reverse complement strand
GCCCCGCCCCGGGCGCCGCGCCCGCCCCCCCGCCGCCGGCCTCCGAGAGCGCCCGCGAGCACTATGGCGCCGCCCTCGAACGGCTGCGCGCCGGCGACTGGGCGGCGTTCGGGCGCGAGATGGAAGCGCTCGGCAAGTCGCTCGAGTAGGCGTTCGGGCATGGATCGCGGCGCCAACTCGCAGCTCGTGCAGGAGATGATCGTGCGCTCGCCGCTCGGGGCGCTGCTCGGCATGGAGGTGGAGACGCTCGAGGTCGATCACGTCCGTGTCCGGCTGCCGTTTCGCCCCGCGCTCACCACCGGCGCCGACCTCGTCCACGGCGGCGCGACCTGCGCGCTGATCGACACCGCCGCGACCGCGGCGGCGTGGTCGGGAGACGACCTGGGACGGAATCCGCGCGGCACGACGATCGCCCTCACGGTCAACTTCCTGGCGCCCGCGCGCGGCCAGGACATCGTCGCCGAAGCGCGGGTGATCCAGCGCGGGCGGACGATCACCGTCTGCGAGGTGAGCGTCGAGAGCCGCGCCGGGCAGCGGGTCGCGAGCGCCCTGGTGACCTACAAGCTGAGCGCGGCCGAGAGCTGAGCGCGCGAGGCGCGATCGAGCGCCGGCAGGGCGCCGTTCGGCAGCCGCCGACCGTCGCGTGCGCGCGAACGGCGCGCTCAGCGGGAGCGGGGGGCTCGGGCTTCGCCGAGGATGGCCAGCGGGCCCGGCAGGTCGGACTCCTGCTCGAGGGCGAGGATCGCCCGCTCGAGCCGCTCGACGCGCCCTTCGCCGAGCGCGAGCCGCGCGTTGGCGCGAAACTTCGCGCACACCTCTTCACGGCTCATCGGGTTCTCGGGGCCGCCGCGCTGGTACGGGACCTCGGCCTCGAGCACGCGACCGTCGACCAGACGGATGCGCGCGCCGCCTCCGTGCTTGCCGCTTCGAAATCAGAGCCGCTTCATGCAATGACGCCGGGGCGGGCGGAGACGTGCTCATCCTCCCGACTCGGCGCCCCCAACCAGGGCGTCGACGCGACCGCCTATTCCGAATGTCGCGCCGCGGTCGGCTTCTTCGCCCTGGCGACCATTTCGACGCCGATCACGATCGCGCCGAACACGCTGATGCCGCCGAGCAGCAGAGTGAACCGCCTCGGCACCTCATCGCCGTAGAAGAGCTGGACCGTCTCGCCCCCGCCAAGCGAGACCATCAGTAGATACGCGCCAGCGATTACGAACGCCGCGGGTAGGAGAAAGAGAGCTTTGTTCACGGTCATCCTCCGGAGGTGAAATCCGGCTGGGGCACTCATCACGAGCTTCGCGCAGCGATGCTGCCGCTCGCACGCCAGGCGGTGCGCCGGTACGGAGGTGCTACGACAAAGCTCCGGCTCGGCCTATTGGCCCGCGGCCGGAATCTTTCTCCACCCGCGGGAGGGGGCGGGTCAGCGGTCTTGCTCGTGCACTCCTGCCAGCCCCATGCGGATCGCGTAGCGAGCGAGATCGACCCGGTCGCGAAGCGCGAGCTTGTGAAAGACGTTGTTCAGGTGGGTCTTGACGGTCACCTCGCTGATGAAGAGCCGCTTGGCGATCTCGGGGTTGCGGAGCCCCAGCCCGACCAACCGGACGATATCGCGCTCGCGGCCGGTCAGCGTCTTCGCCTCCGGCGCGCGCCACTGCTTGGCGAGCTCGCGCTGCAGCTCCGGCGGCAGCCAGACGAGATCCTGCGCCGCCGCGCGGATGGCGTCCATCAGCGTCTCGGAGGCGAAGCGCTTCTGGACGACCGCCCGCGCTCCGAGCCGGATCGCCGCGAGCCCGTCCTCGGTGCGCTCGCTGGCGGTCACCACGACGATCCGCACTAGTGCCGACAAGGGCTCGATGTCGGCGAGCGACCATCGCTCCATCTGCAGGTCGAGCAGCAGCACGTCGCTCGGCACCTTCTTCACCGTCGCCTCCAGGTCGGCGGCACGGTGTACCTCGGCGACGACCTCGATCTCCGGCTCGAGCTCGAGCAGCAGTCGCAGGCCCTGGCGAAACAGCGCGTGATCGTCGGCGATGATCGTGCGGATCGGCGCCTTCATCGTTCCTCAGCCCGCCGGCAGCTCGATCTCGAGGCGCGCGCCGCAGTCCGGCTTGGGGACCATCCTCGTCTCTCCGCCGAGCTCGGCAACCCGCGAAGAGATCGACCACGGCGGCTCGCCGCCCTCCGGGAACCCGACACCGTCGTCGTCGATGGCGATGCGAACGGCCGCACCGGTTTCCGTGGTGCGGATCAGCGCGGCCTCGGCGTTGGCGTGTTGAATGGTGTTGCGCACGCCTTCGAGCAGGATCAGCAGGATCTGTTCGGCCCGCAGGCCGCGCGCGCGGAAGTCGGCCTGAACGTGGAATACGGTTTCCACGTTGTCCGGCGAGGCCGCCGCCGTCCCGTCGAGGTCGACGAGCGAGCGGATGTAGGCGCGCACTCCGTCGTACTCGCGGGCCACGCCGGCTTGCAGGTCGGTCAGCTGGCCGCCGGCCGCCTCGACGTTGCCTCGCTGCAGGAGCTGGCGGCAGGCGACGATGCGCAGGTTCACGGCGGCCAGCGCCTGGACGTAGCCGTCGTGCAGCGAGCGGGCGATCGAGTGTCGCTGGTCTCGGGTCTCGAGCTCGCGCACCCGCGCCTCGAAGTGGACGCGCTGCTGGCCGAGGTAGCCGATCAGGTATCCGGTGATCCCCAGGTAGAACGGCCGCATCAGGTAGTAGTGGGTGGCGCCGTTCGCCGACAGCAGGATCAACACGAAGTACGCGAGCATGCTGCAGGCGGTCACCGCCAGCGTCGCGCGGAAGCCTGCGCGGCATCCCACCGCGATGATGGCGAACGCGAAGAACGCATAGGCCGGACTGGTCGGGCCCTCGGTGAAGACGGCAACGACGATCGCGCACAGAACGTCGATCGCCGCCGTGCCGCAGACGAACCGGTCACCGATCCGGCGCGTGCTCGCGAACAGGTGGACCGCTGCGCTGTAGGCGAAGTGCAAGAGCAGCGAGGCGAACGCGTAGCGATCGATCTCGAGAAGCCCTCCGGTCAGCGAAAACCAGGGCGTGAGGTCCGGCTTGGCCGAATCGACGTAGATCGACAGCAGCATGGCCGGCGCGAGGATGAGGCGCGCCCGAGCGATGTTCAGGTCGAGATCGATGGAGTGGCGTGCTGCCGTCATCGCAGATCCTCCGTGGAATTTGCCGCAGGGGACCGCCGCGCCGACAATCCGACCGCAGCTGGATTTCCGCCCCAACCTACGACGGATTCGCGGGAAGCACGAGCGCTCGGAGGATCCGGTCGAGCGCGCTGGTGACCCACAAGCCGAGCGCAGGCTCGTAGCTCACGGCGAGAGCGAAGAGACCGCAGCGAACACCGGTCGCACGTCGCCCGCGCTCTCGAGCGCGAGGATCGCGGCTTCGAGGCGCTCGAACTGGTCGTCGTCGAGCGCCAGCCGCGCGTTGGCGCGAAACTTCGCGCGCACTTCGTCGGCGGCCATCGGATTCTCCGGGCCGCCGCGCTGGTAGGGCAGCTCGGCCGCGAGCACGCGTCCGTCGACGAGGCGGACGCGGGCGCCGCCCGGGAACGCCTTGGGGAAGGTGGCGAACGGCACCACCTCGTAGCGCACGCGCCGCGCCAGCGACAGCACGCGCGGGTCGGAGATTGCGTCGTCCCGGTAGGCGTCGAGCCCCAAGCTGCCGCGCACGAGCCTCGCCGCGACGCTGTAGGGGAGGCTGAACTTCGCGTCGTAGGGGGTGCGCGGCCGCGCCTTGTCCGCGGCCGGCTCGAGCACCAGCGCCACGGCGGGCTCGGGAACGCGCACGACGATCTCGGCGATCTGCTCGGGGTCGATCGGCTGCCCGGCGACGGCTTGCACCGCGGCGTCGAGCGGCGCGTGGACGTAGTGACACGCGGGATAGGGCTTGAAGGCGATGCGCGGCGTCTCCCACCGCCGGCCGAGGTCGGCGAGCGCGGGCTCGAGGTCGATCGCGTGCCGGTCGGCGAACGCGGCGAACAGGCCGAATCGCCCCTCGAGCACCGTGGCCGGGCCGGTCGCGCCGTGCGCGGCGAGTCCGGCGGCGACGATGCCGTCGCGCGCCGCCGCCGCGGCGTGGATCGGCTTGGTCTGCGAGCCGTCGGCGAGGTACTCGAAGATGCCGCCGGCGAGGCTGCCGGCGATGCCGAGCGCTTGCGCCGTGGCGCGGGCGTCGAGACCGCGCAGCCGCGCCGCCGCCGCGGCCGCGCCGAACACGCCGCACACCGAGGTGGGGTGGAAGCCGCGGCGGTGAAAGGCGGCGGGCGCGGCCATGCCGATGCGCGCGGCGATCTCGTTGCCGGCGACCAGCGCGGCGAGCAGCTCGGCGCCGCCCGCGCCCGCCGCCTCGGCGGCGGCGACCGCGGCGGGCGCCATCACCGCGCTCACGTGGCAAACCGCGTCGCTGTGCGTGTCGTCGTAGTCGAGCCCGTGGCAGAGCATGCCGTTGGCGAACGCCGCCGACGCGGCCGGCAGCGGCGCGGCGCCGATCACCGAGGATTCCGCGCGGCCGCCGCTCTCGAGCGCCAGCGCGCGTGCCGCGGTCGCCACGCCGAGCGCGTGCGCGGCGAGGCCGCAGCCGAGGGCGTCGAGCAGATGGAGCTTGGCGGCTTCGGCGACTGCGGCGGGGATCGCCTCGAGGTCGAGCGCGGCCGTCCAGGCGGCGAGGCGCTGCGCGGGAGTCACCCGGCCAGCTAAGCGCAATCGAGCGGCGAATGCCACACGGCCGCGCCGAGACATCGCGCCGGCGACGGGGTATGCTCGCCGCATGGCCCTGCGCGCCTCCGACCTCGCCGAGTCGCGCGCCCGCCGCCTGCCCCGGGCGCCGCAGGCGGAGATCGCCGACCGCGCCCTGCGGCTGCGCGCCGGAGTGATCTCGCTGGTGCTCGCAGCGGCGATCTTCGCGGCCAAGTTCGTCGCTTACCAGATCACCGGCTCGACGGCGATCCTCTCCGACGCCCTCGAGTCGATCGTCAACATCGTGGCGGCGGCCTTCACGCTGGCCAGCTTGACGATCGCCAGCCGGCCGGCGGATCCGTCGCATCCCTACGGCCACGGCAAGGTCGAGTTCCTGTCGAGCGGCTTCGAGGGCGGGCTGATCGCCTTCGCCGCGCTGGTGATCGTCTATCAGGCGCTGCAGGCGCTGTGGTCGGGGCACGAGGTGGCGGCGATCGAGCAGGGTCTGGCGCTGGTGATCGTCGCGGGCGCGGCCAACGCGCTGCTCGGCTACTTCCTGCTGCGCACCGGGCGCAGGACGAACTCCCCGGCGATCGAGGCCGACGGCCTGCACGTGCTCAGCGACTTCTGGACCAGCCTCGGCGTCGTCGTCGGGCTCGTGCTGGTGCGGGTGAGCGGGTGGCAGCCTCTCGATCCACTGGTGGCGATCGCCGTGGGCGGCAACCTCGCGGTGGTCGGGGCCCGCCTGCTGCGCGGCGCGGTCGGCGGGCTGCTCGACGAATCGGACCCCGCGCTGCTCGACAAGCTCACCTCGGTGATCCACACGGTGCGCACCCCCGGCATCATCGCCATCCACCGCCTGAGGGCGATCCGCTCGGGCGGCGTGGTGCACGTCGACGCGCACGTGGTGCTGCCGCGCTTCTGGTCGGTGGTGCAGGCGCACGACTTCTCCGACGCTTTCGAGCTCGACGTCGTGCGCGGCATCAGTCAGGACGCCGAGTGCATCTTCCACCTCGACCCCTGCCGCGCCGTCTACTGCAGCAACTGTCGCGTGGCGCCGTGCCCGGTGCGCGCGCACCCGTTCGTCGAGGAGCGCGACTGGTCGCTCGCCACGCTGACCGGCGAGGCGCCCGAGGAGTAGCCCCGCCGCGGCCCCCCGGTCACGTTCTTGCGCCCCCGACCGCGGCTGCCGCCGCCGGAGGGCCGAAGCACGGCGAGCGGGGTGGAGCCTGGTTCGCGGCCGCCTGCGGCGAGCTCAGATCAGGGCGCGGCGCCGTCCGCAGAGGCGCGAGCGACGCCGTGGATCCACGAGCCGCCGAAGCCGCGAGCCAGGCACCACCCCGCTCGCCGGACACCAAGAAAAGCAGCACCCGCGGAGTCGCGATTGCCAATCTCGATTTTGCGGAAGAGATTGGGCATAAGTTCCGCAGCTTCTCGCCAGGAGAATCGCCATGACCGAACGCGTTCGAGAGATCTTGAGCTGGTATGCGAGCGACAACCCCGGCACGCGCACGAACCTCGCGCGCCTGCTGAACCACGGCAAGCTCGGCGGCAGCGGCCGGATGGTCATCCTGCCGGTCGATCAAGGCTTCGAGCACGGCCCCGGCCGCAGCTTCGCGCCGAACCCGCCGGGCTACGACCCGAACTACCACTTCCAGCTCGCCATCGACGCCGGCTGCAACGCCTACGCGGCGCCGCTCGGCTTCCTCGAGGGCGGCGTCGGCCAGTTCCTCGGCGAGGTGCCGCTGATCTTGAAGCTCAACAGCCACGACGTGCTCTACGACGAGAAGGACCCGTGCTCGTCGGTGACCGGCAGCGTGAGGGAGGCGCTGCGCCTGGGCTGCGCCGCCGTCGGCTTCACGATCTACCCCGGCTCGTCGCGCATCCGCGAGATGTACGAGCAGCTCCGCGAGATCGCCGAGGAGGCGAAGAGCGTCGGCCTGGCGGTGGTCGTGTGGTCCTACCCGCGGGGCTCGAGCCTCAGCAAGGAGGGCGAGACCGCGATCGACGTCGTCGCCTACGCCGCGCACATCGCCGCCGAGCTCGGCGCCCACGTCATCAAGGTGAAGCTGCCCTCCGCGCACATCGAGCTGGCCGAGGCGAAGAAGGTCTACGAGAAGGAACGCATCCCGGCCGGCACCATCGCCGAGCGGGTCCGCCACGTCGTGCAGAGCGCGTTCGACGGGCGCCGCATCGTGATCTTCTCCGGCGGCCCCGCCAAGGGAGACGAGGCGATCTTCGAGGAGGTGCGCGGCATCCGCGACGGCGGCGGCTTCGGCTCGATCATGGGCCGCAACTCCTTCCAGCGGAGGAAGCCCGAGGCGCTGAAGTTCCTCGACACGGTGATGAAGATCTACTCCGGGGAGATGCCGTAGCCCTCTCGCTCCACAACACTCTCTCCGGCCGGATCGAGCCGTTCGAGCCGCTCGAGCCCGGCAAGGTCGGCGTCTACGTCTGCGGGGTCACGGTCTACGACCGCTGCCACGTGGGGCACGCCCGCGTGTTCGTGGCCTTCGACGTGCTGCACCGCTGGCTGCGGGCGCGCGGCTACCAGGTGACCTTCGTCCGCAACATCACCGACGTCGACGACCGGATGATCGAGCGAGCGCGCGCCGAGGGGGTGAGCGTCGCCGCGCTCGCCGAGCGCAACATCGCCGAGTTCCGCCGCGACGTGGCGGCGCTCGGCTGCCTGGCGCCCGCCCGCGAGCCGCGCGCCACCGAGTGGATCGAGGCGATGATCGAGCTGATCCGCCGGCTCGAGGACAAGAGGCTCGCCTACGCGGTCGGCGGCGACGTGTACTACGCGGTGCGCGGCTTTCCCGACTACGGCAAGCTCTCCAAGCGCCGGCTCGAGGACATGATCGCCGGGGCGCGCGTCGAGGTCGACGAGCGCAAGCGCGATCCGATGGACTTCGCGCTGTGGAAGTCGGTGAGCGCCGCGAGCGAGGCGGCCGGCGAGCCCGCGTGGCCGAGCCCGTGGGGGCGCGGCCGGCCCGGCTGGCACATCGAGTGCTCGGCGATGTCGACGGCGCTGCTCGGCCAGCCGTTCGACCTCCATTGCGGCGGCGAGGACCTGATCTTCCCCCACCACGAGAACGAGATCGCGCAGTCCGAGGGGGCGGCGGGGAAGCCGTTCGCGCGCGGCTTCCTGCACAACAGCTTCGTGCGCATCAACGAGGAGAAGATGTCGAAGTCGCTCGGCAACGTGTTCGCGATCCGCGACATCGCCGAGCGCCTGCCGGCCGAGGCGCTGCGCCTGTTCCTGATCTCGACGCACTACCGCAGCCCGATGGATTTCTCGCTGGAGGCGGTGGCGGAGAGCTTCCGAGCGCTGGTCCGGCTCTACGAGACGCTGGCACGGGCCGACGCACGCGGCGCGCGCGGGCCGCAGGCCGCGCCCGCGCCGCTGCCGCCGACGCCGCGCCTCGAGCCGCTGGTCGCCGCCCTGGACGACGACTTGAACACCGCGCGCGCGGTTGCCGTGCTGTTCGACCTGGTGCGCGAGCTGAACCGCGCGCTCGACGCGGGGGACGTCGCGGCGGCGGCGGCGCTGCGGCGCGACGTCTCGGCCGCCGCCGCCGTGCTGGGCGTCGGCGAGCGCCGCTCGGAGGAGTTTCTCGACGCCGAGCGCCGGCGCGCGCTGGCCGCCGCCGGGCTCGCCGCCGGCGAGGTCGCGCGGTGCATCGCCGAGCGCGCCGCGGCGCGCTCCGCCAAGGACTGGAAGCGGGCCGACGAGCTGCGCCGGGGCCTGGCCGCGGCCGGCATCGTGCTCGAGGACGGCGCGGCCGGCACCACCTGGCGGCCGGCGAGCTGGGGCGCGGAGGCGCCGGCTCGCCCGGGGCCCCGCGCATGAGCGTTCACAGCGATCTCCACACCCGCACGCTGTCCGTCGAGACCCGCGCTGCCGGCGACGATTGCCTGGCGGTGCGCGCGGAGCTGCGCGACGTGCGCCACGTCGACCTGCCGGTCTACCTCGGCGTGGCGCATCCGGCGGGCGTGGTCCATCACATGACGCTCGACCTCGAGGTCGACCGCGAGCTGACGATCCGCGCGGTCGACGCGCGCATGGGATCGATTCCGTTCGAGCCCTCGGCGAAGACCCGGGGCGAAGGCTGCCGCAACGTGCTGCCGAGCTACCAGCGCCTGGTCGGCACGCCGCTCGACGCCGACTATCCGCTGCGCGTGCTGGAGACCGTGGGCGGGCGGCTCGGCTGCTTCCACATCCTCGCGCTGGCGCAATGCCTGCCGCTGGCGGTGCGCGCCGCCTCGGCACGGCTCTGCGCCGCCGCCGTCCGCCTGCCACGCGGCGCGCGCGCCGGCGTCGAGGACAGCTGCGCGCCGTGGCGAGCGGACAGCCCACGCTGGGCGGAGGCGCGCGAGGGCGCGGGCGGCGGCTTCGGCGACTTCCGCCGCCGCCTGTGCGTGCGCGCGTTCGCCGACGCGCGCCGCGCGCTCGGTATGACGGCGGAGCTCGCCGACGAGACGGCTGGCGGCGTGCACCGCGGCGCATCGCTGACGCTGGGCCTCGCGTTGCCGGAGTTCACGATCCTCTGCGCCGAGGGGCGCCTGCTCGGCGAACCGTTCTCCGAATGCGGCGTCACGCTCGCCGGCGTCGCCGCGCTCGAGGGGCTGTCGATCGTCAAGGGGTTCACCGCGGCGGCGCTGGCGCGGGTCGGCGGGTCGGCGGGCTGCGCGCATCTCTCGGCGCTGGTGATCGCCCTCGCCCCGGTGGTGCCGCAGGCCGCCGGAGCGCTCGCCGGGCTGCTCCGGCTGGCGCCGGAGCAGATGCGGCGCGAGCGGGCGGGGAACCCGCAGCTCGACAGCTGCCACATGTGGCGCGCCGACGGCCCGCTCGTCGATCTCGAGGACCCCCGTCGAGCCTCGCCTCGAGCGGGCGAAACGGTGTAACCTGAACCCTGCTCGGCCCCATCGAGGGAGGAGCGAGGGAGGCACGCATGAGCCGAGGTTTGGTATTCGCCGCAGCCGCCGCCGTCTTTGTCTGGCTCGCGGGCGCCGCGCCCGACGCCGCGGCGCAGAAGGTCTACAAATGGACGGACCCGGACGGGAAGGTTCACTTCTCGAACGTCTCGCCGGGCGGCGAGGGCGCGGCGGGCGAGGAGCGGCCGGGAGGCTCGCCGCAGGGCGTAGAGGCGGAGAGCCCGGCGACGGCGTCGTCCGCCGAGTCCGAGGCGCCGCCGCCGCGGGCCGCGGAGCCGGCCGCGCCCGAGGCTTCCGGCGCGCGAGCCGAGGTCTCGGACGAGGACTTCTCCTCGAAGGTGAGCGGTACCCGGCTGCGCCTCAAACGCGAGCTCGCGCAGGCCAAGGAGCAGGCGCAGGCGGCCGACGACAAGCTCACGGCGCTCAAGAAGGAGCGCGACCAGCCGGCGCGCATGGGCATCGAGATCCTGCAGAAGGCCTACGGCCCCGACCAGCACGCCTCGACCGAGGAGGAGGATCTGCGCAAGCAGAAAGCCACCGCCGACAAGCGCGCCGAGGATATCCGCAAGCAATACGCCGAGCTGCGCGCCGAGGCGGTGAAGCGCTACGGTGGCCAGCCCTCGTGGTGGCTGCCGATCGAGTGAGCGCCGTCGGGACGAACAGGGGTCGCGGGACGAAAAGGGGTCGGGAGTAGTCGGGAGTCTTTTTGCGAAGCACCCTTCGGGCCGTTCCGGAAAAGACTCCCGACCCCTTTTCTAGAGGACGCGAAACGGGATCTCGCGCCCCTCGAGCAACGCGCGCACGGCGTCGACGATCCCCTCGGCGATCTTCGCGCCGAGCGCGGGGTGCCATCCCGCGGCGTGCGGGGTGACCAGCACGCGCGGGTCGACGTAGCGCGACAGCTCCGCCGGCTCGACGGGAAAGACGTCGAGGCCGAGACCGGCGAGATGCCCGTCGCGCACCGCCGCGAGCGCGGCGTCGACGTCGACGAGCTCTCCCCGCGCGGTGTTGACGAGCACCGCGCCGCGGCGCAGCGCGCGGATCTCGCGCCGCCCGATCATGCCGCGGTTGTCGGCCGTGAGCCCGCAGTGGAGCGTCACGGCGTCGCTCTGCTCGAGGACCGTGGCCAGCGACGCGCCGCCCGCGAGCAGCGGGTCGCAACGCAGGACGCGCGCCCGCAGCGACTCGAGCACCTCGGCCATGCGGCTGCCGATGACGCCGACGCCGACCACGCCGACCGTGCCGAGCAGCGTGGCGCCATGGGCGGCCAGGCGCGGCCGCTCCCAGGCGCCGGCGCGGGCGGCGTCCTGAAAGCGGCCGAGCCGGCGCGTGAGCGACAGCATCATTCCCAGAGCGGTCTCGACGACGGCGTCGCGTCGCGCCAGCGGCAGCCGAGCGGCCGGGATGCCGGCCGCGCGCAGCGCCGCGAGGTCGAGCTGGTCGAATCCCGAGGTCGTGGTCAGCACCAGCCGGCAGCGGCGCAGACGGCGGGCCGCGTCGGCGCCGACGCGCACGGTGGTCGGCACCACGAGCACCTCGGCCTGCTCGAGCGGCGCGGCTTCGCCGGCGAGGGCGATCGCCTCGACCGCCGCGGGGAGCCCGGCGATCTGCGGCGTCTCGTACTGCGACCAGCCCCAGCGCAGGAGCTTCATGGCGAGCCTTATAGCCGCTTTCGACGCGGCGCGCAGATCCTCCGCCGCGCGCCTGTCGCGCCGCAGACCGGCCGCGCGGCGCCTGCTACAGTCGGCGGCGTGGTGCGCGTCGAGGTGAAGGAGCGGCTGGCCGGCGTGCCGGCCGAAGCATGGAACGCGCTGGTCGGCGACGGCTCGCCGTTCCTCGAGTGGGAATGGCTCGCCTCGCTCGAGGAGGCGGGGTGCGTCGGCGCGCGCACTGGCTGGCTGCCGCGGCACTGGACGCTGTGGGACGGAGACGATCTGGTCGGCGCGTGTCCGCTCTACGCGAAGCAGCACAGCCTCGGCGAGTTCGTGTTCGACCACGGCTGGGCCGAAGCCGCGCAGAGCGCCGGCATCGCCTACTACCCGAAGCTGCTGGTCGGCGTGCCGTTCACGCCCGCCACCGGGGATCGCTTCCTCGCCCGCAGCGGCGCCGAGCGGCCGGCGGTGATTCGCGCGCTCGGCGAGGGTCTGACCGAGGTCTGCCGGCAGGGCGGCTTCTCGTCGGCGCACGTGAACTTCTGCGGCGCCGAGGAGGTCGACGGGCTAGGCGCGCTCGGCTACGTGCGGCGCACCGGCTACCAGTACCAGTGGAGGAACCCGGGCTGGCGGAGCTTCGAGGACTACCTCGCGGCGCTCAAGAGCAAGCGGCGGACGCAGGTGCGGCGCGAGCGGCGCGCGCTCGAGGAGCAGGGCATCACGATCGAGGTGCTCGCCGGCGAGGAGATCCCCGACGAGCTGTTCGCGGTGATGTTCCGGCTGTACAAGGCGACGATCGACAAGCTCTACTGGGGCCGGCAATACCTGAACCGCAAGCTCTTCGACCTGCTGCGCGCACGCTGGAAGCGTCGCCTGTGCTTCGTGGTCGCGCGGCGGGGCGGCGAGGTCGTCGCCGGCACCGTCAACGTGCGCAAGGGCGAGGCGCTCTACGGCCGGTACTGGGGCGCGTTCGAGGAGATCCGCTTCCTGCATTTCAACGTCTGCTATTACGCGGCGATCGAATACTGCATCGAGCAGGGCATCCGGCGCTTCGAGCCCGGCGCGGGCGGCGAGTTCAAGCACCTGCGCGGCTTCGAGGCGACGCCGACCGACAGCATGCACTACCTCGCCGACCCCCGGCTGGCTCGCGCCGTGGCCGACTTCGTGCGGCGCGAGCGCCGCGCCGTCGAGCACCACATCGCCGCCCTGGACGAGCGCAGCGCACTGCGCCGCTGAGCGCGTGACGCCGCCCGGCCGATCGGTGTAGGGTCAGCGGTCGGAGGTGTGCGCATGAGACTCGAGGGAAAGGTCGCGCTCGTCACCGGAGGAGGCTCGGGAATCGGCCGGGCCGTGTGCCTGGCGTTCGCCCGCGAGGGAGCGAGCGTCGCCGTCAACGACGTCAACGCCGGCTCGATCCAGGAGACCGTCGCGCAGATGGGCGAGGCCGGCGGGCGCGCCCTCGGCGTTCCCGCCGACGTGGCCGACAGCGGCGCGGTGCGCAAGATGTTCGCCGCGATCCTCGCCCGCTACGAGACGATCGACATCCTGGTGAACAACGCGGGCATCGGCGAGGTGAGCGGCCAGGGCGAGGTCGAGCGCATGAACCGCATCGCCGAGGCCCAGGTGCAGGAGATGCTGGCGGGCGGGCCGCTGAAGACCCGCTGGGAGGTGACGCAGAACCTCGAGGACGCGGTCTTCGAGCGCATGTTGAAGGTCCACCTCTACGGCACGTTCTACTGCACGCGCGAGGCGCTCAAGGTGATGGAGAAGAACGGGTCGGGGCGCATCATCAACCTCTCCTCGGTGGCGGGCACCGCCGGCCTCGAAGGCGCGCCGCACTATTCGGCGGCCAAGGCCGGCATCCTCGGCTTCACGCGCTCGGTGGCGCGCGAGGTCGGGCCGGCCGGCATCACGGTGAACGCGATTGCACCGGGCTACATCGAGACGCCGATGACCGATCCGCTGTCGCCCGTGATCAAGCAGATGTGGGTGCTGAACACGCCGCTGAAGACCTCCGGCAAGCCCGAGGACATCGCCGCCGCCGCCCTCTATCTCGCCGGCGACGACGGCCGCTTCGTCACCGGCCAGGTGATCAGCCCGAGCGGCGGGTGGTGGATGCCGTAGGCGAGCGGCGCCGAGCGGCGGCAAAGACTCCTGCAAGAAACTCCCGACCACTCCCGACCCCTTTTTTCGGGCTACCGCCCGAGCCCCGCCTCGCGCAGCCGCTCCTCGAGCACGGGCAGGCGGTCGTGCCCCCAGAAGGGCTCGCCCGCGAACAGGAACAGCGGCACGCCGAACACGTGGTCGGCCGCCGCCTCCTGCTGCGCGCGCGCGTACTCCCGCGCGCCCTCCGCGGCGAGGTAATCGCGGTACTCCTCGGCCGACAAGCCGAGGCCGGCGATCACCCCGGCGACCGCCTCGGCGCGGTCGGCCTCCAGCTCGCGCCGGAAGAAGCGCTCGTAGACCGTGCGGCTGTAGTCGAGCAGGCGCCCGTGGCGCGCGGCGAACAGGCCGCCGATCAGCGCCGGCGTGGTGTCGTAGACCTGGAGCGGGCCGCGGATGACCAGGCCGCGCGGCTTCGCCCAGCGCCGCGCGTCGAGGTAGGAGTACCTCGCCTTGTACTCGGAGTAGAGGCTGCGCTCGCCCTTGCCCTTGATGCGCAGCTGGAACGGGATCCAGCGCACGCGCACGCGGTAGCGCCGTTCGAGCGCGAAGGCGAGATCGAAGGCCAGGAAGGCGAACGGGCTCTTGTAGTCGGAGTACATCTTGACCTCGGCGGTCTCCATCGGCCGGCCCCCCGTGCGAGCGGCGTCGTCGCCCGACGCCTCTGTAGCAGCCCGGCGCGCCGGCGGAAATCTTCCGCCGCGATGACTTCCGGCGCGATGATCCGAAAGATACCCTTTCTTTTTCGTCCGTGCCTGTGGCACGGAACGATGTCGGGAAACGCCCGTACAGGGAGGTAGGGGAACCATGACCGGTCTGAAGGAGCTCACCGTCCACGGCGCGAAGAGCATCGCCGACGCCCACGCCAAGCACCGCTGGGTGATCCCCCCCGACTACAACGCGGCCGTGGATTGCCTGGATCGGCCGTTCCACGACCGGTCGAAGATCTGCCTCTTCTACGAAGACGACGAGGGCCACACCGCCACCTACACCTGGGGGCAGATGATCGTCGCCTCCAACAAGTTCGCCAACGCCCTGCGCGGCCTCGGCGTCGGCCGCGGCGACGTCGTCGCGGTGCACACGCCGCAACGCCCCGAGACGGCGATCATCCACATGGCGCTCTACCGGATCGGCGCGATCGGGCTGCCGATCTCCAAGCTGTTCGGGCCCGACGCGATCCAGTACCGGCTGGAGCACAGCGCCGCCAAGGCGATCCTCATGGAGCCGGAGACCGTCGGCAAGCTGGACGGCGTCCGCCAGAGCGTGGCGACGCTGAAGCACGTGATCGTCTGCGGCGGCAAGGCGGCCGGTCTGCCGGGCGAGAAGGTCGCCGGTCTGTCCTTCGACGACCTGCTCGAACAGGGGTTGGATCGCTTCACGCCGGACCGCGCGTCGCAAGCCGAGGATCCGTTCCTCCTCATGTACACCTCGGGCACGACCGGCAACCCGAAGGGCGTGCTGCACGTGTCGCGCTACCTGCTCGGCCACAACGGCATCGACTACTCCTACGACTTCCTGCGCGACGGCGACCTCTACTACAGCATGGCCGACTGGGCCTGGGCCGGCGGCCTGCTCGACGGCCTGCTCGCCATCTGGCCGTACGGCACGCCCGTCCTCGCCTACCGCAGCAAGGCGCGCTTCGATCCCGAGGTGACGCTGCGGCTGCTCGAGAAGTACGGAGCGACCGTCGGCCTCTACCCGCCGACCGCCCTGAAGAGCCTGCGCGAGATCAAGAAGCCGCGCGAGAGGTTCAAGGACCTGAAGCTGCGCTGCATCGTCAGCGGCGCCGAGCCGGTGTCGCCCGAGCTGGCGCGCTGGGTGAACGAGGAGCTGAAGGTCGGCTTCAACCAGGGGTTCGGCCAGACCGAGGCCAACTACTTCATCGGCACTTGCGGCGCGCTCGAGCCCTACAAGCTCGAGCCGCTCGGCAAGCCGTTCCCGGGCCACCGCGTAGCGGTCGTCGACTCGGAGGGCCAGCCGGTCAAGAACCGCGACGTCGGCGAGATCGCGATCAGCCGGGAAAGCCCGGTGGTGATGAAGGAGTACTGGAAGAACCCCGAGGCGATGCAGGAGAAGTTCAAGGGCGAGTGGTGCGTGACCGGCGACATGGGCTTCGCCGACGACGAGGGCTACGTCTACTTCCAGGGGCGCGGCGACGACGTCATCAAGACCTCGGGCTACCGGGTCGGGCCGGCGGAGATCGAGGCCAAGGTGATCGAGGTGAAGGGGGTGGCGTCCTGCGCGGTGATCGGCGTCTCCGATCCGCAGCGCGGCCAGGCCATCAAGGCCTTCGTCAAGGTGCTGCCGGGCACGGAGAAGTCCGACGCGCTGATCCGCCAGATCCAGGAGCACGTGCGGAGGAAGCTCGCCGCGCACGAGTACCCGCGCGAGATCGAGTTCATCGACGAGTTCCCGATGACGGTGACCGGCAAGGTCCGCCGCCGCGACCTGCGCGAGGCGGAGGAGAAAAAGCGCAAAGCGACCCATTGAAGGAGACCGCAGCCATGAGCCTCGAAGCCAACAAGCAGCTGGTCCGCGACTTCATGAAGCACTTCTCGGAGGGCGACCTGACGACGGCGCTCGGCATGATGACCGACGACGCCACGTGGTGGGTCGCCGGCAGCTTTCCGCTGTCGGGGACGAAGACCAAGGCGCAGTTCGCCGAGCTGCTCGGACAGATCGGCGCCATGGTGCCGGGCGGGATCCGGCTGACGCCGAAGGCGTTCACCGCCGAGGGCGACCGGGTGGCCGTCGAGACTGAGTCCTACGCGCGCCACACCAACGGCAAGGTCTACCAGAACCAGTATCACTTCCTGATCGAGGTCCGCGGCGGCAAGATCGGCGCGGTGCGCGAGTACCTCGACACCATGCACGCCAACGACGTGTTCTGCAGCTGACGGGCGGTTGCCCGTGTCTGGCCGGCCGATTGTGCTCAGCGCGCGGGGCGGTGGCTGGCTCGCGGCTTCGGCGGCTCGTTTCTTCGTGGCTCCGGTCGCGCCTCCAAAGACGGCGCCGTGGAGTCCTTTGAGCTCGCCGCAGGCGCCGCGGGCCAGCCATCGCCCCGCGCGCTGCACTCCGGCCCTCTGGTCGCCGCACTCCCCGCCCTACGTGGAATGGGATACTCTCCCATTTTAGCGATTGACGCCCTCTTCGGGCGGCGGCTAACCTCCAGCGGACTTGGGGTACGATCGCGAACCTGCGGGAGGGCAAGCCGTGAACGGGCAGCGCCTGGGCCTTCGCCACTTCTTGGTGGCCGGCATCCTTGCCGCCGCCGTCACCGTCGGGTGCGGCGGGGGCGGGGGCGGGGGCGGCGTAGAGTCCGGTACCGCGGTCATCGGCGGCAACGTGTCGAGCTCTTCGGCCGCGGTGCAAGGCGAGAAGCGGACCTGGTTGGCGTGGTTGGCGGACGAGGTGCTCGGCGTCGTGAAGCAGGCCTACGCGGCGGCCGTCGGCGGGCTCGACGTCAGCGTCGAAGGTCCGGGACGCCGCGCGTCGGCGGTCACCGACGACGGAGGAAACTTCTCCGTGGGCGGCGCACCGACCGGCGACGTCAGCGTGGTGTTCTCGCGCGGAAACTGTCGGGCCTCGGTGCCCGTGAGCGACGTGAGCAACGGCTCGACGCTCGACCTTCGCGACGTGACGGTGAGCTGCAACTCGGCACGGGTGCGACAGCTCGCCGAGACCTTCCAAGGCGTGCTCCTGAACAAGCCGGCGTCGCCGAACGGGAACCTCAACGTCTGCGCGTCTGGAGGCGGAGGCAACCACGTGCGCGCGGTCAAGACGCGCTCGGGAGCGACCTTCGAGAACACCTCGTTCGAGGATCTCCAAGAAGGAGACCTGCTCGAGGTCAGCGGCGAGAGGGAGGGGATCGGCGCCTTCTCGGCGCTCGAGGCCTCTTTGGTGAGGGTGATCGGCAGCGGCGACACGGGCAATTGCCAGAGTCTCCCCACCCCGACCCCGGAACCGACGGCGACCCCGACGCCCGTGGAGTGAAGCCCAAGCGCGCGAGGCGGCCGGCGAGCGACGCCGGCCGCCCCGTGCGCCGTCAGCCGACGCGCAGCTTGTCGCCGCGATCCGGGCCGCCGCCCGCCGCGGCGATCTTGCCCATCTTCGAGCCCTCGACGTAGTAGCGCTTCGCCCAGATGCCGGTGTACGGCTCGCCCTCGCGGGGCATCCGCCAGGTCGTGACCTTGGCCTGCGCGAGGTCGACGGCGATCAGCGAGCGCGGCTGGTCGATGGTCTCGCTGATGTAGTGGTCGGCGGATGCCTCGTCGATGTAGCGGCAGGAGATCCGGCGATAGAGATCGCGCCAGCGAGCGTCCTCGCCGTCCTCGTAGAGGAACTCCACCCGGCCCTCGACGAGCACCTTGCGGTAGACGCCGCTCTCCTCGTCGATGGTGATGGCCACGCGCGGGTCGCGGCGCAGGTTGCGGCCGAACTCCGAGTGCTTGCGCGGCGTGATGTGGATCTTGCCGTTCTCGTAGAGGAACCACACGGGCACGACGCTCGGCGCGCTGTCCGGCTTCAGGGTGGCGATGCGCGCCAGATGGCCGCGCTCGGTGAGCAGCTCTTCGATTTCCGCTGGCGATAGCTTGGGCACGGCGAGACCTCCCGGGGCGCGGAGCGCCGCTGCCGGCGCCCCTCGCGGTCATGGGGTGAAAGCTACTTGATGCAGTACGGATTCACGGGCGAGCCGGTGCCGCCGACGATCTTCAGCGGCGCTCCGACGAACAGGAAATCGTACTGACCGTCCTCCGCGCAGTCGTCGGCGAGATCCTCGAGGTAGCAGATCTCGTTGAACGGAATGCCCAGGTTGCGCAGCAGGGCGCCGTGCAGCGGCAGGAACACGCCGCTCACCGACGAGCTGGTCTGCTCGTTGGCGATCGTGTCGGTGGAGAACGACGGAATCTCCATCTCGTGGAACCAGCGGATCAGCGCCGGTTCGTCGGTGATGCCCGGCTCCGCGAGGGTCTTGTTCGGGAAGAACGCGTCAGCGCCTTTCTCGTAGAACAGCCGCATCCAGCCGGTGCGGATCACCAGCAAGTCGTGCTTCTCGATCTTCACCTTCTGCTTCTCGGCGGTCGCCTCGAGGTCGGCGAGCGTGATCTGCTGGTTCGGAGCGAGGTGATCCACGCCCTTGTAGCGCGCCACGTCGAGCAGCACGCCGCGCCCCACCACGCCGTGCTCGGCGATCGGCTGGATCGAGCACTTCTTCAGGCCGCCGATCGTCGTCTTGGCGTCGTAGCCGTTGTAGAGCTTGTCGTCGTACCACACGTGGCCGAGCGCGTCGTACTGCGTGGTGCCCTGCACGTACATGAAGATCACGTCGTCGGCGTACTCGAGGCCGCCGGGGAATTCCGGCCCCGCGTCGTTGTAGTAGAAGCCCTTGTCCATGTTCATGGTCTTCACGGGCTGGCCGCGGCCCGGGTAGATCGGGTCGCCTTCCTTGCGTCCGACCGGCACGCCGATCGCGAACACCTTGCCGGAGCGCACGGCGCGGGCGCCGCGCACCACCTCGGCGGCGGTCAGGAAGTTGATCGAACCGAGCTCGTCGTTCGCTCCCCAGCGACCCCAGTTCTTGGGCATGTCCCGCAGAAGATCCCGCATGTGCTTCGGCTGCGCCTGGTCTGCCATGTTCCCGTCTCCTCGTTCGTTGCGGACCGGATGTCCGGCGGTTCGTCGGCGAATCGTTACTCGCTTTGCGGCAGGAAGGGAATTCCAGAACCGGGCAGCGTCGAATATCCTTGGGACGAGTGACGTCTCAACGGCAAATGAAGCCCAAGACGATGTCGTGGATCGCCGCGAGTTGCGCCTCCGTGTTGATCGCCGGAGCGATTGCCGCCTTGGCCGCCGACTGGTTTCCGTGGGGCGGCTCGAAGAGCGCGCCGACCCCCGAGCCGGCGCCGACCGCCGCTCCGGCGGCGTCGGCCCCGGCCCCGGCGAGCCGCGCGATGGCGTTGCCCTCGTTCGCCGACATCGCCGCCGGGGCGGAGCACGCGGTGGTCAACATCTCGACCACGCAGACCGTCAAGAACGAGGGCTTCGGCGGGCCGATGCCCGGCCCCGGCGGGAGGGGCGGGCGGCCGGGTCCGTTCGGCGGCGGCGATCCCTTCGAGGAGTTCTTCCGCCGCTTCATGCCGCAGATGCCGAGGAGCTTCAAAACCCGCAGCCTGGGATCGGGCTTCGTCATCGACCCGGACGGCACGATCGTCACCAACAACCACGTCGTCGAGCACGCCGACGAGATCCTCGTCAAGCTCTCCTCGGGGGACCACCGTTACAAGGCCAAGGTGCTCGGCACCGACCCGAAGACCGATCTAGCGGTCATCAAGATCGACCCCGCCGGGGCGTCGATCCCGACGCTCCAGCTCGGCGACTCCGACGGCCTGCGCGTCGGCGACTGGGTGGTCGCGATCGGCAATCCGTTCGGCCTCGAGCAGACGGTGACGGCCGGCATCGTCAGCGCCAAGGGCCGGGCGATCGGACAGGGACCGTACGACGACTTCATCCAGACCGACGCCTCGATCAATCCCGGCAACTCCGGCGGCCCGCTGCTCAACGTGCGCGGCGACGTGGTCGGCATCAACAGCGCGATCTTCAGCGAGACCGGCGGCAACCTGGGCATCGGCTTCGCGATCCCGTCGAACCTCTCGAAGTCGATCGTGGCGCAGTTGAAGAGCAAGGGCAAAGTGGTGCGCGGCTGGCTCGGCGTGATGATCCAGGACGTGACCGAGGATCTCGCCAGGTCCTTCAAGCTCTCCGAGCCGCAGGGCGCGCTGGTGTCGGGCGTGAAGGAGGATGGCCCGGGCGCCAAGGGCGGCCTCGAGCGCGGCGACGTCATCCTCGAGTACGACGGGCAGAAGGTGAAGGCGTCCCACGACCTGCCCGCGATGGTGGCGGCGACGTCGATCGGCAAGGACGTCGAGGTGAAGGTCCTGCGCGAGGGCCAGGAGAAGTCGCTGCGCGTGAAGATCGGCGAGATGCCGAAGGGCGAGGCCGAAGCGGGCGGCGCCGAGGGCGGCGGGGAGCCGTCCGGCGAGCAGCTGGGATTGATGGTCGGTCCGGTCGGGCCCGACGTGGCGCGCGAGCTCGGCATCGAGCCCGGCGTCGGCGTGCTGGTGAAAGGCGTCAAGTCGGGCAGCGTGGCCGAGGACGCGGGGCTGCGGCCGGGGGACGTGATCCTCGAGGTCGACCGCAAGGCGCTGAAGTCCGTCGATGCGTTCACCGAAGCCGTCGGCAAGGGCAAGGCCGGCGAGAGCCTGCTGTTCCTGGTGCGCCGCGGGGACTCGACCCTGTTCCTGGCGCTCAAGCGCTGAGCGCCGGGCTCGCGCGCGGCGATCTCAGCGCCGGGCGCGAGCCTCCCGCCCGCGCGCGTCTTCCGCGATCGGCTCGTCGGGCAGCGCCGCGTGCAGCACCCGCAGCGCGTTCTCGCCGAGCAGCTTGCGGACCGAGGCCTCGGCGAGGCCGGCTTCGAGCAGCGCCTCGGTGAGCGCGTCGAGCCGGGCCGCGTCGAACGGCGTGGTCACCGCGCCGTCGAAATCGGACCCGAGCGCCAGGTGATCGTCGCCGGCGACCGCGACGGCGTGCCGGAAGGCGCGGGCGACGTCCGCCGGGGAATCGCCGCACACCGCGGTCGCCCAGCCGCCGATGCCGATCACGCCCCCGGCGGCGGCGATCGCCCGCAACTGAGCGTCGGAGAGGTTCCGCGGGTTGTCGCAGGTCGCCTGGATGCCGGTGTGAGAGACCACGGTCGGCTTGCGGGCGATGGCGAGCACGTCATCGATGGTGCGCGCCGAAGCGTGCGCGAGGTCCACCGCCACGCCGCGCCGCTCGAGCTCGAAGACGAGATCGCGACCGCGCGCCGTCAGGCCGCCCTTGGCGAGGCCGTGCGCCGAGCCCGCGTAGTCGTTGTCGAAGAAGTGCGCCAGGCCGATCAGCCGCACGCCCGCGGCGTACAGCTCGTCCAGCGCGGAGTCGCGATCGAGCGCGTGGGCTCCTTCGATGCCGAGCAACGCGCCGACCCATCGCGGGTCGGTGGCGCGGTCGGCGATCAGCCGATCGAGGTCGCCGCGAGAGCGCACCAGCCGCAGGCGCGGGTCGCGCGCGGCGAGGGTCTCGAGCTTGCCGGCCTGGTAGAGCGCGCGGTCGGCGAGGCTCGTCCAGGCCGCCACCGGCCAGCCGTTGGTGACCGCCAGCAGCGTGATCAGGTCGGGCGCCCGCGGGTCGGTGCGCCGGATGCTCGCGGTCACGGGGAAGCGGGTGACGATGGTCAGCACCTGCAGCGCCACGTTGCCCTCGCGCAGGCGCGGGAGGTCCGCGTGGCCGACCGCCGAGCGGCTCGCCAGATCGCGATTCCACAGCAGCGAGTCGGCGTGCAGGTCGGCGACGAGGCTCGAGCGGTGCAGCGCGGCGCCACGGGGTGAGACCACCGGCCCCCGCGAGCCGGCCACCCGATTGGCGAAGCGCTCCGCGTTGCGGCCGAGCGCGATCAGAGCGGCGGCGAGCAGCAGGGCGATGGCCGAGCGACGGATCGCGGGACGGTTCACGCGCCAAGCCCCCGGCGTTTCTCGAACCGCGGCGCGTCGCTGCCGTGTCGCTTCCCGGGCTCGGCGGCCATGGAACGCCAGTATAGCAAGTGCGGCGCTCCTTCGGGCATGGCACGGGGCGCCGGAGCTCGGTCCGGGCCATCGAGTGCTGGCGCTGGTGGCGATTCCGAAGCGGGCTGAGGTGTCTCCCAAGAGGTCAGGCTGTCTCCCAAACGGCCAATCTGTCAGTTAAAGCAATCGATTCGTCCCCCAAACGGGTTAGGGGATTTTCGAGAAGCGAGGTCGGCTTTTTGCGGCAAGGGGGGCTTAGCTCGGTTTCGGTAAGCGGCGATAGCCTGATGCGAGCCGCGGCGTGTCTCCCACAGAGACAGTCACCCTGGCGGAATTATCTAATTTCCCTAAGGAATTTGCTTGGAAAGGCGATACGGCCGATGGCACACGAAATGCTTTCCGGAAGCGGACCAAGACACATTCGCAACCCCGGCTCGCTCTCATCAGGAGCCTGGCAAAGACAAGGAAGAGGAGGCTCCCATGGCCCGCAAGTTTGGCGAAACGGAGATGGCGCCGCGCACGGCGGCGTATTTCGAGAAGCTGTCGCAGGGGAAGTTCGATTTGGATTGGTTCGAGAACACCAAGACGGAGTGGGGTGTTCGCGTGCAGCCGACCAAGCGCGGGGTGCTGCTGAACGACATCAACGTCGGCTCCTACGGCGAGGTACCGGAGCACTCGCTGCCGGGGACCGGCATGGCGCCGCGGGGCGCGGAGCTGGACGCGGATCTGCCCTCGCTCGGCTACCGGCTGAACAACAAGTACGAGGTGTGGTCGGTGAACGCGGCGAGCCTCTACGAAGAGGCCAAGACGCGGCAGTGGAACGCCACGACGGACATTCCTTGGCACGAGCTGCGCCAGCTGCCGGAGGATCTGGAGCGGGCGATGTGCCAGGTGTGCACGCTGCTGACCGAGGTGGAATTCATCGCCGCCGATCTGCCGGCGAAGTGGATGCACCAGATCCACCAGAACTACCACGAGGTGAAGTGCTTCCTGGCCTCGCAGGTCATCGACGAGGCGCGCCACCTCGAGGTCTTTCGCAAGCGGGCCCTGGTCAACGGCGGGGGGCTGATGCGCGCCACCAAGGAGGCCGAGGACGCGCTGCAGGCGATCATCGAGGCGCCGACCTACTCGATGGCTTCCTCCTTCATGCACGTGCTGGGCGAGGGGATGGTGCTGTCGCTGTTCCGGGCCGGGGAGCTGATCGGCAAGACCGACGTGGACAAGCGGATCTTCCGGATGTGCATGCAGGACGAGGCGCGCCACGTGTCCTACGGCACGATGCATCTCAAGTACTACCTGGAGAACCACCCCAACCCGCGCGCGGCGCGCGAAGAGGTGAACCACATCCTGTCCAAGGGCGAGGGGATGATGCTGGCGATGTTCGGAGTGCCCGAGTTCCTGGAGCCGCTGATGATTCTGGCGGGCGGAGGGATCGAGGGGATGAAGGACGCCAAGCCGGCGGTGGGCGGGATCTGGCAGAAGATGGTGCACGAGTACTTCGGCCGCTGTGATCGGGCGGGAGTGAGCGAGCGCCGTCAGCTCTGTCGCCTGCCCGCCCAGCTGCCCATGTGAGCGCCGATATACGTCACCGAGGAGTGAGCCATCATGAACGACGCAAAGACCGCAGGATCGGGCGGGGCGCTTTCCGCCGAGTGGTTCGAGAGCCTGAGGGACGCCACCACGCGTCACGCCGAGGAGTTTCGCGATCTCGGCTTCGTGGACACGCGCTTCGCGATCCGCGCCACCGACGCCGCGGCGGGCGCTCCCGCCGCCACCGGGCTGGTGTTCGACACCTTCGAGTGTGAGCGCGTGGTGGCGTTGCAAACCGCGCAGGACCTCGAGCGCTTCGATCCCGATTTCGTCCTGGAGGCCCCCGACGCCGTGTGGCGCGAGATGCTGGAGAACGTGCGGCGCAACGGCAAGGCGGACCTGGCGCACACGATCAACACGCTGGTGCTGAGCGGCGCCACCCGGCTCTCCTCCAACGATCAGCTCCGCGAGGACCTCTTCTACCGCTACAACGGCTCGCTGCAGCTGTTCTTCGACCTCGCCGCCGAAGTGCCGAGTCCCGCCGCCGCGTAGGCCGCGACCTGGCCGGCGCAGGGAGACGTGCCCATGGCCTACGTGATCACCCGGCTCTGCCGCCAGTGCCTCGACACGTCCTGCGTCGTGGTCTGTCCCGTGTCGTGCATCTACGAGTACGCGGGCGCCGATGGCGGGGGGGCCGCGGAGCAGCTCTACATCCATCCCGAGGACTGCATCGACTGCGGCGCCTGCGAGCCCGAGTGCCCGTGGCAGGCGATCTTCGAGGAGGCGCTGGTCCCCGCGGGATTCGCCGAGGACATTCGGCTCAACCGCGACATCGTCGCCAGCCTGTCGGCCTTCCGGGTGGCGGAGCAGCGGCCGGCGCGCCGGCCGACGGCGGAGGAGGTCGAGGGGAACCGCCGGAAGTGGACGGCCGCCGAGGGTGCGCAATCCTCCACCCGGCGCGGCGCCGATGGCCGCCCATGAGGAGCGAGCGGGGCGCAGGGGAGGACGGCGGGCGCGAGGCGCAGACGATGCGTCCGAGGCTCGGCGGTCGGGCCGGGACGAGCCGTGGCGAGCTCGCTCATCCCGCCGAGGTGGACGATATGAGTCGCAGCAACGGATCGCAGCGTGCGGCGGAGACCCGGCGGACGGGCCGCCGGCTCCATGACGGAGCACGCAAGGACGCCGCGCTCGCCCGCTCTGCCGGCAAGGAGCCCGCACGGCGCTCGGAGCCCGCCGAGAAGGCCCCGGGGGCGGAGGCCAGCCCGTCCCCCGACTCGCTCGCGGAGGTCTCCCGGCTGTTCGCGAACACCGCGGACGGCGTGTGGGTCAGCGGATCGCGAGGCGAGATTCTGTTCTGGAACCGGGCCGCCGAGGCCATGCTCGGCTATCCCGCGGAACAGGTCGTCGGACGGCTCTGCGGCGAGGTGTTCGGCGGCTGCGACAGTAACGGCAATCGCATCTGCGGCTGGCCCTGTCCGATCAAGACGCTGCTGCACGGCGGCGACCTGGTCGAGCATTTCGACATGGCTACCCGGACCAAGACGGGGCAGCCGCTGTGGATCGACGTGAGCTGCGTGGCGGTTCCGTCCCGCCACGACGACCGGCCGCCGACCATCGTTCATCTCTTTCGCGACGTGACGACGTCCCATCAGATCGAGCTGCTCGTCCGCCAGCAACTGGCTCAGACCAAGCTCAAGCTGACCACCAGCGAGGACGCCCTGCCCCCGGGCGAGCTGAGCCCGCGGGAGCTGCAGGTCATCACGCTGATGCGGGCCGGGGCGAGCACGGCGGCGATCGCCGAGCAACTCTACATCAGCAAGGCGACGGTGCGGAACCACATCCAGAGCATCTTCGCCAAGCTCAAGGTGCACACGCGGCTCGAGGCCGTGGCCTACGTGAACCGCATCGCGCGCCAGGAGACGGCGACCCGCATCGAGGCCGAATTGCTGCCGGGACCCCGCGCGGAAGCCACGGGGTCGGCGGACGGCCACCATCGGCGAGCGCGCGCCTCGGAACGCTGACGCGGCCGCGGCTAGGCGGGGTCCTCAGCCGGCTCCCCTCGGTCGTTGCAGGCCGGCTGCCACCTCGCAATCAAGTCCGCCGCTTCGGCGGCCTGCCGGCTCTCGCCGCCGGGCGTGGTGTGCACGTGCACGTGCGTCGCACCATTGCGCTTCGCGCACGCTTCCTTCTCCGCATCCGCGAGGTGGTCTTGAAGGCTGGGCGTGTGACCGATGTAGAGCGCTACCCAGGATCCCGGCTCGACTTCCTTCGCGTAAATGTAGTTGCCCGGCTCGTCGTCGAAGTACGTCCCGATCCGGTGAATCCAGTACGGGTACTCCTTCCCGGACTGGCCGTCCCAATAGATCTCAGTGTCCGCCATCACTGCCCCTCGCATCGTACGCCGCAGGATGCGCCATCGCTGCTTGATGCTCGAATACACGTCAGTGCCCGCCATGACTGTCTCCGGTCACGACCGTCGCCATCCCTCACGCATCCGGTCCGCCGCCAGTGCCGGCGGATCCGGCGACTGTCTTCTTCGGCTTGTCCCGCCCCAGCGCGGCATTGACCCGAGAGAGATACACGACCGCGAGGGCAACCGGCAGCGCGATGTAAACGAGCACGCCAATCACGATGGCAACGACCGCCCACGAATTGAAAGCCATTCTCGCTCCTCCGTTTCCGTGCCTGCCCCCCCCAACCGCCATCGACGATCCTATCACGTCTCGCGGGCGATGCGGGGATCGGCTCGAGTCTCCCGCGGCCGCGCGACGCCGGCGGCTCGACGCCGCGCGGCGCTCGATCCGGCGCGCCAGCGGGCCGCGCGCGGGGAACGACGATTAGTTCATTTGCCTCATGGAAATGAGGCGACAGGACGATTCTGAATTTCATCAAGCTGCCGTAGCATCTGTGCGGCTAGGGGAGGGCCCGAGATGCAGAAGAGCAACGTGAACCGCCGCAACGGCAGTTCGAAGTCACGGCGCAACTTCGGGACGTGGCTGTTGGCCAAGCCGAACTGGTTCATCCAGTTCGCGATCGTCTCCGGCATCAGCATCGTCGGCCTGATCGCCCTGGGCTCGTGGACGTACAGCGGCGCTCCTCCGCGCGTCGCCATGGTGTCCGCCGCCAGCGGCGAACCGGTGGTTCCCATCGAGCAGATCCGGCGGGGACAGGAGCTGTTTCACATCCGCGGCCTGATGTCCTGGGGCTCGTTCTGGGGCGACGGAGCGGAACGCGGGCCGGATTTCACGGCCGACGCCCTGCACCGAACCGTGGTCGGGATGCGGTCCTTCTACGAGCGGCAGATGGAGAAGGAGCGTCCTCTGACCCAGAGCGACAAGGACGCGATCACCGTGCGGGTGCAGCGGGAGATCAAGCAGAACGGCTACGACGCGGCCGCCGGCGTGATCCGCATCAACGACGCTCAGATTCACGCCTACGAGGAGCTGCAGACCCATTACAAGCGGGTGTTCACGGACCCCACCTATCCGGCCAAATTCAGACTGGATAATTACATCACCGACCCGGAAGACCTGAGGGCGCTGACCGGATACTTCTTCTGGGGCGGCTGGGTCGCTGGGGCGGCTCGACCGGGCGAGACCTACAGCTACACGCACAACTGGCCCTACGATCCCGAGGCCGGCAACAACCCGACGATGCCGACTGTGCTGTGGAGCTTCCTCTCGATCCTGGCGCTGTTCGCGGGCGCCATGCTGGTCCTCTACGTCTACGGCGAGATGAAGGCGCTTCCCGGGGATCCGTTCAACGGGGCCAACGGCGGCACGCTCACCACGATCGAGCTGGAAAAAGGATACGACTTCGTTCGCCCCACGCAGAGAGCGACGTACAAGTTCTTCGCCTTTGCAGTGATCCTGTTCCTGGTTCAGGTTCTCGCCGGTATCCTCAGCGCCGAGGACTTCGTCGGCGGGGGACCGGGCGAGGCGATCGTCCAGGTCTTCGGCATCTCGCTGCCCTTCACGGTGGTGCGAGCGTACCACACCATCCTGCAGATCTACTGGTTCTTCATGTGCTGGGTGGGCTACACCATCTTCTTCCTCCCCAGGCTTTCGAAGGTCCCGAACGGACAGCGCTTTCTGATCAATCTGCTGTTCACCCTGTGCGTCATCGTGGGGGCGGGAGCGCTGTTCGGAATCTACTTCGGGCAGATGGGATACCTGAGCGACACGGCGGCCTACTGGTTCGGCAGCCAGGGCTGGGAGTTCCTCGAGCTCGGCCGATTCTGGCACATTCTCATGCTGGCCTCCTTCGTGCTGTGGATCACGATCATCTTCCGCGGCGTGCGGCCGTGGATCACCAAGCAGAACATGTGGTCGGTCCCCGCCTGGTTGTTCTACGGCAGCGGAATCATGGTGATGTTCCTGTTCTTCGGGCTCGGGGCCACCACCACCAGCAATTTCGCCATCGCCGACTACTGGCGCTGGATGACCGTCCACATGTGGGTCGAGGTGACGTTCGAGGTGTTCACGACCTGCATCGTCGGCTACATGCTGGTTCAGATGGGCCTGCTGAACCGGGCGATGGCGGAGCGGGTCATCTTCCTGGCCGTGATGATGTTCCTCATCACCGCGACCGTCGGGATCTCACACAACTTCTACTGGATCGCCAAGCCGACGGGGATCATCGCGCTGGGAAGCGTCTTCTCCACTCTGCAGGTGCTGCCGCTGCTGCTGATCACGCTGGATGCGTGGCGCATGCGCAACGAGAAGATCCGGGCCGGCGAGCATCTCGTCGAGGGCAAGCAGAAGTTCGTCATGGAGGGCGTGTGGCTGTTCGTCCTCGCCGTCAATTTCTGGAACATCGTCGGCGCGGGTGTGTTCGGCTCGTTGATCAATCTGCCGATCGTCAACTACTTCGAGCACGGAACCTACCTGACGGGCAATCACGCGCACGCCGCCATGTTCGGCGTCAAAGGGAACGTGGCGCTGGCGGGCCTGCTGTTCTGCTGCCAGCATCTGTTCCCGAGGCTCGCGTGGAACGAGGCGCTCCTCAGGCGGACGTTCTGGTCGCTGCAGATCGGAATCGTGTTGATGATGACGCTCGATCTGTTCCCGGTCGGACTCTACCAGCTGGCGGCCGTTCTCACGCACGGATACTGGTACGCCCGCACCAACGAGTTCGTGACCGGACCCGTGTTCGCGACCTTGACCTGGATGCGCGTGATCGGAGGAGTCGTGTTCCTGTTCGGCGGCGTGCTGCCTCTGGTCTGGTTCGTGCTGTCGAGGGGACCCAAGATGGTGCGCGAGCTGGAGGTCGAGGAGGGCGAGTGGACCGTCTACGACAAGGATTGGGCGGCCCACGAAGAGGAGATCCTGCGCGCGTTGAAGTAGAGGCGGCCGGAGAGTCGGAAGAGTAGGCCCGCGGCCCGCGGGCTCGGATCGCTCTCCGCGGCAGGCGAGGAAGGGAAGAGGGCACGTCGGTCAGCGCAGCCGGCGTGCCCTCTCGCGTTCCGGGAGAAACCGTCGATCCACGCGCGTACGCGGCCGCCGCGCGAAGCTCGGCGCGGCGGGTTTCCGCCGCCGCCGCTCGAGCGACGATGCCGAGAGCGGTGCGCCTTCACCCGGAGACGCTCGCGGCGAGTCCGTGGCGGAAGCGGAGCTTGCGAGAGGGCCGGGGGACGACCTAGGAAGGTCCCGTGAGTTTCGACGGCAAGAGGAAAGGCAGCCGACGGGCAACGAGCCACCGGGGGAAAGCGGCGTGGGGAGGCCTTGCGCTGCTGCTGTTGGCGGGCTGTTCCTTACTCGGGGCGCCCCCCATGGAGCCGTTGACCGAGAGCGCGCTGGCGGCGGCCGAGCGGCGCTGGGAAGCTCACGGGTCGGATTCCTACCACCTCGTCGTCCGCGTGAGAGCCCCTCGCACCAATCCTGCCGTCTACGACGTGGTGGTGGCGGGCGGCAAGGTTGCCAGCACCGAACGCGACGGCCGCTCCGTTTCGCCCGGCGAGACCGAGGACTACTCGGTGTCGGGGCTTTTCCGCCTGCTGCGCAGGGACCTGGGCTTGGCCGACGTGCCCCACGTCCGAGACACCCCGCCGATCGACCTCAGGGCGCAATTCGAGGCCGAAACCGGCCGGCTGGTGCGCTACCGGCGGACCGTGGGCACCGCCCGGCGGCGCGTTCTGCTGATCGAGGTGCTGAAGTACGAGCCGCTCGCCCGCGCGGGCCCGTAGAAAAAGGGGTCGGGAGTCTTTTTCGCAGAAAAAGACTCCCGACCCCTTCTTCGGGGCTAATCCCCGAAGCAGATTCCCAGCTCTCGCGCCGTCAGCATCGTATCGCAGTCGAGCGGTACGCCCTTCATGCGGCCGATGGCCGCCGACAACGGCACGTAGTTCACCGTCGGCGGATCGAGCGCGACCATCACGCCGGATCGGCCCTCTTCCAATGCGCGCACCGCCGCCGCACCGAAGCGCAGCGCGATCAGCCGATCGAACGTCGTCGGACTGCCGCCGCGCAAGAGATGGCCGAGCACCACCAAGCGGGTCTCCTTGCCGGTGAGCGCGTGCAGGTCGCGCGCAACCTTCTCGCCCGCACCGCCCAGCCGCTCGGCCTGGCCCACCTCCTTGTCCACGACCGACATCCGGCCTCCCACCGCCTTGGCCCCCTCGGCCACGACCACCACCGTGAAATCGCCGGCCCGCTCGGCGCGTTGTCGAACCTTCTGCGCCACCTTTTCCAGGTCGTAGGGGATCTCCGGAATCAGAATCGCATCGGCCGAGCCGGACACCCCAGCGTTCAACGCGATCCAGCCCGCGTAGCGGCCCATCACTTCCACCACCAGTACCCGCCGGTGAGACGCCGCCGTGGTGTGTAAGCGGTCGAGACACTCCGTGGCGAAGCCCACCGCGGTATCGAACCCGAACGTGATCACCGTCTTGTCGAGATCGTTGTCGATGGTCTTCGGCACGCCGACGACTTGCATCCCCCGTTGCGCGACGCGGTGGGCGATGCCCAGCGAGCCGTCGCCGCCCACCACGATCAGGGCGTCGATGCCCCGTGCCCGGAAGAGGCCGATCAGCTCGTCGATGCGGTCCACCTCGATCACGCTGCCGTCGGCCTGCTTCACCGGAAATCGAGCCGGGTTGCTGCGGCTCGTGGTGCCGAGAATCGTGCCGCCGAGGTGGGTCGTGCCGCGCACGCGCTCGCGGGTGAGAGCGATGAGACCGCCCTCGCCGTACGCCTCGGGCAGGAGCAAGCCGTCGTATCCGTCGCGGATGCCGACCACCTCCCAGCCACGATTGACGGCCGAGAGCGTCGCCGCGCGGATTACGGCGTTGAGGCCGGGCGCGTCGCCGCCGCCGGTGGAGATGGCGATGCGTTGGAGGGGAGGGGTGGGGGAAGGCATGAGGACCTCCGAGTCAGCCGAAACCTGCCGCACCCTTACCACCACCACCGCCAGGGAAGACAACATCACCTGGCGGCTGGTGGTGGGCGGTTGACCCACTACCTGGCGCCTCTTTCCCTGTCGCGACGAGCCGCTCGGGCACGACCTCGCCGTCTTGCACGAAGATGCGAGATACGAGCCCTCGGTACGCGGCCACCGTTTGGTCGCGGCCGTGCCGCGCTGAGCGGAAGCTCGGCCGAGCCGGGCCGTGCGTGACGGTTCTTGCGCGTCCGCCAGCAGCGGGGTATCGGCTGGCGCGCCGCCGAGCCGCCGCCGCGCGCGCCGCGGAGACGGGGGAGCGACCCGCGGCGCGAAGGAGAGCACCCATGCCGTACTTCGATCTCGACCAGACCCTCTCCGAGCAGGATCTGGCCCTGAAGGCGAGCGCGGCCGCCTTCGCCCAGGGCGTGATGCGCCCCGTCTCGCGGCAGCTCGACCGCATGACCCCCGAGGAGGCGATCGCCTCGCAATCGCCGTTCTGGGGCTTTCTCCGCGAAGCCTACCGGCTCGGATACCACAAGCTGCCGTTCCCCGAGGCGCTCGGCGGTCCCGGGCTCACGCCGCTGCAGATCCAGATCGTCATGGAGGAGCTCGCCTGGGGGAGCTTCGGGCTCACGCTCGCGCTCAACACCAGCCTGGATGCGGCGGTGGCGATGGGCGGCACGCGTGAGCACGTCGAACAGTTCACTATCCCGTACTGCCAGTGCACGGACGCGAGCTACATCGGCTGCTGGGCGATCACCGAGCCGGATCACGGCTCCGACACGGTCATGCCCGGCTACCCGACGTTCCGCGACCCAGCGATCAAGGCGAACTGCCACGCCCGGCTCGACGGCGACGAGTGGGTGATCACCGGCCAGAAGTCCGCCTGGGTCTCGGGCGGGACGATCGCCAACCGCATCCTGCTCATGTGCCAGATCCACCCCGCGCAGAGCGGGCACGCCGGCAGCGGCATGTTCCTCTTCACGCTCGACCGGCCCGGGGTGGCGAAGGGGAAGCCGCTCGACAAGATCGGCGCGCGCGACTTGAACCAGGGCGAGATCTTCTTCGACGCGGTGCGCATCCCCAGAGAGGCGCTGGTCGTCGGCCCGGAAGCCTACGAGGCCGCGCTGGAAGCCCACCTGTGCCTGACCCTGCCGATGGTCGGCACCTGGGCGACCGGCCTGGCGCGGGCGGCGTTCGACGAGGCGCTCGCCTACGCGCGCGAGCGCGAGCAGGGCGGCCGGCCGATCGCCGACCACCCGACCGTGCAGGTTAAGCTCTTCGACATGTTCCGCAAGGTGGAGGCCAGCCGCCAGCTCTGCCGGGCGGTGTTCGTCCACAACTGGGGCAGCCCCGCGGAGCGGCGGGCGATCGAGTACGCGGAGGCGGCGAAGACGTTCGCGACGCAGACGGCGCTCGAGGTGACCAGCGACGCAATCCAGATCTTCGGCGGGATCGGGCTCGCGCGCGAGTGCGTCGCCGAGAAGCTCTTCCGCGACGCCCGCTCGTCGCTCATCTGCGACGGGTCGAACGACATCCTGGCGCTCAGCGGCGGCCACCGGATCGCCCGCGCCCATCCGCGGTGCTATCCTGCACGGTGATGCGGCTGGCGCTGATCTCCGATCTGCACGGCAACGAGCTGGCGCTCGAGGTGGTGCTCGCCGACGCGCGCCGCCAGGGCTACGACCAGATCGTTTGCCTCGGCGACGTGGCGACGCTCGGGCCGCGGCCGAGCCCGGTGCTCGCGCGCCTGCGTGACCTCGCCTGCCCGTGCATCCTCGGCAACCACGACGAGTTCATGCTCGATGCGGCGCTCGTCCGCACGTACACGGAGGTTCCACTGGTGGTCGCTTCCGTGGACGCGACGCGCGAGGCGTTGTCGGCCGGCGATCTCGCGTTCCTCCGCAGCTTCCGCCGCTCGCTGGCCCTCGACGACGTCTTCCTTTACCACGGCACTCCGCGCTCCAACATGGAGGACTTGCTGGCGACCACGCCGGCCGAGCGGGTGGACGAGATGCTCGACGGCGAGCGGGCGAAGGTCCTGGCGGGCGGCCACACGCACCTGCCGATGCTGCGCCAGCATCGCGGCATGCTGATCGTGAACCCGGGCTCGCTCGGCCAGCCCTTCCGGGAGCGCGCGACGGGGGACGCGCCGGTGATCCTGTCGCACGCCGAGTACGCGATCGTCGACGTGCGCGCGGGCGGCATCGGCGTCGATCTGCGGCGGGTCCCGCTCGATTGGCGCTCGCTCGCGTCTCAGATCGACGGTTGGGACAACCCGCTGGCGGCGGCGCTGCGTGCGAATTATGCGTGAGGTCACGGATCGCGATCCGCCGCGTCGCGCTTCGCGGGAGGGAGCACCGATGAGCCGATCTCTGCGCGCATTCGTCGTCGTTGCCGTCGCCGTCGTGATCGTCGGGATCCCGGCTCGGAGCCGATCCGCGCCACAGCCGAGATCGGACGCCATCGCGGGACGGGTCGTATCGCAGGGGGGACGGGCGGAGGCCGGCGTCTGGGTGATCGCCGAGGCCGACGGCCTGCCGACCGAGTATCGGAAGATCGTCGTCACCAACGACGAAGGCAAGTTCGTGCTGCCGAGCCTTCCCGCCGCGAGCTACCGCGTCTGGGTGCGCGGCTACGGCCTGCGCGACTCCGAGAAGGTAGCGGCGAAGCCCGGCTCGACGATCGAGATCGCGGTCGCCGACGCCGCCACGCCGCAGGAAGCCGCCAAGATCTACCCCGCGAATTACTGGCTCTCGCTTCTCGAGCCGCCCGCCGAGGCAAAGCTGCGCGGCGCCCCGGCGGGGGGAGGCGCGGGCGTGCTGAGCGGAGCGTCGCAGCAGGCTCCGGCCGCGTACCCGTCGCGGGCCGCCTGGACCGCGCAGTTCAAGCTCAACTGCGTGCTCTGCCATCAGATCGGCTCGCTGCTCACGCGCTCGCGGCCCGCCGAAATGCTCGACCGCGGCCTGCGCAAGGCCGCCATGATGAGCGCGATGGCCGACATGCTCGGCCGCGAGCGCGTGATCGAGGCCTTGGGCGGCTGGAGCGCGAGGATCGCGGCGGGAACGCTGCCGCCGGCCCCGCCGCGGCCCGCGGGCGCGGAGCGCAACGTCGTGATCACGGAGTGGGGCTGGGGCGACACCTTCACCTACGCCCACGACGAGGTGGCAACCGACAAGCGCGATCCCACCCGCTACGCCAACGGACCCGTCTACGGCGTCGACATCGGCAACGACCGCCTGCTCAAGCTCGATCCGATGACGCACACCGCGAGCATGACGAAGGTGCCGACCCGAGACGGGTTCGACACGCCCTGGTGCCGGCAGACTTACCAGGCGCCGCACGGCAAGCAGATCCTGCCCATCGGCGTCGGTTCGCTGGGATGCCCCGCCGAGGGCGGCGAGTCGGGCTTCGCGGGCAAGTACGACAACCCCGCCAACCCCCACAATCCGATGATGGACGGCGGCGGCAAGGTCTGGATGACCACGCAGATTCGCCGCGAGTGGGCGGAGGATCTGCCGGAGTTCTGCAAGAGCGTGCCCGAGATCGCCGCCCGCATCCAGCACCGCCAGCTCGGCTACTACGACACAAAGGCCGAACGGTTCGTGCTGATCGACACCTGCTATGGCACGCACCATCTGCAGTTCGACGCCAAGGGCGTGCTGTGGACGAGCGGCGACTCCCACGTCGTCGGCTGGTTCGACCCCGCCAAGTTCGATCCCGCGAAACCCGACAGCGCCGGCAAGGCGCAAGGCTGGTCCGCAGTGATTGTCGACTCCGACGGCGACGGCAAGAAGGACACACCGGTCGTCGGCTTTCACTACGGGGTGATCCCGAATGCGGCGGACGGCAGCGTGTGGACGGCGGTCGTCGAGGGCTTGACCAGTCCCGCGGGGGTGCCGGGACGGATTCTGCGCTACGATCCCGCGACCGACACGCACGAGGTGTTCTCACCCCCGGCGCCCGGCTTCGGGCCGCGGGGCCTCGATGCCGACACGCGGGGCAACGTCTGGATCGGTCTCGGCGGCAGCGGCCACCTGGCGAAGTTCGATCGCAGCAAGTGCGCCAAGACCTGGGGCACCGGCGATCAATGCCCCGAGGGGTGGACGCTGTGGCAGAGCCCGGGGCCGCAAATCCAGGGGCTCGCTCCCGGGCCGAACGGCGGCAGCGCCGACTTCCACTACTACGTGTGGGTCGACCAGTTCGACACGCTCGGCATGGGGCGGAACACGGTGATCCTCAACGGCACCGGATCAGACTCGCTGCTCGCCTTCGACCCGAGCGCGGAGAAGTTCAGGGTGATCCGCATCCCCTACCCGCTGAATTCCTACACGCGGGGGCTCGACGGCAGGATCGACGATCCCGCGGCGGGGTGGAAGGGGCGCGGCCTATGGTTCACCAACGGCCTCGATCCCGTGCTCCATTCCGAGGTGCCGAGGTCTTACGTCGGCTGGGTGCAATTCCGGCCCGATCCGCTGGCCGACTAGCGAAAAAGGGGTCGGGAGTCTTTTTTGCGAAGCAAAAAAGACTCCCGACCCCTTTTCTTGAAGTCTACAGCGGCAGGTTCCCGGTCGCCGTGCGCGTCGAGCGGTCGCGCCGGTAGGCGTCGATCGCCCGCTGGGCGATGCGCCACTGGTGCACCTCGTCGGCGCCGTCGGCGAAACGCGCCCAGCGCGCGTTCTGGGCCATGCGCGCGAGCGGCGTGTCGAGCGAGTAGCCGAGCGCGCCGTGCACCTGGATGGCGCGATCGATGATGCGGTTGAGCGCGCCCGCGACGAAGTGCTTGGCCATCGACACTTCGCTGCGGAAGTCCTCGCGGCGGTCGATCTTGAAGGCGGCGTGCAGGACCATGAGCTTCGCCTGGTAGAGCTCCATCGTCGAGTCGGCGATCATCCACTGGATGCCCTGCTTGTCGGCGAGCAGCGAGCCGTGCGCGTAGCGGTTGAGCGCGCGATCGACCATCATGTCGAGCGCAACCTCCGCTTGCCCGATCCAGCGCATGCAGTGCGCCAGGCGCGCGGGCCCGAGGCGAGCCTGGCCGAGCAGATGCCCCTGACCGCGCCTGCCGAGCATGTTCTCCCTGGGCACGCGCAGGCCCTCGATGCGGATCTCGGCGTGATTGTGGTGGCCGGCCATGGTGTGAACGTCGCGGACCACCGTCCAGCCCTTGGCCGGCAGGTCGACGAGGAAGGCGGTGTTTCCCGCCTGCGGGATCTCGGGGGCGTCCTCGGTGCGCGCGATGAGGATGGCGAACTTGGCGCCGGTCGCGCCCGAGATGAACCACTTGTGGCCGTCGATGACCCAGTCGTCGCCGTCGGGCACGGCCCGCGTCCGGATGAGCGTCGGGTCGGAGCCGGCGACCTCGGGCTCGGTCATCGCGAAGCAGGAACGGAGCGTGCCGTTGCACAGCGGCCGCAGGTACTTCTCCTTCTGCGCGTCGGTGGCCCAGTGCAGCAGGGTGTGCATGTTGCCCTCGTCGGGCGCCTGGGCATTGAGGGCGTACGGCCCGAAGGCCGACTTGGCAGCCTCGGCCGACACCGCCGCCATGGCCACGTGGCCGAGCCCCATGCCCCCGTACTCCTTCGGCATGTGCGGCAGCCACAGGCCCCAGTCGTGCGCCGCCACGCGCATCTCGATGATCGACTGGATGAGGAAGCGGCGGTCGCCCTCGCGCTCGGCGATGCGCCCCTCGGCCGGCCGGACCACCTGGGCGATGAAGTCGCGGACCTTCAGGCGCAGCGCGTCGATCTCGGGAGGGAAGGTGAAGTCGATGGCCATGGTGTCGTCCTTTCCAGGTGACGCCCGCGAGCGCGAGGACCGGAGCGTGTCAACCGCCCGCGCGGCTTGTCAATTGGCCGGAGAAGGCGCTGTGTCCGAAGGTGGCAGCTACTTCCTTTGGGATCAATTTGGCGATCTCGATGATCCCGGCAGTGAGGTATGCCGGCTGATCCGGGAGCGCGGCGGCTTCCAGCTTCAGCCCGAGTTGGGCACGGATCCGTCCGTCTATTACCTGCCGCCGTGAACCAGGCGGGGAAGCGATGCGTGCGCCCGGTCGTCGATGAAGGCGAGCGGGCCGATGCCCGCGCCGCAGCCGCGACACGGAGCGGGCGCCGACGCCGGCCGGCGCCCGCGATCTGTCCCCTTCACGCCGCGGCGGTCGGGCGGTCCTGCGCCGCCATGCCGTCGAGCGGGTCGGGATAGCTGCCGTAGCCCCTGATCACCTCCGGCGCCGGCCGCTTCCGGTTCCATTCCGCATGGAACGCCTCCCAGCTCTTGCCGCGGCGCTTGCGCGCCGCCCGCTCCGCCGCGCGCAGCCGCGCCGTCTCCTCCTCGTCCACCCGCAGCCGATGCTCGTCGGTGGCGACGAAGTAGACGTTGCGCGCCGCCCACGCCGAGACCACGCCGTCGCGCAGGTCCTGCAGCACCGCCCGGGGATCGCGCTCCAGCGCGTCGCCGTAGCCGGCGCCGCCACCGGTGCAGACGTAGAACGTGTCGCCTTCGTTCAGCGGCTCGATCGGCATGCTGATGTCGTGGTAGACGGGCGTGCCGGTCTCCGGATTCTCCGGCCGGTACAGCTCGCCGTAGTTGCGCGGCCGCTGCGCCCGTTCGGCGAGCAGGCTGCGGTAGTTGCTGCCGCGCACGGTGCGGATGAACACCGGAGGCACGGCGCCGCCGCCGAACACGCCCGGGGTGGCCGGATGGCGCGAGCCGTTGCCGAAGCCGCCCATGTGCATCGCCGGCACCTCGTAGACCATCATGCCGAAGCCGGTGCCCGAGCCGCCGCGATGCTTGCCGTGGCCGTAGGAGCCGTCGAAGTGGCCGCGGAAGGTGTAGACGAACGGCCGGTCGGCCTCGCTCGTCTCGACATCGGAGCAATCCGACATGCTGGCGAAGAACGAGCCCGCGGAATGGACGCCGTCCCGGTCGCGACAGGCGCCGGCGCCGCAGGAGTTCATCTCCGGGGTGACGTCGGCCACCGGATCGCCGTGCTGGTTGAGCCCGCCGTAGAACGGCACCGCGAAGGCGGTGAACCACGACGCCACCGCGCGCTCGGGATCGTAAGAGAACGTCATGCGCGCGCCGCACTGGAACATGGCCTGGTAGACCGTGTTCATGGAAAGCGGCGCCAGACTGGTGGTGGCGTCGCCCTTGGCGTTGACCAGAGCGTCGTCGGGGAACTTCCATTCCACCGCTTCCAGCAGGCCGTTGTTGGCCGGCAGGTCGTAGAAGAACCAGCCGCACAGGTACAGCGCGGCCAGCGCCACCGCGCCCTGGAAGTAGCAATTGAGCGGCCGATCGGGGATCAGCGGCGAGGTGTTCTCGAAGTCGAGGAAGATCTTGTCGCCCTTCTTCCGCACCGTCAGCATGACCTTGATCAGGCCCGGTTCGACGCCGAGGGTGTCGATGAAGCGGGCCTGGCGGAACACGCCGTCGTTCAGCCGGCTGACCTTGCGCCGCGCCGCCTCGCTCGTCACCGTCAGGATGCGCCGCAGCGCGCCGACGAAGAACGCCGCGCCCTTCTCGGCGATGAGGTCCTGGATGCGCCGCTCCACCACGCGCACCGCCGCCAGCCGCGCCTTGATGTCCAGGATCATGGTGCGCGGGTCCCGATTCATCGTCGCCAGCATGGTCAGGATGTCTTCGCGGAGCTGGTAGCCCTCGCCGACCTTGAGCGGCGGAATCAGGATGCCGTCGTCGTAGCGCGAGCGCGATCCGTTGCCGAGCCCGCCCGGGTCGGTGCCGCCGCACTCGCCGGTGTGAACCGCGGCGGCGGCGAAACAGATCAAGCGCCCGGCGTGGAAGATCGGGATGGCGAGACCCATGTCGGCGGCGTGGACGCCGCCGTAGAAGGGATCGTTGTAGAAGAAGCTGTCGCCTTGGTTGCAGCCGACCGAGGGGTCGTTCCGCCAGTGCTTGACCAGGAACTTGATGGGCAGCTGGCCGAGCAGGGCGTGGAAATAGATGCCGGTGGCGCATACCGCGAGATCGCCCTGGGCGGTGAAGATGCCGAAAGCGACGTCGCCCCAGCGCATCCCCGTCGACGCGCCGAGGCGCATGGTGGTCTCCTTGCCCTCCTGCGCCACCATCTTCATCTTGTGCCTGAAGATGTCGAATTCGACGCCGCTCACCAGCTCGTCGGCGGCCAGCTCCTCCGCCGACGGCGGCTCGGGGCGCAACCGCTGCACGACCTCGTGGTCCCGTCCGTAGGCCGTCGAAGACATCGTCGTCCTCCCTGCGCGCTCCGCAACCGGGACGGTTTCAGGCCCGGGTCAGCACGCCGTTGCGAAAGCCGTCCATCTCGTAGCGCCATCCCGGCTCGATGACGTAGGTCGTCTGCGCGCCCTCGATCAGCGCCGGGCCGGCGATGCGGTTGCCGGGCAGCAGAGCGGCGAGATCGTAGACCGGCGTGTCGCGCATCCCTTCGGCCGGCGACCAGTACGCCGGCCGCGCACCGCGCCGGGCGTCGGCGCGCGGCTCGGCGTCACCGAGCGGCTGCGGCGGCGGCAGATGGACGTCCCTCGGCACCGACGCGGTGAGCGAGAAGCATTCGATGTTGACGCCGCCCGCCAGGAAGGTGGATTCCGGCGAGTACAGCTCGGAATAGCGTTGCACGAACAGGTCGCAGAGCCGGCGGAAATCGTCGGCGCTGGCGACTTCCAGCTTGGGCGCGCGGATCTTGGTCAGCGTGTACTGGCTGCCGAAGCGCATATCCAGGTCGAGCGTGAACGTCATCTGATCGTCGCGGTATCCTTCCAGGCGCAGATCGCGCGCCGCCCGGTCGCGCAGGTCGCGGACCACCGAGTTGAAGGCGTCGCAATCCGTCGAGTACCTCTGCCCGGCCCACTGGAAGATGCGGATGGCGCGCGAGCGCTCCCACACCTCCCTGGTCTCCATCAGCGCCGCGCCGTAGGCGCCGAACACCGACGAAGCGTCGGGGACCACCACCCGGGACACGCCGACGTAGGCAGCGAAGCCGCAGGCGTGGGCGGCGCCGGCCCCGCCGCAGGCCAACAGGGTGAACGTGCGGGGGTCGTGGCCCTTGAGCCCGACCTCGTTGAACACTTCCTGGCCCATGCGAGCGTCGACCAGGCGGCGGATGCGGTGCGCCGCCTCGTGGACGTCGACGCGCAGCGGCCGGGCGATCTTGTCCTCCACCGCCTGACGGCTCAGGTCCGCATCCAGCAGCAGCGAGCCGCCCAGGTAGTTGTCCGGATTGTAGTAGCCGAGCACCAGATCGGCGTCGGTGACGGTGGGCTCGGACCCGCCCTGGTCGTAGCAGGCGGGGCCCGGCATCGACCCGGCGGATTGCGGCCCCACCTCGAGGGCGTTCGACATCAGCGCGTTCACCCACGCGATCGAGCCGCCGCCGGCGCCGATGGACTTGACCTCGACGGCCGGAATGTTGCTGCGCCAGCGGTCGAGCACCGGGATGAAGTCGTAGGTGTGGATCTCGCCGGCCGTCGCCAGACCGATGTCGAAGGAGGTGCCGCCCATGTCGGTGAAGATGACGTTCGGCGAGCCGATCACCCGACCGAGCGCCCTCGCCGCGTAGAGCCCGGCGACCGGGCCGGCGTTGTGGGTGAGCACCGCCCGGGTGCGCGACGCCTTCTTGGTGCCGCCGGTGTTGTGCACCAGCGTCAGCGGCTTGGTGAAGCCGGCGTCGGCCAGCTCGCTGCCCAGGCGATTGAGATCGTCGGCCATGATCCCGTGGATGTAGGCGTTGACCATGGTGGTCGCCATGCGCGCGTATTCGCCCGCCTTGGGCGACACGTCGCTCGACAGCATCACCGGCATCGAGCCCAGATAGTCCTCGGGATACTCCTCCTCGATGACGCGCTTGACCATCCGCTCGTGGGTCGGGTTGACGAACGACCACAGCAGGCAGACGGCGAAGCCCTGCGCGCCGCGATCGACGAGGACTTGCAGCTTCTCGATGATCTCCTCGCGGGTGAGCGGCGACAGCACCTTGCCGGCGTAGTCGATGCGCTCCCGCAGCCCCACCACCATCTCGGGAGCGACCAGCGGCGGCGGCTTGCGGATGCGGGCGATGTCGGCGATCGCTTCCGGCGAGGAGCCGTCCGCCCAGCTGCGGCCGCGACCGATGTGGATCGTGTCCTCGAAGCCGGCGGTGGTGATCAGCCCGAGCTTGGGGCCGCGGCGCTCGATCAGCGCGTTGGTGCCGATGGTGGTGGAGTAGCGGATCGAGCCGAGCCGGCCGAGGAACTCCGCGAGATCCATGCCCGAGTGCTCGGCGAGACGGCGCATTCCCTTCATGAAGCCCACCGACAGATCGTAGTGGGTGGTCAAGGTCTTGTGCGTCCGCTCCACGCCGTTGCCGTCACGCAGCGCGAAGTCGGTGAACGTTCCGCCGACGTCGATCCCGATCGTGGCATTCATGGCGATCGCCTCCCCGCCCGCATACGATCCCCGCACGAGCTACCTCCCGTGTCGCCGCTTGAGCGCGTCGATGTCGATCTCCAGCTCATGGGTCAGCGGATGGCCGGGCGGAAGATTCTCGCTCTCGATCAGCACCGCGCAGTTGGGACAGTAGAACTCGATCAGGCGGCTGTAGTTCGGGTCGGGCCGGAAGCCGTACTCCTGACCCTTCAGCTCGGGCGGATAGACCTCGTCCGGGTCGCGCTCGGCGATCAGGCAGCCCTTCTTGTAGTCGTCGCGGGCGCCGTGGAGGGGATGGCCGCAGCGGTTGCAGCACCAGGTCTCGGTCTCGAGATCGATGTCGAGACATTCGGTGATCCGGACCTTCATGACCGTACCCCCCGCTCCAGAACCACGTTGTCGTAGGCGTCGATCCGGCAGTGCCACCCGGCGGCAACCAGCATCGTCGTCTGGTCCGACTCGACGATCGCCGGCCCGTCCAGGCGGTGCCCGTTGCCGAGCTTGGCGCGGTCGTACACGGGAGTCTTCCGCGCTCCCTGGCGCTGATCCAGGAACAGCGCGCGCGTTCCCTTGCGCGCTTCCCGCGGCGATCCGGAAGCCGCCGGCGAAGGCGTGAAGGCGAAGTGCGGCACCGCCGCCGCCACCAGCAGGGAGACCGCGGTGATGGTCAGCGCGCGGCTCTCGGCGACCCGCATGGCTTCGCGAGCCTGCGCGTCGAACTGGCGAATGCCGGCGGCGCTGGCGAAGAAGTCGGCAGGCGCCGTGACGATGACTTCGCCGCCGCCCTCGGCGCCGACGAAGACGTCGACCCGGAAGGCGCTCCGCTCCGCGCCCGCGAAGCCCTCGCCGCGCATGTCGCGGGCCGCTTCGCCGCGCATCGACTCGATGGCGGCGGCCAGGGCCGGCGCCTCGAGGCCATCCGAGAGCGGCACGTACGGCGCGCGATGGTAGAGGTGGCCGACGTCCATCAGCGACAGCGAGAACGCCGATGAGACCGCGGCGAAGCGCGGGATCACCACCCGGTTCAGCCCCGCCGCGGCGGCGATGTCGCAGGCGTGCATGGCGCCGCCGCCGCCGTAGGCCACCAGCAGCGGCGCGGTGGCGCCGAACTGCTTGCGGGTCTCCGCCACCCCCGCCGCCATCCGCGCGTCCGCCATCCGCCGGATGCGCCGCGCCGCCTCTTCGACGGCGACGCCGAGCGGCTCGGCGACGTTCTGCCGGATCGCGGCCGCCGCCTCGTCGGCGCCGAGCTTGATGGCGCCGCCGAGAAAGTAGTCGGCGTCGAGCACGCCGAGGATCAGATTGGCGTCGGTGACCGTGGCGTCCCCGCCGCCGAGGCGGAAGCACGCCGGGCCCGGCACCGCGCCCGCCGATTTCGGTCCCACCGTCAATTCGCCGTCGACGACGCGCGCGATCGAGCCGCCGCCGACGCCGAGCGCGCGGATGGCGCTCATCGGCAGATTGCAGCGCAAGCCCTCGACGTCGGGCTCGAGGGTGTGGCTTTCACGGCCGCCGCGGACGCATCCGATGTCGAACGAGGTGCCGCCCATGTCGATCGAGATGAGGTCGCCGGCGCCGTACAGCTGCCCGATCACACGGGCGCCGAACAGCCCGGCGGCGGGGCCGGAATTGTAGGTGGCGATCGCGCGGGTCTTGGCCACTCGCGCCACCGCCCCGTTGTTGTGGGCGATGAACAGGGCGCGCCGGTAGTGGCGCTGCCGCAGCTCCTCCTCCGCCTGGTAGAGCAGGCGCGCCAGCTTGGCGTGGATGTAGGCGCTGATGACGGCGGCGTTGATGCGCTCCGCGTGGCCGGCACGGAACGAGATGTCGGAGGCGAGGAACACCGGGATCGAGCCCAGGAAGTCGCGGGGATACTCGCTCTTGATCAGCTCGCGCACGGCGCGCTCGTGCGCCGGATTGCGCTCCGACCCGGCCAGCGCCACGACCAGAGCCCGGGCGCCCCGGTCGATCAGGCTCTGCGCCAGGGCCAGGGTGACCGCCGCGTCGGGCTCGCGGACGGACTGTCCCGCCGGCGACATCTCGGCATCGACCTCGCGCACCATGCCGGGTTCGACCAGCGGCGCCTTGCCCGCGGGATCGGACGTCGGCGCCAGGGCCGCGGTGCCGCGGCTGACCAGCAGGCCGAGCTTGGAGCCGTCGCGCTGGATGATGGTGTTGGTGCCGATGGTGCTCGAGAAGCGGACGATGTCGGTGTCGTAGAGCAGCGCCTCGGTGGCGACGCCGTAAGCGGCGGCACCCGCCTCGATCAACTCGAGGAAGCAGACGGTGAGGTCGTGCGGCGTGGTGCGCACCTTGACGGCGCGCGCGCCGCGGCGTTCGTCGGAGAAGAAGCCGTCGGTGAAGGTGCCGCCGGTATCGATGTCGATGGTGTAGCCCATGGTCGCCCCTTCTCCAGCGAGCCGTGCGCGGACCGCGGGCGCGTCCGTTCGCTGCGAGGATCTCCGCTGCGGACTCGCCGATGCGCGCCGGTCTACACCTCTGCCGAGAACAGAATCCCGGACGCGCGCAGCTCCCCGATTTCCTCCTCGCTCAACCCGAGATGGCCGCGCAGCAGCTCGGCGCCGTGCTCGCCGAGCAGCGGCGCGGCGATGTCGGGGAGATCCGGGAACTCCGAGAACTTCAGCGGGAAGCCGGGGATGGTCAGCTCGCCGAGGATCGGATCCGGGACCGTGCGGATCATGCCGCGCGCTTGGAAATAGGGATGCGTCACGCTGTCGGCCACGGACAGCACGGGCGCGGCGGCGATCCGGTATTCCTCGAGCACCTCGAGCACCGCGGCGTCGGAAGCCAGCGACGACATCCATGCCTCGATGATCGCGATCAGCTCCTCGCGGTTCTCGGCCCGCTTCGGGCCGGTCGCGAAGCGCTCGTCCGCGGCGAGGTCGGCGCGATCCATGGCTTTCGCCATCGCCGGCCATTGGCGGTCGAGCACCAGCAGCGCGATGTAGCCCTGCGGGCCCTTGAACACGCCGCAGGGGCACACCAGCGTGTGGTGGGAGCCCGAGCGCTGCGGGACGTGCTGCCCGCCGGTCATCGTGTAGGACTGAACGTTCAGCTCGTGCATGTGGTAGAGCGCATCGACCATCGAGATGTCGATGTGCTGTCCGACTCCGGTCTTCTCGCGATGGTAGAGCGCGTAGCCGATGGCGGCGAAGGCGTGGACGCCGCTGCCCTGGTCGGCGATGCCCATGCCGACGAACACGGGCGGCCGGTCGGGATGGCCGGTCATGTGCATCAACCCGGAGAACGCCTGGGCGATGAAATCGTAGCCGGTCTTGTGCGCCAGCGGGCCGGTCCGGCCGAACGCCGAGATCGACGCCATGACGATGCGCGGGTTGATGCCGCGCAACGACGCGTAGTCCAGCTGCTTGCGCTCCAGGACCCCGGCGCCGTAGTTCTCGACCACCACGTCCGCCCGCGCCGCCAGCGAGTGGAGCAGCTCGATCGACCTCGGCTTGGAGAAGTCGAGGCAGAGGCTCTTCTTGCCGCGGTTCTGCTGCACGAAGTAGGCGCTGCGGCCGTTCTTGACGATCGGCAGGAGCCTCGCCGGGTCGCCCATCGGCGCCTGCTCGACCTTGATGATCTCGGCGCCCATCTCCGCCATGAACCGGGTCACGGTCGGACCCGCCAGGTACTGGGTGAAATCCAGCACCTTCACCCCGGAAAGCATCCGTGGCCGCGCCTCCCCGCTGGGTTCCATGTGCGTGCCTCTCTGCTGCGGCGCCCGAGCCGGCGGTTGCGTCGGTGGAGCACCAGACGATCCCGTGTCGCCGCGAGCCACCGTCCTCGCCCGGGGGGTGGTTCGCCGTCAAGGTAAAAAATGGGTGGGCGCTGGGGAGGAAGCGGCCCGCGGCGGCGCGCTCGGCCTTGACAGCGAGGCGGCGCGGGCCGATTGATCTGGCCATGTCGATCGATCGTTCGGAATGGGGCGTGCGGCTCTCGGATCGCGTCCGCCAGGCGCTGGCGGCGAACGACATCGCCGCCGCGCGCCGGCTCTGCGCCGAGGGCGACGGCATGGCGAGGAGCCTCGAGAAGGAATACTCGCTGATGCTGAAGGGCCTCGGCATCACGATCCGCATCCTGCTCGATCAGCTCGAGGAAGCCGCGCGGCGAGCGACCGACGAGGCTCGCCGGGCCCTCTCGGAGATGCTCCGGAGCTTCTGCGCCGACGTGGCGAAGCTCGCGCCCGGCGGCGACGACGGCGGCGAGCCCGCGGACCCGGCGAGCGGGCTCGCCTGCGCGCGGCGGCGGCTCGCGGCGGGCGAGGCGCGCTTCGACCGCGAGCACGCGGAGCTCGCGCGGCGCATCGTCGAAGCCCTGGATCGCGGCGACGGCGCGGCGGCGCTCGCGCTCGTCGACCGCAAGGAGCTCGCCGAGTTCGTGCCGCTCCACGATCGCCTGGTCCGCTTCATGGCCGAGGTCTGGGCGTGGGTGCTCGAGCGGCTCGGCGCCGAGGAGCTGAGCCGCTTCCACCTGGCCAGCGCCGAGGCACAGCGGCGCGGATTCGAAGCCTGGGAGCACCTCCCCGTGCGGGAGTTCGCGCGCGCCACGGCTTTCCTCGTGCGCCAGCACATGGGAGACACGGCGATCACCGAGCACGAGGACAGGTTCCAGTTCGCGCTCTCGCCGTGCGGCAGCGGCGGCCGCCTGCGGCGCGGCGGCGCCTACCAGGGCCCCGGGGCCCTGCCGTTCGTGGAGGGGCCGGGCGCGCTGACGTTCGGCCGGCCGCGGCTCGCGGTGTACTGCTCGCACTGCCCGATGTGGAACTCCGTGGCAGCCACCGCGTGGTTCGGGCATCCCCAATGGGTCTTCGACGATCCCGCGCGGGCCGACGGATCGTGCGCGATGACCATCTACAAGCGCCCCGAGAGCATCCCCGCCGAGTACCTGCGGCGGCTCGGCCTTCGCGATCGGGCCTGACGTCCCCCTCTAGGCTAGGCCAGCGCGCCGCTCGCGGCCAGCGCGGCGATCTCTTCGTCGCCGTAGCCGAGGAGATCCCGCAGCACCTGGATCGAGTGTTCGCCCAGGCAGGGCGCCGGCGCGCGCGGGCCGTTGTCGTAGCCGGGGATGCGGAACTGATGGCCCTCGTAGGGCACCTCGCCCATCTCGGGGTGGTTCATCGGCCGGAAGAAGCGGCGGTGACGGAGCTGCGGGTCCTCGAGATGGTCGCTCGAGCGCTGCACCATGCCGGCGGGCACGCCGGTCGCCTGGAGCAGGTCCATGAGCGCGCGCGGCTCGTAGCGGCGGGTGAACTCGCCGAGCCGGCGGTCGATGAGATCGCGCCGGGCGAGCCGCCCGGCCGCCGTGTCGAGCTCCGCGGCGCTCGTCCAGGCCGGGTCGCCGAGCACGCCGCGCAGCGCGCGCCACTGCGCGTCGGTCTCGACCGCGATCGCACACCACTCGTCCTTTCCCGCGCAGGGGTAGGCATCGTGCGGGGCGGCGGTCGGCGATGCGTTGCCCGCGCGGCGCGGCATCCGTCCGCTCACCTGGTAGTCGAGCAGCTCGGGAGCGAGAAAATAGAGTGCCGACTCCATCTGCGCCTGGTCGACGTACTGTCCCTCGCCGTTGCGCCGCCGATGGTCGAGAGCGGCCATCAGCGTCGCGGCGAGGAGGCGCGGCGCGATGGTGTCGGTGTAGGCGTTGAACGGACCGGCCGGCGGCCGGTCGTTCCACCCGGTGACCTCGTAGAACCCGCAGATCGCCGCGGCGTGGTACCCGTAGCCGGCGAGTGCCGCCGCCGGCCCAGTCTGGCCGAGCAGGCAGGTGCTCGCCATGATGACGCGCGGGTTGATCGCGCGCGCTACCTCGTAGCCGAGGCCGAGGGCGTCCATCGTACCGGCCGTGAACGACTCGAGACAGACGTCCGCCCAGGCGATCAGCCGCTTGGCGACCTCCACTCCCTCGGGGCACTTCAAGTTGAGCGCGAGGGACATCTTCGAGGTGTTGAACGACGCGAAGAACTGGCAGCGGTTCACGCCGGGAACGTCGTCCTTGAACGGGCCGACCAGGCGCAGGCGATCGGCCGGGCGCTCGCTCTCTACGCGCACGACGGTCGCCCCGTGGTCGGCGAAATACTTGGCGGTGATCGGGCCGACGCCGATCCACGAGAAGTCGGCGATCTTCAAGCCGGCGAACGGCAGCGGCGGAGCGCCGCCGGCGCCCCGGGCAGGCGCCGGTGACGGACGCGGAGCCGCGAGCGACTGCGTCACCTCGGCGGTGTGCTCGCCCGGGGCGGGCGCGGGCCGGGGGAACGAGACGGGCGTTCGCGACAGGCGCGCGAACGCTCCCGGAGCGCGCAGCACGCGGCCGTCGGGAAGAGCGTAGGGCCGCCAGTAACGGCGGGCCTCGAGGTGGTCGAGCGCCAGCACGTCGGCGACGGTGTTGACCGGAGCGATCGTCACGCCCTCGGCGACGCCGCGGGCGAACAGCTCGGCCTTGCGGTACTTCGCGGTGAACGTCCGGATGCGCTGCTGCAGCTCGGGCAGGGGATGCACGAGCTTCCCGCCGGTCAGCATGCGCACCTCGTGGGTGCTCCAGTCTTCCGCGGACGCCCATTCCCGGCTGATCGTACCGTCCTCGATCAGCCACGGAATCAACCGCAGCAGCGTCGCGGTGGTGGCGATCAGCACCACCTCGCCGTCGGCGCAGGGGTAGACCAGCGGCGTGGTCAGCGTGCTCAGCTGCAGCAGCGTGCCGCTGCGCTCGATGTCCCGCCCCTGGATCGCGTGCGCGATCATCGCGTTCAAGCCGGTCCAGAAGACCGCGGCCTGCACCGAGACGTCGACGAACTGCGCCTCGCCGGTGGCGAGGCGGCGGTGATGCGCGACCAGCGCCCCGACCGCGCTCTCGGCCGCGGCGTGATGCCAGGTCTGCGGCACGGTGATGCGCACCGGCGGCCGATCGGCCTCGCCGTTCAGCGCCATCATTCCGCCCATCGCCGCCAGCGTGAGGTCGGTGGCGAGATGGCGCGCGTACGGGCCGTCCTGGCCGAACGGGGTGATCGCCACGTAGACCAGCCTCGGATTCACCGATCGCAGCCGATCGAACCCGAGCCCGCGGGCGGCCATCGCGCCGGGCTCGGCGCTTTCGAACAGGAAATCGGAGCTGGCCACGAGCCGTTCGAACCGATCCCGGCCGCCGCCCGTCTCGAGGTCGATGACGACGCTGCGCTTGCCGGCGTTCAGGGCGTGAAAGCGCAAGCTGCCGAGCCCGTCCGACAGGCGTGGATCGAGCGGCGGCTCGCCTCGCGACGGGCTGCCTCCCGGAGGCTCGACCTTGATGACGTCGGCGCCCAGGCCCGCCATGATCAGCGGACCGAGCTCGGCGCGGGAATCGGTGAGATCGAGCACGCGGTAGGATTCGAGCATTCGCACTCCTGTGGTTGCCGCCCGGCGGCATCGGGGCCGACCTTCTACTTCACGACGAGGGCCGGAGTGAAGCCCCGAAGCTCGAAACCCCGGGGCCTGCCGCTCTCGTCGTCGCCGCGCCGGGCTGTCGCCGCGCCGGGCTTGACAGCATCGCGGCGAGGAGATATTCAAGTACTCGTTTGAATACTTGACGAGCGAGCGAATCGAAGACGGTCCGCGATGAAGAAGGCAAATCCGCTGCGAGTGCTGGCGATCCTCGGCGTGCTCGGCGCGGTCGCCTGGGCGGCCGTCCACGGCGGGGTGTTCGACGTCGCGACGGTGCAGGCGAGGGTCGAGGCGACGGGTGCCGGCGCGCCGCTCGCCTTCATCGCGCTCTATGCCGCCGCCGCCGTTCTCCTCGTTCCCGGCGCCGCGCTCACGCTCGCGGCCGGGGCACTGTTCGGTCCGATCGCCGGCGCCCTCTACGGCCTGGCCGGCGCCACCGTCGGAGCGACCCTCGCGTTCGTGCTCGCGCGCTACCTGGTGGGCGATTGGGCGAGGAGGCGGATGGGCCCGCGGCTCGGCGAGCTGGTCGAGGGAATCGAGCGGGAAGGCTGGCGCTTCGTCGCCTTCGTGCGGCTGGTGCCGCTCTTCCCGTACAACGTGCTCAACTACGCGCTCGGGCTGACGCGCATTCCGCTCCTCGAATACGTGGCGGCCACGCTGGTGTGCATGGCGCCGGGCGCGGCCGCCTACAGCTACCTCGGCTACGCCGGCGGGGAGGCGCTCGGCGGCGGCGGCCGGGAAGCGGCGAGGGCGGGCCTGTGGGCGCTCGCGCTCCTGGCTTCGGTGGCGCTCCTCCCCGGGTTCGTTCGCCGCCGGCGCCGCGCGGGCACGATCGGCCCGCGAGAGCTCGCGCGGAAGCTCGACGCGGGCGAGGCGGTCTGCGTCCTCGACGTGCGCGGGCCGGATGAATTTCACGGCCCGCTCGGCCACATCCGGGGAGCCGCATCGATCCCCGTCGATCAGCTCGCGGCGAGGCTCGCGGAGCTGGAGGCATGGCGCTCGCGGCTTCTCGTCCCCGTCTGACGTACGGACAAGCGCTCCGCCCGGGCGGCGGAGATCCTGAGAGCGGCCGGGTTCGGCGACGTCCGTGTTCTCGAGGGCGGGCTCGTGAAGTGGACCGCCGAGGGAATGCCGGTCGAACGCGGCCCACGGGCCGAACCCGCGGCGGGGGCCGCGGCACGATCGAGGTGACGCAGATGAAGATCCTGATCATTCTCAACGACGCTCCCTACGGCAGCGAACGGACCTACAACGGCCTGCGGCTCGCCGGATCGCTGGTGAAGCAAGCCGACGTCGAGCTCAAGGTCTTTCTCATCGGCGACGCGGCCGCCGCGGCCGCGCGCGATCAGAAGGTCCCCACGGGTCACTACAACGTCGAGGTGATGCTCAAGACCGTGGGTCGAGGCGGCGGGGAGGTCGGCGTCTGCGGCTCGTGCATGGACGCGCGAGGGCTGAAGGGGGAGATGCTCGCGGACGGATGTCACCGCAGCACCATGGAGGAGCTCGCCACCTGGACCCTGGGCGCCGACCGGGTGCTGGTGTTCTGAGTCGGACGTGTTCGCGCGAGCGCGACCCCGTCGTTCGGGAGGCGGATCGCGCGGTGACTTCTTGAGAGAGGAATCTCCCCGTGCTTGAACGCCTGACCCGCTTCGCCTTGGATCGGCCCAAGACCGTCATCGCGGCGACGATCCTCTTGACGGTCGCCTTCGGTCTTCAATTTCCTCGGATCACCATCGACACCGATCCAGAGAATATGCTGGAGCCGGATCAGCCGGACCGTGTGCTCTACGACCGCGTCAAGAAGGACTTCGGGGTCCACGACATCATCGTCGTCGGGATCGTGGACGAACGAGGCGTCTTTCGCCCGGAATCGTTGGAGCGAATCGCCAGGGCCACCGGCGAGATCATCAAGATCCCCGGCGTCATCATCCCGGACCTCGTCAGTCTCACCACGACGAACAACGTGAAGTCCTCCGACGGGCTTCTGGATATCCATCCCGTCATGACAGAAGTCCCCCGCACCCCGGAGGGCATCGAATCGCTGCGGCGGGACATCGCCGAGAATCCGTTCCTGCACGAGAAGATCGCCTCCGAAGATGGAACCGCGGTGGCGCTCTACGTCCCCATCCAGGAAAAGCGCATGAGCTACCGGATCGCCGGCGAGATCGACACGATCCTGGCGCACGGTCTCCTGCCGGGACAGCGCCATCATTTGGCGGGTTTACCCGTGGCAGAGGACACTTTCGGGCACGAGATGTTCGTGCAGATGGGCGTCGTCGCACCCATTGCGTTCATGGCGATCCTGCTCCTCGTCTTCGTTCTCTTCCGCCGGCTGGCGTTCCTGGTTCCCATCGGTATGGACGCCATGTTCGCCGTGGTCTGGGCCATGGGACTGCTCATCGGCACGGGGCACACGGTTCACATCATGAGCTCCATGATCCCGGTCTTCCTCATGCCGATCGCCATTCTCGATGACATTCACATTCTGAGCGAGTTCTTCGACCGGTATCGCGTGCTCGGCGACAAGCGCCGAGCGCTTCTGGAGGGCATGAGGCCGCTGTATCGCCCGATGCTCCTAACGTCGCTCACGTCCGCCGTGGGCTTCGCCTCGCTGGCGCTGGCGGACATCCCGCCGGTCCGCGTGTTCGGTCTCTTCGTCGCCTTCGGCATCATGGCGGCCTGGCTCTTCTCGATGACCATGGTACCCGCGGTCGTGAGCCTCATGAGCGAGGAACGCCTGCGAAGGAGCCTGCCCCGCGAGGACGCAGAGCGGCGTTCGTTCTTAGACCGAGTCCTTCGGCCGGTGCAGGGCTTCGCGTTCGGGCGAGCGAAGATGGTCCTGGTTCTAAGCGTCGCGTTGCTGGCCGTCGGCCTTTGGGGAGTGGCCCGAATACGGATCAACGACAACCCCGTCAACTGGTTCAAGCCGGCGCACCCCATGCGAATAGCGGACCGAGTCATGAACCGGCTCTTCGGCGGCACGTACATGGCCTACGTCGTCGCGGAAGGAGGCGCACCAGACGCCGTCAAGCAACCCGAGATCGTGTCCTATCTGGATCGCTTGCAGGCGCATTTGGAGG
>JACPRU010000028.1 GCA_016189835.1 Deltaproteobacteria bacterium | reverse complement strand
GGGTAGGCCAAGGCCTTCGGTTGGGCCCCGGTTGCGGATTTCGAGCGCTGACGGCGCAAGCGGGCGCCCGGCGCTGCTACCACTCTGCTACCACGACCCCCGCCGAACACCCCCAAACGACCCCGACCAACACCGACAAAATCCCAGCTAGCACCGAAGGTTGCCGATTATCGCGGACCATCACGCGACGTTAGCAATCCTGCGCCTTAGACCTTGCTCGGCCACCTCTCCACGATGTCGACTTCGAGCTTCGTATCAGCGAAGGGTGCGGTCTTCAAGGTGAATCTCGCCGGGGGCACTCGGGTTCTCTCAGGCCTTACTTCTGCGAAATCGAGATGATTTCGGCCTCGCCACCACTTCTCGCCACCACTTCGTCGGAAATCACTACTTGGGCAGCAGCCTTACGCAGATCGTCCTCATTCTTGATGTCGTACCGATCGAACATCGCCCGCGTACGCCACCCACAGATTGCCATGACCACGCCCTCGCTCACACCACTCGCCCGGTAGTTCCTTGCGGCGCTTCGCCTGAAGTCGTGGATCTTCCTTCGGCCGACAATCCCGGCCCGAACGCAGGCCCCGTGGAAGATGCCGTAGGGAAACTCATTGCTGATCTGCTTCCCGTAGCGGTGGAAGGCCATCCGCACGATGATGCCGCGCTCTTTTTCGAGGGCTCGGGTGTTCGCGTCCCATGCCCGGAGCGCCGCGAGCGCCGGCGGCGGCAGGTAGAAGGTTCGGCCCTTCCTGTTCTTCGTTGAGCCGGGCGGAAGCGTGATCTTTCCGGCCTCGAGGTCGAGGCGCCGTCGCTCAAGGTGAAGGAGCTCGCGGAGCCGCGCACCCGTCCAGAAGGCTGTGATGACAAACGGCACGAGCCATTCGTTTCCAAGGTCGCCGCGCCCTCCCTCTGCGAGCTCTTCGGGGAGCGCCTTCACGAGCCCGTCGAGTTCTTCTCTCGTGAAGTAGGTCTGCCTCGCGTTCTCGGCACGGATCGTCGGGAAGCGAGGCAGCTGAGCAAGCTCGCGCTCGAAGAGCCTGAGCGTGCTACGCAGCCCGGCCCCCGGCTCCCCGAGGCGGCGGCCGCCCGGCACGTACACGTCATCGAACACGAGCTCCGCCGTCGACCAGTCGTTCAGCCCGAGCTTCGCAAGCTCCCGCGAGCGGTAGCCGTCGCCGCGCTCGACCACCATCTGCGAGAGCCCTTCCGATGCGTCCTCGCCCCGTACCACCACCACCGCAAGGTCGGAGATGCCGGCGTTCGAGATCCATGTCTTCTCGCCACGGACGCGCCACCCATCCCCGTCGCGCACGGCTCGGGTCCGCACGTCCCGTACATTCGAGCCGACCCCCGGCTCGGTGATCGCCGAGCAGCCGATCAACTCGCCGCAGAGAAGCCCCGGCAGCCAGCGTTTCTTCTGCTCCGGATTGCCGAGCGTTGCGATCGCGAGCGCGACGCCCTCGTTGATGAACGCGGTTCCGGCCAGCCCGGGAGAGACGCGTGCGAGCTCCTCGTAGAGGAGACCGCTCGTCACCAGGTCGAGCGCGAGCCCGCCGTCGCCCTCGCCGAGCCAGCCGGTCCCTACGCCGTGAGGCCCGAGCTTGCGCAGCAGCGAGTGAACGAGGTCTTTCGGGATCGTGGCGTCGCGCCAGGGCGACACGGCCGGCGCGATCTCCGCCTCCACGAAGCGCCGGAACGCGTCGAGCGCAATTGACTGCTCCTCGCTTGGATCGAAGTCCATCGCATACCCCCTCGGCGGCAAGCGTTTGCGCTCCGCGACCCTCGCGTCAAGCGAACTCGAGGACCTTGCCAGGCTGCGTGCGTTGAGGTACGGGCCGTGTGTCGGAAAGAGACACGCGGCGGCTTGTCTGTCGGGGAAAGTACGCCATTTCGGCGTTTCTCGAAGGGAACACTCCTTGCACGCCAAGACACGCGAAATCGAAGCCACTGCCTGATGGGGGAACCCTCATGAAACACTCGCTCGGCGCTCTCCTCGCCATGCTCATGCTTGCCGTGAACGGCGCGGCTCTCGGCGGCACGCTGGCCGGCAACGTGAGCGGTCCTGCCGGCCAGCGGATCGCGGGCGCGCTGGTGACCGTCACCGACACGAAGCGAGGCCTCGCGGAATCGGTTTACAGCGACGCCACGGGGCGCTTTTCCCTGAAGACGCAGCTCTCCGGCACGCTCGTGTTGCGCGTTCGCGCACCCTACTTCAACGATCTGTCGCGCACGCTGGAGCTGCTCCCCGACGGCGAGATTCGTGAGACCCTGATCCTGCAGTCGATGACTTCCCCAGAGGAGATCTCCGACAGCCTGCCGGCCGCCTATCACTTCGCCGATCTGCCTTTCGAGGAGGGCACGCCGTTCGGCCGCAGCAAATTCCAGCGCGACTGCATCAGCTGCCACCAGCTCGGCAACTCGATCACACGCACTCCACGCCCGGCGGACGCTTGGGAGGTGACGGTCCGGCGCATGCATGGCTACTTGGGCAACGCCGACGACACCCTGGCGGCTGCGCGCTCGCAGATTCTCGCAAACGGATTCGACGGCAAGCGGACCGCGCTGCGGCCGAAGTTCCCGTTCGATCCGATGATCACGCGCGCGAGGATCGTCCAGTACCGTCTCGACAAGGCGGAGGTGCCCCACGACGCGGAGGTGAGCCCGGACGACGGGCTCGTCTACACCGTCGACCAGTTCGCCGAGCAGATGGCGATCACCAATCTCGAGACCGGACAGACCGACTACGTGCCGATGCCGGCGGAGGGTAGCCCGGTGGGCGGAAAGTTCGCCACGCTCGGCATGCCGCTACTCTTCAACCGACCGCTGCATCGCGGCCCGCACTCGCTGGCCATCGGCACGGACGGCAAGTGGTATACGACGGATTCGATCGCCGATCGGATCGGGGTCTTTGATCCGCGCAGGCGACAGTGGGACAAGTCCTTCGAGATCGGCGGCAAGAGCCTCTACCCGCACACCATCCGGTTCGATCGCACGGGGCACGCCTGGTTCACGCTCGCCTACTCCGAGCAGGTCGGCCGGCTCGATCCGAAGACCGGCCAGGTCGACCTCGTCGATCTCCCCGCCAATCACTCGACGGGGGCGTCGTCGGGAAGCGTGCCCTACGGGATCGACGTTCACCCGGGCGACGGGACGATCTGGTACTCGCGGTTGTTCAGCGACAAGGTCGGCCGGATCGACCCCAAGACGCTCGAAGTCGTGGAGTACGATTCGCCGGTGAAGGGGCCGCGCCGCATGCGCTTCGGCCGCGACGGCACGCTGTGGATCACCGGCTTCTCGGAGGGCATGCTCGCGCGCGTAGACACCCGCGGCTTCAAGGCGAAGGTGTACAGGATGCCCGAGTTCGCCCCGGGATGCCGGCCGGCCCCCTACGCGCTCGCGTTACATCCCGACACTCAGGAGATTTGGATCAACGAGGTCATGACCGACCGCGTGTACCGTTTCTTGCCGAAGCGTGAGCGCTTCGTGGCCTATCCCATGCCGCTGCGCGGGACCTACACGCGCGACATGAGCTTCACGAAAGACGGGCGCGTGTGCGCCTCGAACAATCCGTTTCCGCAGGCGGCGCTCGAGGGCGGTACGATGGAGCTGATCTGCATCGATCCCGAGGGGGCGGCCGGCGAACCCGCCCACATCGCGAGCTCGGCTTCCGTCCGCTGACCGGTCCGCCCACGGAGTGCGGGCACCCCACGCCGCCATGACGACGGTCCAACGCAGGAGGGTGGATGTCCAGATCTAGAAGCGTCGTCAGCCGTTTGCCCGAGCTCGACCGCGCCACGCCGGGGATCACCCGTAGCGCGCTTGCCGCCTTGATCGCCCTGCTTTGTCTACCTCTGCCGGGCTGGGCACATAGCGTCGCGCAAGGTCAGAAATCCAATAACGACCGTGTCATCGCTATACAGAATTACGGGGGCGTGAGAAGCGCGGCGGAGCACGTAACGGTCAGCTACTACGGTCACATGGCCTTCAAGCTCACGTCTCCGCGAGGAATCGAGCTGTTCATTGATCCTTGGCATAACGATCCGAGCGGCAAGTACGATGCCTGGTTTCGCACTCAACTGCCCCTCACGCGCGCCGATATCGCCCTGGTTACCCATGCTCACTATGATCACGATGCCACAGAACGGCTCGATGCGACCATGGTGCTTGAGCGCATGGCGGGTGAATTCACGCTCGGCGACGTGAGGATCATCGGAATCGCCGAAAAACACGTGTGCGAGCCCCAGGGAAGATTCCCCATGCGCAAGCTCGTGCAGACGCTTCTAAAGGAAGATCCCTGTCCACCAAACGAAACGACGGAATGGAACAACAACCTGTATGTGATCGAAACGGGAGGCTTGCGCTTCCTCCATTGGGGCGACAACCGTCAGAACCCGCCGGAATCGGTATGGCGAAGGATCGGCAAGATCGACGTCGCCCTCCTTGCCATCAGCGATGAAGGTCACATCCTGAGCCATCGCTGGGCCGACGAGGTGATGCGGCGCGTTGATGCGAAGGTGGTCATTCCATCTCACTACTTCCAAAAGGGCATCACCGTAGAAGGGCAGTACGGCTTCGAATCGGCGCTGGGATGGACCAGGCAACATGCCCACACGGTGCTCGACGACGCGACGATCCGGTTGAGCCCCGATTCGGTCAAGGGATTGCACCACCACGTGATGTACTTTGGAGACCACGTGGCTTTCCCTGTCTTGCAGATCGTGCTTCCCGACAAGCCAGAGTCACCGCCTCTTCCCGAGGCCGCCGAGGCCTGGAGGCGATTCGCGCCGACGAATTGAACCCCACGGCTGACCTCCTCCCTCTTGGAGCGAGAAGTTGGCTCGAGCGGCGCGCGACGACGGAGGATCCTTGTGTGAAGACGGAAACGGAAGGAGTGCCCCGGACTAGAAAGACGTTGCCGGAGACGGGCGCCGATTGGCCGACCCTGAAGGAAAAGCTGCTCTCATTCAAAGCGAAGGACGTCCAGTGGAAGCGCCGCCGCCTAGGCGTGTTTATCTATTACGCGGGCGACGACGTATTCGAGGTCGGCAAAGAAGCCTACGACCTCTATCACGTCGAGAATGCGCTCGGCAGCGAGACGGCTTTCCCCAGTCTGAAAAGGATGGAGGAAGAAGTCGTCGACATGGGCTTGCAACTTCTGAATGGTCCCGAGGATGCGTGCGGCAACATGACATCGGGTGGGTCGGAAAGCATCCTCTTGGCCGTCAAGGCCTGCCGCGATCGCGCAAAGGCCCAGTCTCGAGAAACCCTCGGTGGGGAGCTGATCGTGCCCCGTTCGGCGCATCCGGCTTTCGACAAGGCGGCACTGTATCTGGGTTTGACGGTCAAGCGCATTTCGCTGCAGCCTGACCATCGAGCGGATGTCCAGGCGATGGCGGACGCGATCACCCACAAGACTCTCATGCTGGTCGGTTCCGCGCCCTGTTATCCGTACGGGCTCGTGGATCCCATCGAGGAGCTGAGCGATCTCGCGATCCAACGAAACTTGTGGCTGCACGTCGACGCTTGTGTCGGCGGCTACCTGCTGCCGTTTCTGACGAGGAACGGCGTCGACACGCCGCATTTCGATTTCACCCTTCCCGGGGTGAGCTCGATCTCCGCGGACCTCCACAAGTTCGGGTACACGCCGAAGGCCGCGTCTACCCTCTTCCATCGCACGAAAGAGCAACGCGCGTATCAAATGTTCGAGTTCACGAATTGGCCGAGCGGCGCGATGTCTACGCCAACTGCCGCGGGCACGCGGTCAGGCGGCCCGATTGCCGGCGCGTGGGCCGTGATGCACTACCTCGGCTCGTCCGGCTACCAGGAAAAGGCCCGCCAGATCGTCGAAGTGCAGCGTCGCGTGCACCAGGGCTTGAAGGACATCGCGGACGTGACTCCCTTGCACGACAGGACGTACAGCATAACTCCCATGATCTCCAGCACACTCGATATCCACGCCGTCTGGCGACAGATGATCAACCTCGGCTGGTTTTCGAGCTCGATGACCGAGCCGAAGGCGATGCACATGATGTTTCACCCTGCCCACCTGGACGTCGTCGACGAGTATCTGGAGGACTTGAAGAAGGCAGCAAATCTGGCGCGGGAGAAGGGAATCCAGGGAGGGGTAGAGGCACGCTACAACTAGCCTGCGAGCCGACAGAGCGGTGACGTGAGGACGGTGATGGATGGAGACTCGCGAGATAAAGGCGAGGCACCGCAAACCTCAGCCGTCTCGCACTCGGTGTCCCGGAAGCAATGGGTGAACGTCTACCTGGTTCCCGGCGCTGTCTTTCAATCCATCCTGATCGGCGGGGGATACGGCACGGGCCGCGAGATCGTCGAGTACTTCACGCAATTCGGTATGGGTGGCGGGGCCTACGGATTGTCACTCGCTACGATGGCTCTCGCCGGCATCCTCGCGTTGACGTTCGAGCTCGCGCGCATGTCCGGCACCTACGATTACCGTAGCTTCTTCATCACTCTCATCGGAAGATTCTGGGTTGCCTTTGAGATCGTTTACGTCATCGGAGTGCTCCTGGTGCTCGCCGTTCTCGGTGCAGCGTCCGGGGAGATCGTGGGTGATATCACCGGACTTTCCGCGCGGTATGGCGGCACCTTCATGTTGGTCCTAGTTGCCACGCTCAACTTCTGCGGCCGCAACAGCGTCAAGCGGGCACTTACCCTATGGCCCGTCGCGCTGTGCGGCGTATTCGCTCTCTACGTAATCGCTGTCTATGTGTCGCGCGGCGACTCGCTCGTGATGCGGCTCGGCGAGTTCGACGTACGATCGGGATGGGCCGCCAGCGCCTTGACATTCAGCCTGTACAACGCCGCGTTGGGGCCGATCGTCCTTTTCGCTACTCATTCCATCCAATCGCGTCTACAGGCTTTGGCGTCGGGTTGTATCGCGGCCTTCATCGGCATGATCCCGGCGTTCATGTTTCACATCGCGCTCGGCGCAGGATATCCTGACATCGTGGCGGAAAGCGTGCCGAATTACCGGCTGCTAGAGGCGTTGCACCTTCCCCTGTTGACCCTGCTCTTCATGGTAGTGTTGTTTGGGACCTTCGTAGAGACGGGAGCGGGGCTCATTCAAGGCATCAACGAGCGGATCGACAGTTGGCTCATGCAGAAGCGCGGAAGGGGAGCCGCTCGTTTCGTTCATGGGATCGTTTCGTTGATCGCGCTCGTCGTGAGCAGCATGCTAGCACCGCTAGGCATCGTTCCTCTCGTTGCCGACGGCTATGGAACGCTGGCTTGGCTCTTCTTGGCGGTATACATCATTCCATTGGCAACCATCGGCCTTTGGCGGCTAGCGACGGAGGCCGACCGCCGTGCGTTCCAATCGGCCTCGCCCCGATAGCTCTGGGCGCCGGGCTGCCGAGTCGCCTTCCCCGATCGCAGGGCTAGCTAGAGCCACCGATGATGGGATCTGCGCAAACGAGGCACAGGAGCGCGGCGGCTTACGCGAAGCAGGGCAAACCGGGGCGGAGTTGCCACCACTTCGCCACCACTTCTCTTAGAAAGCTCTACAACGATCTGGAGTCAGGCAGTCCGGGAAACCCGCAAAAGACAAGGTTTTAGATGACTTTGGACCAAAGTGCCTCCGGCGTTTTACCGATTAGCAATCCTGCGCCTTAGACCTTGCTCGGCCACCTCTCCATGGGTCCAGGCGCGGCTTCTATCAGCGACGCATGAGGGTTCGCAACCGCGCGCGACGGCATGTCCGGCGCGCGCGCCGGCGTGAGCGGCCCTTTGCCCTGCCTCCGCGCTTTCCCTCGACAGGCCCCCAAAGCCGTCCCCCCGAGCCGACGACTTCGCCGCGATCCTCGCCAGGCCGAATCACGCCTGCGTGGCGCCTGCCCGGCCCGACCTGAGCGGCACGTTTGACGGCGAGCCGAGCTTCTGGGTACAGGGCGTTCCATCCATGAGAAGGCGATTCCCGCTGCTGGTCGCTTCGGCGACGATCCCCCTCCTGCTGCTCGCCGTCGGCTGCTCGCGCGGCGTCTCGAACTGCCAGCGCAACGCCAGCGACAGCTGGAGCCAGACGGGCAGGAGCTTGCAGAGCTGGGACCTGGTCGGCGCCGCCGTCGACGTCGCCATGCTGCCGGTGCGAACCGCCACCGACTGCGCGCGCGACATGGCGGTCTCGCCGCTTCAGGAGTGGCAGGCCGCGAACGTTCAGCGCAGCGTGAAGGCCGTGCGCGTGTCCCCCGAGGAGGCGGCGGCCCGGCAGCGGCCGGCCACGCCGCCGGCGGCACCGAGCGCCGCGACCGTCGCCGCTCCCGCCCCGGCCCCGGCGACAGCCCCGGCGGCGCTTCCGCCCGACCAGTCCAAGGACCCGTGCGGCTATAGGAGCGGCTGCGTCGCCGCTTCGACGCTGGTGATCGAGGGCGGCCGGCGCGCCGATCTGAGCGGACAGATCATCCAGGAGCACGCTCAGTACGAGATCACCAACCAGTGCGGCGAGCCCGTGCTCTGCTGGCTGTGCGGCACGCGGGCCGGCAAGGTGATGCGTGGCGAATCGGCAACCTGCGACGACGGCGCCACCTCTCGGCTCGACGTCGGCGAGACCTGGATCTCGCGGGGCGACGCCCAGGGCATCGACGGGATGTCGCTCACCTGCCTGAAGCACGCGGCATCGGACGTCCCCGCGTCGTGCCGAACCTGGCCGCAGTGACGGCACACGATGAAGAGGGGAGCCGGCATTCCGGCTCCCCTCTTCGCTTTCGAGCCTAGACGGCTTTTTTTCCGCCTTGCTGCTCGGCGGCCCGCAGGGTGACTCCCCACCGCGTGTCCCGGGAGCCCATCGCAAGACCCTCCTTCGGTGGATCCTGCGATGGGCTCCCTCGCGGCGAGGCTTGCGGGAACCGCCCGGGCCGGTGGTGCCTGGACGTCCCCAGGCGAGAACCACCCGGTAAATCAGTGAATCATCGGGTGACCCGGCCTACGGACCCACCACCTCACACGTCACCATTGGGGAATACATCATGGCTGGATCACCTCCTTCCTCGGCGCGTCCACCTCGCAGGCCCAGTACCTGCCAGCCAGGAACCGGCCGCCGATGCCGGCCCAAGGCCCGGTCCGCGGCGTCCCGCCCCATTACGAGAGTCGTCGCGCCCAGGGGCTCGTGAGGCCCCGACCGTGCCGCGCATCTTACACGAACGCCCGCGGCTTGAGAACGATCGGCGGCACCCGTCGCGCGCGGCGCCGGTCGGCGGCGCCGTGGCATCACGAGCGCCCGCGCCGCCCTGCCGCTTGCCTTCTGGATATTTCGGTGATACTAGAAACATCGTCATGAAGCGGTACGTCGATCAGCTCGCCGCCCTCGGGCAGTCGGGCCGCCTGGAGATCTTTCGCCTGCTGGTGCGCGCCGGCTCGCGGGGAAGCTGCGTCGACGACATCAAGCGGAGCGTGCGCATGCCGGGCTCGACGCTCTCGCATCACCTCGACACGCTCGCACGCTGCGGCCTGCTGCGGCCGGAGCGCTCCGGCCGGTTCGTCTACTACGCGGTGCACTGGCCCGAGGCTGCCCGCCTGATTCGCTTCCTGACCGAGGACTGTTGCTGCAAGATGTCCGGCCGGCCGGGCGCCCGGCCGGCGGCGGGCGAGGGCCGCCGGCGCCGCCGCGCCCGCCCGGCGCGCCGAGGCGGCGCCCGCACCGACGAGAGCGACACCAGCCCGCCGCGCGCCGCGCGGCGCTAAACCCGAGAGGAGACGCGCCATGCAGAACGATTCGTCGATCCGCGAACAGGTGAAGGAGCGCTACGCGCGCGAGGCCAGACGCGTGCTCGAGGGAGCTTCCTCCGCGGCCTGCTGCGGCGGCGGCCCTTCCCCGTCGCGCTGCGCCGACCCGATCACCTCGAACCTCTACGAGACCGCCGAGACCGGCGGCCTGCCGGCCGAGGCGCTCGCCGCCTCGCTCGGCTGCGGCAACCCGACCGCGCTCGCCGAGCTCGCGCCGGGCGAGACCGTGCTCGATCTCGGGTCGGGCGGTGGAATCGACGTGCTGCTGTCGGCCCGCCGCGTGGGCCCCTGCGGCAAGGCCTACGGTCTCGACATGACCGACGAGATGCTGGCGCTGGCGCGCGAGAACCAGCGCAAGGCGGGCGTCACCAACGTCGAGTTCTTGAAGGGCCACATCGAGAGCATTCCGCTCCCCGACGAGACGGTCGACGTGATCATCTCGAACTGCGTGATCAACCTCTCGGGCGACAAGGACCGCGTGCTGCGGGAAGCGTTCCGCGTTCTGAAGCCGGGCGGCCGCTTCGCGGTCTCCGACATCGTCGTGCGGGGAGAGATGCCGGACGAGGTGCGGCGCAGCGTGGAGCTGTGGAGCGGCTGCATCGCCGGGGCGCTGACGGAGTCCGACTATCGCGCGAAGCTCGCCGCCGCCGGCTTCGCCGCGGTCGACGTGGAGCCGACCCGCATCTACCGCGCGGCCGACGCCAAGGAGCTGCTCGCCGGCTCCGGCTTGGACCCGGAGACCATCGCCCCGCTGGCCGACGGCAAGTTCATGAGCGCGTTCGTCCGCGCCCGCAAGCCGAGCGGGAGCTGAGATCCCCCGGGCGCGCGGGCGGGCGATCGTCCTACGCCCGGCGGATCACGTCGGTTCGCAGATAGGGGCGCAGCGCCTCGGGCACGGTCACGCTGCCGTCCGCGTTCTGGTAGTTCTCGAGGACGGCGATCATCACGCGCGGCAGCGCCAGGCCGCTGCCGTTCAGCGTGTGCACGAACTCGGGCTTGGCCCCGCCGCGCGGCCGGAAGCGAATGTTCGCCCGCCGCGCCTGGAAGTCGCGGAAATTCGAGCACGAGCTGACCTCCAGCCACTCACCGCACCCCGCCGCGAACACCTCCACGTCGAACTTCCGCGCCGCCGTGAAGCTGAGGTCGCCGGTGCACATCTCGACGACGCGATGTCGCAGGCCCAGGCGCCGGCAGACGTCCTCGGCGTCGTCGAGCAGCGAATCGAGCTCCGCGTCCGAGCCGTCGGGATGGACGAACTTCACCATCTCGACCTTGTCGAACTGATGCCCGCGCTTGATGCCGCGCACGTCGCGCCCCGCGCTCATCTTCTCGCGGCGGAAGCACGGCGTGTAGGCGACGTGGCGGATCGGCAGGCTCGCGCCGTCGAGGATCTCGTCGCGGTAGAGGTTGGTGACCGGCACCTCGGCGGTGGGCACGAACCAGTAGTCCTCCTCGGCGTCCCGGTAGAGGTTGTCGGCGAACTTCGGAAGATTTCCGGTGCCGACCAGGCACTCCCGCTTGACCATGGCCGGCGGGTAAACCTCGACGTAGCCGTGCTGCTCGACGTGCAGGTCGATCATCCAGGCGATCAGCGCGCGCTGCAGCCGGGCGCCGGCGCCGCGCAGCACGTAGAAGCGCGAGCCCGAGATCTTCACCCCGCGCTCGAAGTCGAGCACGCCGAGCTCGGGCCCGATCTCCCAGTGGGGCCGCGGCGCGGTCTCGAAGCGCTGCTCGGCGCCGACGGTGCGCACCACGACGTTGTCGCTCTCGTCGCGGCCGACCGGCGCCGCGGGGTGCGGCAGGTTCGGCACCTCGAGCAGCCGCGCCACGAACCCGGCCTCGGCGGCCGCCAGCTCCTGCTCGAGCCGAGCGAGATCTTCGCCGCCCCGCTTCATCTCGGCCACCGCCCGGTGGCGCTCGGCCGGATCGGCGAGCCTGCCGATCTCGCGCGATCCCCTGGATCGTTCGGCGCGCCGGCGCTCGACCTCGTGGATCAGGGCGCGGCGGGCCCCGTCGGCGGCGAGCAGTGCGTCGAGCTCGGCCGATGCGTAACCGACCTTGGCGAGCTCGGCGCGGAAGAAGTCGGGGCGCTCGCGAATGGCGCGGATGTCGAGCATCTACTCGGGGACCTCGAAGGCGTTTTCCAGGTGATCGACGTTCGGGCCGGCATCCTGCCATTCGACGGCGACGACATCAAAGCGGGCGCGGCGGCCCTCGAGCCGCTCGCGCGCGAGATATTGCGCGGCCAGGCGCGCGATCCGCTCCCGCTTGCGCGGGCCGACGGACTCGAACGCCGTGCCGAAGCGCGCTCCGCGGCGGCTTCGCACCTCGACGAAGACGATCGTCTCGCCACGCTCGACCACCAGATCGATCTCTCCGAGCCGCGTGCGCAGATTGCGCTCGCGAAGCCGGTAACCGCGCCGGCGCAGGTACTCCCACGCGGCGTCTTCGCCGTCGCGGCCGCGGTCCCGCCGGTTCACGCGCCTCCCGAGGTCGCGCCCGCTCGGTCGCGGGCGGCGCCGAGCGCGGCGACCAGCGAATCGACCTCGCGCTCGATCGACGCCGGGGCCACGTCCCGTCCCGAGAACCGCGCCTCCTCGTAGAGCGCCGTGATCTGCGCCACGCGCTCCGACTCGCGTTCGAGCCGGCCGGATGCCCGGCGCGAGAACTCCTCGGGAGTCTCGCCGGGACGCTTGTGGAGCCCCCGCCCCTCGAGCGCGCGAAGCATCCGCAGGTAGTCGCGAGTCGCCGCCGAGAGCACCGCCCCGGCGGCGGCGCCCGCGCGGCGGCGCCGCCGCCACGCCCACAGCGTGAACCCGACGAGCACGACCGCACCGAGCGCCGCCCGGCTCCGTCCGGCCGGCCATCGCTCTTCGCGGGGCGTGCCGTTCTCCTCGCGCCGCGCCCGCCGCCAGTCGGCGGACAGCCTCTCCCAGAACCGGCGGCCGGCGTTGCGCAGCGACAGCGCCGCGTCGGCCTGGTCCTCGAGCGTGTAGTTGATCACGTAGCGGTGCCAGCGCATCTGCAGAGCGTCGACCAGGTCGGCCACGCGGGCGCGCAGCGTGCGCTCGATCGGGGCTCCCGGCGGAGTCGGATCGAACGTCCGCCACTCGCCGTCGACGTAGGCCTCGACCCAGCTGTGCGCGTCGCGCTGGCGGATCAGGAAGTAGCCGCCGTAGGGGTTCCACTCGCCGCCGGCGTAGCCGTTGACCACCAGGCTCGGGATACCGACCGCCCGCAGCATCACCGCATAGGCCGAGGCGAAGTACTCGCAGTGGCCGCTGCGCGTCTCGAACAGAAAGCGCACCAGCGGGTCCTCGCCGCGGGGGTCCCCCGGAGCCAGCGTGTAGCGGAAGCCCCGGCGGAAGTGACGCAGCAGCGCCGCGGCGCGCGCCGGATCGCCGCGCGTCCCCTCGACCTCGCGGCGCGCCAGCTCGACGATTCGCGAATCGACTGACGACGGCAGCGCGACGGCGGCGGCGCTCGGCGCCGCCCGGCGCGGGGCCAGCGAGGCGAGCAGCTCATAGCGAATGCGCACGCCGGTCGGGCGCAGCACGCGCAGGTTGCCGAGCGGATCGCTCGAGACCTCCAGGAACCGGCCACGGATCTCGAGCGGCCGTCCCGCGAAGAACAGCACCGCCGAGTCCTGCGGCTCGAGGATGATCTCCTCGCGAATCACCGAGGCGTGCGGCGCCGGCTCGGACAGCGTGAAGGTGCCCGGCTCCGGACGCAGCAGCGGCCGCAGCTCCTGCGGCCGGCGGCGCCAGCTCCGCCCGTCGAAGTGATCGAGCGCCGCGCCCCGCCAGTACCGCGTCTGCGCGACGAGGTCCGGCCGATCGACCGTGACGCGCAGGGCGACCGCGTCGTCCTGCTTGAGCGCCGCCACCGCGCCGGCGCCGACTTCCTCCGAGAACCCGGCGAGCACGGTCCCGCCCGAGAACGGGGCGGAGAAATAGCCCGCGCCCATGCGCGGAAAGACGATGAAGATGAGCAGCGTCGAGACGAACAGGACCGACGTCGTCGCCGCGATCGAGCGGAACAACGACGGCTCGACGAACGGCTCCTCGGCGAGCCGCCGCCCGCCGCCCGAAGCCCCGACCTCCCGGCGCAGCAGGAACAGCACCAGCACGCACGGCGCCAGCACCAGGTAGGCGAGGAAGATCAGCGCGAAGACCGGCTCGACGGTCAGCGCCGCGGCCGCCAGCAGCTGGAAGAACGACAGCACGTAGATCTGCAGCCAGTCGCGGTTCTCCTTCGGCGCCACCCCTTTGAGCGCCGCCAGTACGAGCAGGAACTCGGCGATGGCGCGCACCGGCGAGGCGCCGCGCCGCAGCACCGGGGCGAGGATCAGCGCCAGGGCGACGAGCATCGACAGGTTGGCAGTTCGGGCGGAGAGGCGCGGCCCCCTGCCGCGCCATTCGCGCCACAGGCTCCACGCCCACCCGAAGCCGGCGAGCGCCACGAACGCCGGGCTCACCTCGTGCGTGGTCGCCAGCGCGGCCACGCCGATCAGCGCCAGGCCGTGGCCGGCGAGCAGAAACTGGCGCTCGAAGCAGAGCCTCATGCCACGCGCAGCACCGCTCCGGGCGGGAGCTTCGGGGCCTCGCCGGCGGTCACGAACACGCCGCCGCCGCTGCGCTCGACCTCGATCCGCCAGGCCCGGAACCGCTCCTCGGCCGCCGCGCCGTCCGCCGCGCCCGCCTCGACCTCGGCGAGAAAGGCGAGCGCCGCCCGAAGCGCCTGCGGAGAGTCGTCCACGAACGACGCCGCCCACGAGTAGAGGCACGCCGTACGCCCGCCGCGGCTGCTCTGCCAGAGGAGGGTCGCCGCGGCCGCGACCGCCGCCTCGAACGCCTCGCCCGCGGGCCCACGGCCGTCGAAGAAGATCGCCAGCGGGCGATCGACGGACACCGCCTGCTCGGTGACCATCCAATCGCCGATCCGCGCCGACACGCGCCAGTGGATGCGGCGCGGATCGTCGTCGGCGAGCTTGCGGCGCAGGCCGATCATCTCCTCGCCGCTGCGATGCTTGCGCAGCGCTTGCCCCTCGAGCCCGCGCGAGGAGCGGCGACCGGCGCCGCCGGACACCGCGGGAAAGACCACGACCGGATCGCCGGCGGGGACGATGCGGGTCTTCTCGAAGAGGCCGAACGGAAAGCGCGTGACCAGGTGGAGGGCGCGAAAGCCCCGCCGGCCGCGCCGCGGGAACGTCCACAACGAGACGAACGAGCGCTCGGCGCCGGGATCGAGCCGGTCGAGGAACCCGATGCGGCGGCGCTCCTCGCCCTCGATGCCGTCGCGAATCTCCACGGCGTAGCTCGCCCAGCGGCGGCTGCGATTGCGCACGCGCAGCTCGGCGGCGACCGCCGAGCGGGCGAAGACCTCCGCGGGCAGGCGGCGCTCGATCGCCAGGTGGCGGACCGCGCGCTCGGAGAGCAGCCCCGAGACGACGATCAGCGACACCAGCATGGCGAACACGAGGTAGAAGAGGTTGTGGCCGGTGTTGAGCGCGGCCATGCCGATGGCGATCGTCACCAGCAGGAAGAACCAGCCTTCGCGGGTGAGGTGGAGGCGGCGGTGCGGGTGGATCCGTTGCGTCCAGACCTCGACGCCGCGGGTCCACCGCCGGGCGCGCACGGGCGCCGTCCGGAGCCACGCCGCGGCGCTCACAGCGGAACCCGCACGTCCTCGAGGAGCGCGGCCAGCACCCGCTCCTCGCGATCGAGGTCCGACCCGGCCTCGCCGCGCAGCTGCAGGCGGTGGGCCAGCACCGGGACCGCCAGCTCCTTGATGTGATCGGGACGCACGTAGTCGCTGCCCGCGACCAGCGCCGCGGCCTGGGCGGCGCGGTACAGCGCCTTGGCCGCTCGCGGGCTCGCGCCGAGCGCGACCGCGGGTGACTTGCGCGTCGCGTCGACGATGTCGAGGACGTAGCCGACCAGCGCGGGATCGACGCGCACCTCCTCGACGGCATCCTGCGCGGCACACACCTCGGCGGCGGAGAGCACCGGACCGAGCTCCGCGCTGCTCGTCCGAGAGGTGAGGATCTCGCGCTCCGACTCGGCGTCGGGATAGCCGATCGAGAGACGCATGAGGAAGCGGTCGAGCTGCGACTCGGGGAGCGGGAACGTGCCGTGGTACTCGCGCGGGTTCTGCGTCGCCAGCACCATGAACGGACGCGGCAGCGCGTAGGTGTGGTGGTCGGCGCTGATCTGGCCCTCGTTCATCGCCTCGAGGAGCGCGCTCTGCGTGCGCGGGCTGGTGCGGTTGATCTCGTCGGCGAGGATCAGCTGATGGAACAGCGGACCCTCCTTGAAGACGAATTCCTGGGTCTCCGGCCGATACACCGACACGCCGATCAGGTCCGAGGGCAGCAGGTCGCTGGTGAACTGGAAGCGCTGGAAGGAGCAGCCGATCGAGCGCGCGAGCGCGGAGGCGAGCGTGGTCTTGCCGACGCCGGGACCGTCCTCGATCAGCAGGTGGCCACGCGCCATCAGACAGATCACCGCCCGGCGAACCGCGGCGCCCTTGCCCTTCATGACGCGCTCCACGCTGGCGATCAAACTGTGGATGCGGCTCTGCACGACCACGGAAATCCCTCAGACGATCAAGCTACTGGATGGCCCGGGGGCCGTTCAACACGGCCGATCGATGAAAAAGGGGTCGGGAGTCTTTTTGCCGGAACGGGTTCCGGCAAAAAGACTCCCGACCCCTTTTTCGGCGCGGCCGGGCTCGATTTGAGCGCCCTTCCCGCCTGTGTTACGTGCAGTGCGATGAGCATCCGCCGCGAGGACGTACGCTACGTCGCCGATCTCGCCCGCCTCGAGCTGTCGGCCGCGGAGGAGGAAGCGCTGGTCGCGGAGCTGGGAGCGATCCTCGGTTACGTGGAGAAGCTCGCCGAGCTCGACACCGAGGGCGTGCCCGCCACCGCCCACGTGCACGACGTGGGCACGCCGCTGCGAGACGACGTCATCGGCAATGCCCCGAACGTCGAGGCCTTGCTCGACAACGCTCCCGAGCGCTGGGAAGGCTTCTTCCGCGTCCCGAAGATCATCGAGTGAGCGCATCGAATCTCGATCCCTCCCGGCTGACGATCGCCGCGGCCGCCGAGCGGCTGCGGCGGCGCGAGCTGTCGGCCGGCGAGATCCTCGAGGCGTGCCTCGCGCGCATCGCCGCGACCGAGCCGCGGCTGCGCGCGTTCCTCACCGTGAGCGGCGAGCTGGCGCGGTCGCAGGCGCGCGAGGCGGACGAGCGGCTGCGGCGCGGCGAGCCGCGGTCGGTGCTCGACGGGATTCCGATCGCGCTGAAGGACGTGTTCGTCACCCGCGGCGTTCGCACCACCGCGGCCTCGCGGATCCTCGAGAATTTCGTTCCGCCCTACGACGCCACCACGGTGGCGCGCCTGCGCGAGCGCGGCGCGGTGCTGATCGGCAAGACCAACTGCGACGAGTTCGCGATGGGCTCCTCCACCGAGAACTCGGCGTTCGGCCCGACGCGCAACCCCTGGAGCCTCGACCGCGTGCCCGGCGGCTCGTCGGGCGGCTCGGCGGTCGCGGTGGCGGCCGGACAGTGCCTCGGCGCGCTCGGCACGGACACCGGCGGGTCGATCCGGCTGCCGGCCGCGTACTGCGGCGTCGTCGGCCTGAAGCCGACCTACGGGCGGGTGAGCCGCCAGGGAATCGTCGCCTACGCGTCCTCGCTCGACCAGGTCGGGCCGTTCGGCGCTGACGTGCGCGACGCGGCGATCCTGCTCGAAGCGCTGGCCGGCCACGACCCGCTGGATTCGACGTCGGCGCCGCTGCCGGTGCCTCGCTACCAGGACGCGCTGCGCCCCGAGGCGGACGGTCTGCGCGTCGGCGTGCCGCGCGAATACTTCCAGGAGGGCATGCAGCCGGAGGTCGAGTCCGGCGTGCGCGAGGCGATCGCGGTGCTCGAGTCGCTCGGCGCCGCCGTGGAGATGGTCTCGCTTCCCCACACGCCGTACGCGGTCGCCGCCTACTACCTGGTGGCGACCGCCGAGGCGAGCTCGAACCTCGCGCGCTACGACGGCATTCGCTACGGCCGGCGCGCGGCGGCGAAAACCCTGCTCGAGACCTACCGCCGCTCGCGCGAGCAGGGCTTCGGGGCCGAGGTCAAGCGGCGCATCATGCTCGGCACCTACGCGCTCTCGGCGGGCTACTACGACGCCTATTACGTCAAGGCGCAGAAGGTGCGCACCTTGATCCGCCGCGACTTCGATCGCGCCTTCGAGCAGTGCGACGTGCTGGTCGCGCCGACCGCGCCGACCACGGCGTTCCGCCTCGGCGAGAAGACCGCCGACCCGCTCACCATGTATCTCTCCGACGTGCTGACGATCTCGGTGAACCTCGCCGGGCTGCCCGGCATGTCGATCCCCTGCGGCGTCGACGGCGGCGGGCTGCCGATCGGCCTGCAACTGATCGGCAAGCCGTTCGGCGAGGAGAGCCTGCTGCGGGCCGCCTACGCCTACGAGCAGGCGACCGATTGGCACGAGCTGCGCCCCGATCCCGCGCTCTGCGCGGCGCAAGGGCCGGCCGGCGGGCCGGGCGACGGAGGGGCGCGGAGATGACCTTCGAGCCGGTCATCGGCCTCGAGGTGCACGCGCAGCTGCTCACCCGCTCGAAGCTCTTCTGCGCCTGCTCGGCGGCGTTCGGCGCCGCGCCGAACGCCCACACCTGCCCGGTCTGCATGGCGTTTCCCGGAGTGCTCCCGGTGGTCAACCGCCAGGCCGTGGAGTTCGCGATCCGCGCCGGCCTCGCCGCCGGCTGCCGCATCGCGCCGGTCAGCCAGTGGGCGCGCAAGAACTACTTCTATCCCGACCTGCCGAAGGCCTACCAGATCAGCATGTACGAAGCGCCGATCTGCGTCGGCGGGCGTGTGTCGTTCACCGTCGGCGGCGAGCACCGGGCCGTGCGCTTGACGCGCATCCACCTCGAGGAGGACGCCGGCAAGAGCATTCACGACGCGCACGCCGACTCGAGCCTCGTCGACTTGAACCGCGCCGGTGTGCCGCTGCTCGAGATCGTCAGCGAGCCGGAGCTCGGCAGCCCGGCCGAGGCGGCGGCCTATCTCAAGTCGCTGCGCTCGATCGTGCAGTACCTCGAGATCTGCGACGGCAACATGGAGGAAGGCAGCTTCCGCTGCGACGCGAACATCTCGGTGCGCCCGGCGGGCGGCGATCGCCTCGGCACCCGCGCCGAGGTGAAGAACATGAACTCCTTCCGCGCCGTCGAGCGCGCGCTCGAGCACGAGATCGCCCGGCAGATCGCCGTCGTCTCGGGCGGCGGACAGGTGGTGCAGGAGACCCGGCTGTGGGACGCCGAGCGCGAGGTCACGCGCCCGATGCGTTCGAAGGAGTTCGCGCACGACTACCGGTATTTTCCCGAGCCGGATCTGCCGCCGCTGGTGGTGGACGAGGCCTGGGTGGAGAGGGTGCGCGCGGGCTTGCCCGAGCTTCCGTCCGCGCGCCGCGTCCGCTTCGTCCGCGACCTCGGTCTGCCCGACTACGACGCCGAAGTGCTCACCGCCCGCCGCGACGTCGCCGACTACTTCGAGGCCGCCGCGGGCGGGCAGCCGAACGCCAAGGCGATCGGCAACTGGGTGATGGAATCGGTGCTGCGCATCGTCCGCGAGCGCAGGCTCGACGACCCGCCGCGGATCCGCGACTGGCCGGTGGCGCCCGAGGCGCTCGCCGATCTGGTCGCGCTGATCGACCGGGGGACGATCAGCGGCAAGATCGCCAAGACCGTGTTCGACGAGATGGTGGCCTCGGGCCGGCCGCCGCGGGAGATCGTCGAGTCGCGCGGTCTCGTGCAGCTGACCGATGCCGCGGCGATCGCCGCCGCCGTCGACCGCGTGATCGCCGCGCACGGCGACAAGGTCGCGGAGTACCGCTCGGGGAAGGAAAAGCTCTTCGGGTTCTTCGTCGGCCAGGTGATGAAGGCCACCGAGGGCAAGGCGAACCCGAAGCAGGTGAACGATCTCCTGCGGGAGAGGCTGCGCGGGTAGTGCGGATGGAGCCGGACCCACGGACGACGCGCAGGCTCGAGAGACCGCGCCGGCGTCCATGAGCCGCGCGGAGGCGGGCATCGCCGCGGCGCTGCTCGCCGTGCAGCTCGTGCTGCGCGCGGCGCTCGTGCTGCGCCAGCGCTTCGACAGCGACGAGCCGCAGCATCTGCACGTCGCCTGGGCGTGGACGCAGGGGCTGGTCCCGTACCGCGATTTCTTCGACAACCATACCCCGCTCTTTCACCTGCTGATGGCCCCGCTGGCGGCGGCGGCCGGCGAGCGCGCGGACATCCTGATCGCCATGCGCCTCGCCATGCTGCCGCTCGCCGGGCTCTCGCTGTGGATCCTCTACCGCATCGGCCGGAGCCTGTTCTCGGCGCGCGTCGGCGTCTGGTCGGCCGTGCTGGTCGGCCTGCTGCCGGGGTTCCTGTTCAGCTCGGTCGAGTTCCGATCCGACAACCTGTGGACGGTGCTGTGGCTGGCGGCGATCGCCGTGGCGCTCGGCGGCCCGCTTCGCCCCGCTCGCTCGTTCGCCGCCGGGTTGCTCGCCGGCGCCGCCCTCGCCGCTTCGATGAAAACGGCCGTCCTGCTCGGCGCGCTCGGCGGCGGCGTCGTCGCCGCCCTGGCGCTCGACCCGCGCCGGCGGCGATGGCTCCACGACCGAGCGCTGCGCGGCGCGCTGGCGGCAGCCGCGGCCGGAACGACGCTGTGCTGCACGGCGGGGCTCGCGGCGCTCGCCGCGCTCGGCGCGCTGTCGCCGTTCGTCGATCGCGTGCTCCTGCACAACGCCGGCGCGGCCGATCTCTGGGCCTACCGCCTGCCGCGCGGCCTGCTGTTCGCCGCCGCGCTCCCGCTGCTGCTCGTCGCCACGCGCGAGATCCGGCGCCGCTCCTCGTCCCGTGGGCTCTCGCGGTCGGCGATCTTCGCCGCCGCCATGCTCTACGGAGCCATCATCAACGCGTTCTCGCCGTTCGCGACGCGGCAGAATTCCCTGCCCTGGTATCCCTTCGCCGCGCTGTTCGCGGTCGCCGGCTCGCTGGCGGTGCTCGAGGCGAGAGGCCGCTCGGCGCGGCCGAGGGCCGTTCCCCTGCTGGTCTCGGTTGCGGCGATCGAGGTCGGCCTCGCGCTGTGGTTCTCGCCGCTCTGGAAGGACGGCACCAGCGGCAAGATCGGTCTGGTCGCCGAGGTGCTGCGTTTGACCGGCCCGCGGGATCCGGTCCTCGATCTCAAGGGAGAAACGCTCTTTCGCCGCCGGGCGGTCGATCACGTGTTCGAGAACGTCACGGTCGAGCGCTTCCGGCGCGGCGAGCTTCGCGACGACATCCCCGCGCGGCTGGTGGCGACGCGCACCTACGTGAGCGTTCCCGACAGCCCGCGGTTCCCGCCGGCGGCGCGGCGGTTCCTGCTCGATAATTACGTTCCGGTGGGCTTCCTGCGCGTCGCGGGACAGATCCTCGAGGTCGACGAGAACGGCGCCTGCGGCTTCGAGATCGCGCTCCCGGGGCGCTATGTCTTGCTCTCGCCGGCAGGCCCGGTCGCCGCCACGATCGACGGGACGGCTCGAGCCGGGCCGCTATGGCTCGCGGCCGGCCATCACGCGATCGCCGTCTCCGCGCCCGGAACGCCGCTGGCTCTCGTGTGGGCCGACGCCGCCGAGAAGGGCTTCTCGCCGTTTCATCCGCCGCCCTCCTCCTGACCGCGGCGCGCGCAGAGCCGCGGGCGCAGACGAAGCGGGCGGGGAGACGAGGAGGATCTCCCCCTTCCCCGCCCTGCCCGGCCATCCCCAGCGCCCCCGCTGGAGTTCCTTCGCGGCTAGTGCCTGTCCCCCGCGCCCGAGCTGGCGACGGGACCGACGGAGACCTTGCCCTTCAGACTCTCGTAGAGATGATCGCCGATGCCGCGCACGTTCTTCACCTCCTCCACGCTCTTGAAGGGATGCGCATTGCGGTAGTCGATGATCGCCTTGGCCTTGGCCGGCCCGACTCCCGGCAGCGTCACCAGCTCCTCCTGTGTCGCCGTGTTGAGATTCACCCCGCCGTCCGCGGCGCGCGACGGCGCAGCCACCGCCAGCGCCGAGAGCAGCACGGCGATCCCTGCGATTCGACCCAACGTCTTTCTCATGCTTTGGCTCCTTTCTACTCGACAGGCGTTCTCGCTCCTCGCGCGGAGCACGCGGCGTGCCGCGGCCGCCGGCCGCGTCCGATCGGCGCTTTCTGGTCGGCAGGGACCCGGCGCGGAGAAACGTCCGGTCACCCGCACGGCGCGGCGCGATCGAATCGAGCGACGCGCCTCGTGAACCCGCGGGCGCCCGCGAAACGCAACGGCACGTTTCGCGAGCGTCTGCGGCGATACTCGATCCGGATTCGCACTGTCCGTATTCACGTCCGTTTTCTCGGGAGTGAGTCATATGAATCACGACTGACGATCTCGCATTCTCGATAGTGGGTCATTTGCATCGCCCGCACTGGGGCATTTGCATCACCACTGACGAGCGCGCGTCATCGTTCGTCATTCTCCGCTTGCCGGCGGCGCAGCACTCTGGCTATGGCTATCGGCGAGCGCGGGTCGGAACGGCGCTCGGACGAGGGAGGGAGATCATGAGCACGTACCGCCCGCAAGAAAGCTCGCGCCCCGCCGCGTCCGGACCAGCGATCCCCCAGCAGCCGCGAGGCGGGCGCGGCGTGTCCTTTGCCCGCGCTCTGCTGGTCGTCGCGCTCGGCGGCGCTTTGACGGCGTGCCAGAGCGGCGGCCGACCGGGATCGCCGGGGAGCGACACCGGCGGCTCGGCCAAGGGCGACTTCGGCCCGCCGCAGGGGGCGCCGGTCCGGGCGGTGCTGACCAGCCCGCCGCAGGTGCCGCCGCCGACGGGGCGCACCCATCCCGCCAAGGTGATCGTCGAGCTCGAGGTGCGGGAGGTCGAGAAGGACATCTCCGAGGGCGTGAAGTACACGTTCTGGACGTTCGGCGGCACGGTGCCGGGCAGCTTCATCCGCGTGCGGCAAGGCGACACCGTGGAGTTCCACTTGAAGAACCATCCGTCGAACAAGATGCCGCACAACATCGACCTGCACGGCGTGACCGGCCCCGGCGGCGGCGCCGCCTCGAGCTTCACGGCGCCCGGCCACGAATCGCAGTTCACGTTCAAGGCGCTGAACGAGGGGATCTACGTCTATCACTGCGCCACCGCCCCGGTGGGAATGCACGTCGGCAACGGCATGTACGGCCTGATCCTCGTCGAGCCGCCGCGCGGCCGGCCGCCGGTCGACCGCGAGTACTACTTGATGCAGGGAGACTTCTACACGGTCGGCAAGTACCGCCAGCGAGGCCACCAGCCCTTCGACATGCAGAAGGCGATCGACGAGAACCCGACCTACGTGCTGTTCAACGGCGCCGAATCCGCGCTGGTCGGCGACAATGCGCTGAAGGCCCGGGTGGGCGAGACGGTGCGGTTGTTCGTCGGCGACGGCGGGCCGAATCTGGTCTCGAGCTTCCACGTGATCGGCGAGATCTTCGACCGCGTGCAGTGGGAGGGCGGCACGCGCTACCAGGAAAACGTGCAGACCACGCTCATCCCCGCCGGCGGCGCGGCGATCGTCGAGTTCCACCTCGAGGTGCCGGGCAGCTACGTGATCGTCGACCACTCGCTGTTCCGCGCCTTCAACAAGGGCGCGCTGGCGATCCTCAAGGTCGAAGGCCCGGAGAACAAGGCGGTCTACTCCGGCAAGGAGGTCGACTCGGCCTATCTCGGCGACAAGGTGGCGAGCCTCGCGTCGGTCGAGGCGGCGCGCGCAGCCGCGGCCGCGGGCACGCTCACCAAGGAGCAGCAGATCAAGGCCGGCGAGACGTACTTCAACGGCTCCTGCGCGCTGTGCCACCAGGTGACCGGCGAAGGCCTGCCGAACGTGTTTCCGCCGCTCGCGAAGTCGGACTTCCTGATGGCCGACCACCAGCGGGCGATCGGCATCGTGCTGAACGGGCTCAGCGGGCCGGTCACCGTCAACGGCGCGGAGTTCAACTCGGTGATGCCGCCGATGAGCCAGTTGAACGACGACGAGATCGCCAACGTCCTCACCTTCGCCATGAACAGCTGGGGAAACGAGGCGGGGGCGGTCTCCGCCGAGGAGGTGGCCGCGGTGCGGGCGCAGACCAAGCGCCCGGAGGGGGCGGCGCGCTGACCCACGCGCTGCGCGGTCTGGCGGCGGCCGTGCTGCTCGCGGCGACGAGCGCCGCCGAGCCGACCTACGTGCCGGTGGAGGGCGGAGCGCTGCGCTCGGTGCTGCCGCCCGCGCCGCAGCAGCAGGAGACCCGGGTCGCGCCGTTCCGGCTGCGCCGTACGGCGGTCACCAATCGGGACTTCCTCGCCTTCGTCATCCGCCACCCGGAGTGGCGCCGCGGCACCGTCGCGGCGCTGTTCGCCGACGGCGGCTACCTGCGGCACTGGGCGGGGCCGCTGACGCTCGGAGCGGAGGCCGACGCCGAGCAGCCGGTCACCCAGGTGAGCTGGTTCGCCGCGCGGGCCTACTGCGCGGAGGAGGAGCGGGCGCGGCTGCCGACCTGGAGCGAGTGGGAGTACGTCGCCGCGGCGAGCGAAAGCGCGCGCGACGCCCGACAGGACCCCGCCTGGCGCCAGCGCATCCTCGACTGGTACGCGGTCCCGGGAGACCGGCCGCTCGCCCGCGTCGGAGGGCAGCCCGCGAACTTCTACGGCATCCAGGACCTCCACGGCGCGATCTGGGAGTGGGTGGAGGACTTCAACTCGCTGCTGGTGAGCGCCGACAACCGCGAGCAGGGAGACCCCGACCGTACGCGGTTCTGCGGCAGCGGGGCGCTGTCGATGGAGCAGAAGGAGAACTACGCGGTGCTGATGCGCATCGCCCTGCTGAGCAGCCTGCAAGCCGCCTACACGACGCGAAACCTGGGCTTCCGCTGCGCGCGCGGCGACGCGGAGCCGGGCCGATGAGGCGCGCGGCCGGATGGCTGCTCGTCGCGCTGGTGGCCGCGCGGGCGGCGGCGGGCACGCCGAGCGAGCCGCCGGGCGACTCGCTCTACCGGCTGTCCGTGCCGCTCGTCGACCAGGCCGGGCGCGCCGCCGCCCTCGACTTGCATCGCGGCCGGCCGACCATCGTCAGCCTGTTCTACGCGAGCTGCCCGAACGTCTGCCCGCTGCTGGTCGCGGCGATCCAGCGCATCGACGCGGCGCTCGCCGACGCCGAGCGCGCGCGCACCCGCGTCCTGCTCGTCAGTCTCGATCCGCAGCGCGACACGCCGGCGGCGCTCGAGCAAACCGCGGCCCGCCTCGGCGTCGACCGCTCGCGCTGGACGCTGGCGCGCGCCGCGGAGACCGACGTCCGGCGCCTGGCGGCGGCGCTCGGCGTTCAATACCGCAAGCTCCCGGACGGCGAGTTCAATCACTCCACCGTGCTCGCGCTGCTCGACCGCGACGGCCGGATCGTCGCCCGCAGCTCGGTGCTGGGGCGCCTCGACGAGGAGTTCGTGGAGCGGTTGCGGCACGAGGCGCGATAGCGGGTCGCCGCCCCCCTCCGCGCCTCCGGTCCCGCTTCACGCCGGCGCGATCTCCACCGGCGTGACCTTGTACTCCGGACAATCGCTGCGCCGGTCGCGGACGTCGCCGGTCACCGCGTTGGCGGCGGTCTCGGGATAGTGGAAGCTCAGGAACACCACGCCCGCCGGCACCTGCTCGCTCACCCGGGCGCGGGCCCGCGCTTCGCCATACGCGCTGCGGATGCGCACCGGCGCACCGTCGGCGATGCCGCGCGCGGCGGCATCTCGAGGGTGGATCTCGAGCCGGTCGTCGGGGCGCAGGACCCGGTTCGGCGTACGCCGGGTCATGGTGCCGGCGTTGTAGTGCTCGAGCACGCGGCCGGTGACCAGCGTGAGCGCTCCGCCGAAGCCCGGCGAGGGCACGAACTCGACGCGACAGAGCTGCGCCCGGCCGCGCGGGAAGGTCGTGCGGTGCAGGATCGGCGTACCGGGGCTCGACGCATCCGGCACCGGCCACTGCAAGCCGTCGCCCTCGAGGCGCGCGTAGCAGACGCCGGCGTAGATCGGCGCGAGGCGGGCGATCTCGTCCATCACCGCCGCCGGGTCGGCCGTCGGCTGCGGGCATCCCGAGGCGCGCATCAGCGCGGCGAGGATCTCGATGTCCGGCCGGCTGCCGGGCAGCGGCGGCAGCGCGGCGCGCACCCGCTGGATGCGGCGCTCGCCATTGGTGAACGTGCCGTCCTTCTCGAGCGCGCTCGCCCCCGGCAGCACCACGTGGGCGAGCCGGGCGGTCTCGGAGAGAAACAGCTCCTGGACGACCAGCAGCTCGAGCCTCTCGAGCGCCTCGCGCGTGCGCCTCGAATCGGGGTCGGTCTGCACGACGTCCTCGCCGAACAGGAACATGCCGCGGATCTCGCCGCGCCGCGCGGCGGCGTACATCTGCGGCAGCCTCCGGCCCGGCCGAGCGGGCAGCGCCCGGCCCCACGCCGCCTCGCAGCGCGCGCGCGCCGCGGGGTCGTCGACGCGCTGGTAGCCGGGAAGCAGGCTCGGCTCGCAGCCCATGTCGGCGGCGCCCTGCACGTTGTTCTGGCCGCGCAGCGGGTTCACGCCGACGCCGGGGCGGCCGAGCGCGCCGGCGAGCACCGCGAGGTTGCAGAGGCAGCTCACCGCCTCGCTCCCCTGGTAGTGCTCGGTCACGCCGAGTCCGTGCATCATCATCGGCCGCCGGGCGCTCGCATAGAGCGCCGCCGCCCGGCGAACCACCGGCGCGGGCACGCCGGTCACGCCCTCGAGCGCCTCGGGAGTCTGGCGGCGGATGAACGGCTCGTAGTCCTCCCAGCCCTCGGCACGCTCGGCGACGAAGCTCCGGTCGACGAGGCCCGCTTCCACGACCGCGCAGGCGAGCGCGTTGAACAGGGCGACGTTGCCGCCGGGGCGCACCCGCAGGTGAAGATCGGCGATGGCCGCGAGTTCGGTGCGGCGCGGATCGACCACCACGAGCTTCGCCCCCCGCAGCACGGCCTGCTTCACCCGCGCGCCGGTCACGGGGTGCGCCTCGGTGACGTTGGCGCCGACCACCAGCAAGAGGTCCGCACGCTCGATGTCGCCGAGCGAGTTCGTCGCCGCGCCCGTGCCGAACGACTCGCGCATGCCCGCGGCCGACGGGGCGTGGCAGACGCGCGCGCAGCAGTCCACGTCGTTGGTGCCGAGGCCCGCCCGGAACCACTTCTGGAAGAGATAGTTCTCCTCGTTCGTGCACCGCGAGGAGGAGAGTCCGGCAACCGCTCCGCGCAGACGCGCCAGCTCGCGCGCCACCAGCGCGATCGCCTCCTCCCAGGCGGCCGGCTCGAGCCGGCCGCCGCGGCGCACGAGCGGCGACGTCAGCCGCTCGGGGTGGCGAACGAAGGCGTGGGCGTAGCGTCCCTTGCCGCAGAGATGCCCGCGATTCACCGCCGCCTCGGCGGTGCCGTCGATGCGCGCGACGCGCCCGCCCGCGACGTGTACGTCGAGCTGGCAGCCGACGCCGCAATAGCCGCAGGTCGTCCGTACCGCGTGGAAAAAGGGGTCGGGAGTCTTTTCGGGAGAAAAGACTCCCGACCCCTTTTCTCGGTCGACGTCGAGAATCGCTCCGCTCGGGCACACCACCGCGCACCCTCCGCAGCTCACGCAGCCGCTCTCGGCGAACCGCTCGGCTCCCCACGCGAGGCGCGTCGTGGCGCCGCGCCCCTCGAACGCGTACACGAACTGCCCCTGGATCTCGGCGCAGGCGCGCTCGCAGAGCCGGCACAGGACGCAGCGGTCGAGATCGATGCGCAGGTAGGGGTGGCTGTCGTCGCGCGGCCGCGCCGGCGCCGAGCGCGCGTAGCGCTCCCCGGTCGCGCCCCACCCCGCCGCCAGCTCCCCGGCCCGGCCCCCGGCCGCCGACTCGGCGAGCAGCAGCTCGCCGAGATCGCGCCGATAGGCGCGCAGCCGCTCGGAGTCGGTCAGCACGCGCATGCCGTCGCGAGCGGGCGTCGTGCAGGCGGCGACGAAGCGGCCGTCGGCCTCGACGAGGCAGGCGCGGCAGTGCCCGCCGGGCGAGAGCCGCGCGTCGTCGCACAGCGCCGGCACCTCGGCGCCGGCCGCCCGGCAGGCGTCGAGCAGCGTCTCGGCGGCCTCGACCTCGCGCCCGTTCACGTGAATCACCCGAGCACCTCCTCGCCGAAGTGCTCGAGCAGATCACGGATCGGGCGCGGCACTCCGGCCCCGAAGCCGCACAGGCTGCCGATCTCGATCGTCTCGAGCAGGCGCTCGAGGCTCGCTCGGTCGCGGCGCGAGGCGAGCTGCGACGTGCCCACCCGGCACGGCGTGCAGCTGCCGCACGATTCGGCGGCGGCGAACCGAAACAGGTGCTCGGCGAGGGCGCGGGGCGACACCGAATCGTCGAGCACGACGATCCCGGCATGCCCCATGCCGGGAAGCGCCTCGAACGAGACCGGCACCGCGAACCGCGAGGCCGGGACCACGCGGCCCATCGGCCCGCCGACCAGCGCCATCCGCCAGCGCCGGCCGGGCGCCGCCCCACCACCTCCCTCCTCGAGCACCTGCGCGAGCGGCGTGCCGAGCTTCACCTCGACGACGCCGGGCCGCGCCACCGCGCCCGACAAGCTCGCCGCCTTGGTACCGCTGCCGCGCCCGGTGCGCGCCAGCCAGGGCACCACCGCCAGCGTCTCGACGTTCTGCACCACCGTCGGCCGGCCCCACAGCCCGTGCTCGGCCGGATACGGCGGGCGCGGGCGCGGTTCTCCGCGCAGACCCTGGATCGAGTTGAGCAGCGCGGTCTCCTCGCCGCACACGTACGAACCCGCGCCCGACACCACCTCCACGTCGAACTCGGCGCCAATCCGCGCGGCCCGGCGGGCCTCGCGGATCGCCTCGCCCATCGCCGCGCGGGCGCGGGGGTACTCGCCGCGGACGTAGACGATGCCGTGCCGGGCGCCGATCGCCCGCGCGCAGGCGAGCATGCCGGCGAGCACGGCGTGGGGATCCTCCTCGAGCAGCAGCCGGTCGACGTAGCTGCCGGGATCGCCCTCGTCGCCGTTGGCGACCACGTAGCGCGGGCCGGCCTCGGCGTCGCGAGCGGCACGCCACTTGGCGGCGGTCGGAAACGCCGCGCCGCCGCGCCCGCGCAGCCCGGTCTCGGCGATCGCCGCGAGGATCGCCTCGCCGCCCGGCAGGTCGTATTCCTCGAGCGCCGAGCGCCGGCCGGCGCCGACCAGGTTGCGCAACACCACCGGCGGCTCGACCAGCGACCGGCGCGGGATCGGCGGCGCCCCCGCCGCGCTCGGCGCGGTCTCGAGCCAGCCCTCGAGCGCCTCGCCGATCGGGCGCGCGACCACCGAGTCGCCGCGTCGGTAGGACGGAGCCGCGTAGCAATGCCCGAGGCAGCGCACCGCCCCGACCGCCCCGCCAGCGCGCAGCCGCTCGGCGAGCGCCGCGCCGCCGGCGAAATGGCAGGCGGTGCCGTCGCAGGCCTCGGTGGGACGAGCGACTCCGTCGTAGAAGCTGCGCACCCCCCGCACCGCCGCGCGCGGCAGCCCGCGCCGGGCCTCGATCTCCTCGTCCGACCGGCCTTCGACGAGGTCGGCCACCGCGTTGCCCGGCGGCGGCGGCGCGACCCGCCGCCGCGCCCACTCGAGCAGGTGCAGGCCGCCGTCTCGCAAGCGGCTCGGCCGCGGATCGTCGTGCGCGGATTTCGCCTCGTCGTCCGGCGGCAAGATCATTCTCCTCGACCGATCGCTCTGCTATAGGCGCTGCCGTGCCCGGCCGAACTCGCCGATTCGCCGCCCTTGTCGTGCTCGCGGGCCTCTCTTCCCTCGGCGTTCAACGGTGCGGCACGCCGCCTTCCTCGCCGAGCGGCGAGGCGCTCTACCGCCGCTACTGCGCATCCTGCCACGGCGTGGGCGGGCGAGGCGACGGTCCGGTCGCGGCGACGTTGAAGACGCCGCCCGCCGATCTCACGCAGCTCGCCAAGAAGGGGGGCGGCCGCGTCGACGAGCCGAAGCTGCTCTCCTTCATCGATGGGCGGCGCTGGGTGAAGGAGCACGGGCCGCGCGAGATGCCGGTATGGGGCGCGGTGTTCGACGCGGAGCTCAAGGAGCAACTCTACACCGCATACACCGGGCTCCTGCAATCCCGGATCCTCGTCGAATACATCGCGTCGATCCAGGAGAAATGAGCCGCTGTCGATCCCGGCCGGCATTCAACGCCTGACGATCCGCGTGCCGTCCTCGATCTTGTCGGAGGGGTGAGCGAGCACCAGGTTCCCCGCGGCGAGCACCGACCTGAGCTCCGCCTCCGTGTCGTTCGCCCGACCGATCTCCACCCGCGCGAGCACCGCGCGGTGCCGCCCTCGAACAGATCGAGATCGACGCCGCGCAACGCGTGCACCACGACCTCACCCATGTGGTAGAGCTTGGTGACGCCTCGCGCGCGGAAGACGCCGGCGCGGCCGCTGGCGTCCCGCCGGACCGCGACGTCCTCCTCGGTGGAGCGGCTCGACATCGGCGCCGCGGCCGCGCCCGCCGGCCGCTCAGGCCGGCCGCGCGCGCGGCTCCCACACGGCGCGAAGCGTACCGTCGCGATCGATCCAGTCGTACGACGCGCGCCCGCCGAAGGCCTTGGACAGCTCACTGGCGATGCGGTGGGCGAGCTTCTGGGAGGTGGTGCGCACCTCGAGCCGGTCCCCCTCCAGACGCACCGACACGAGCTTGCGCTCGGGCTGCGTGCGGCCCGCGCGCCGGCAGACGTTGTCGATGCGGCGGAGGATCTCGGCGCCGTGTTCGACGAGGAAGCCGCCGCGCGCGGTCACGCTGCCGAACGCGTCCTCGCGCTCGACCTGCGCGCAGGCCGGGCAGAGCAGCGCCGCCGCCGACTTCCCCGCGCTCGCGCCGGGCCGCCCGCGCCGCCAGGTTCGGCGCCGGTAGGCGGCGCCGCAGCGCCGGCACACCGAGCCCTCGGGCGGGGCGGCGCCGGCTGCTCCTCCGCGCGGCTGCTTGCCGGCCTCGCTGCCGCGCCGCACGAGCGAGCGGATGCGCCCCTTGCCCGCCTTCGGCGTCGGCGCGCTCATGGAGCCTCTCCGGAAGCGGGCTTCGGCACAGCCGCACCGCGCAGCCGCTCGTACAGCTCGGAGTAGGCCTCGAGCACGTCGCTGCGCGTGACGATGCCGACCAGCGCGCCGCGCTCGACGATCGGCACCGCGCCGATGCGCTCGCGGCGCATCAGTCGTGCCGCCTCGTCCACCGTGTCGCCGGGCGCGAGGGTGAGCACGTTGCTGGTCATGACGTCTTCGACCGCGATGTCCTTGGGATCGAGGCCGGGCTTGCGAGTGCGCCGGCGCGGCGGAACCAGCGCCTCGAGCACCGAGGGGAAGGCGTCGCGCAGGTCACGATCGCTGACGATGCCGACCACGCGGCCCTCGACGACGACCGGGAGCTGATTGATGCGGTAGCGCTCGAGCAGCTCGCGCGCGTACGCGATCGAGTCGCGGGGCTTCGCCGCGTGCACGGGGCGGGTCATCCATTCCTCGTTGATCATGCGGTCTCCTCTCCAGGGCCTATCGCAAGTTCCCTGCCAGCACGCTCGCGACGGGGCAAGCGTGCAAGAACCGCCCGCCCGAGCGGCGGCTCGCCGCACCCCCGGCGCCGCTGATTCCCAGGATCGGGAAGGCCGAGTCCCAGGGCCGGGAACGGCACCCGGCCACCGTCGCTCCATCGGCCGCTGCGGACTCTACGGCAGGCTCTCACCGGAAGCCTCCGGCGGCAGAGGGGGGAGCGAGCGCAGGTAGTCGAGGATCGCCTTCACCTGCTGCGCGGACAGCTCGGCGAAATGCGGCATGCCGGGCTCCGCGCTCTCCAGCATGTGCCAGATCTTGCCGCGCACCCGGTCCGGATCGTGGGCGCGAAAGTAGGCGGCGTCGAAAGCGAAGCGAGGCGCGCGAGTCTCCTCGAGCGCGCCGGTCGCGCCCTCACCTCGCTGACCGTGGCAGGTCGAGCACAATCGGTCGTAGAGCGTGAAGCCGGGGGACAGCCGGCGGACGAACGCCTGGACGTCCTCGGCCTGCCGTTCGCTCAGGCGGGGCACCACCGCGGGCATGCCGCGCTCGCCGTGCCGGACCAGCCGCGCCAGCGAACGCCGGTCGGTCTCGGCCTGAAACGCCGGATCGGACAGATCGGGTGGCGGGTGCAGCACTCCGGGCGGAAACGGCGGCTCAGGGCGGCCGTAGACGCCGTGACACGGGGAGCAGCGCTCGAAAAAGACGAGCGCGCCGCGCTCGACCGCCGCCCAGCGAACCGTGGGCAGCCCGCGCACGAAGCGATAGAGCGACTCGGTGTCCTGGGCCTGGTGCGCCACCGCCTCGGGACGAAGCTCGAGGTGGAGCTGGCGGGTGCCGCGGATGCGATCGACCAGCGTCTCGTCGTTGTAGGCGCCGAGCACCTCGCTGCGCCGCAGGTCCGTCGGCCGCTCGGCGAACAGCGGCGCTTCGGAGCCGTCGCCGATCGCCGTTGGCCCGTGGCAGCGGGAACAGTTCGCGAGGTAGAGGGCGCGGCCCTGCTCGATGCGCGCCGCGTCGGGACGCGGCGGCGCCGCCAGGACGAGCGCGAGGAGCACGAGCGCGCGGGACGAGATCATCGGACTCCCTTCGTGGCAGGCGCCGCTCCGGCCGGCCTCACCCCAACCGATACTTGTGGATCTTCGCGTACAGGCGCTTGCGGGAGATCCGCAGCAGCTCCGCGGCTTTCACCTTGTTTCCCTGCGTGCTCTCCAGCGCCCGCCCGATCAAGTCGCGCTCGACCTCGGCGAAGCTCGGCAGGTGGACGCCTGCCGCCGGCCTCGGGCGGGGATCGCTCGCGCCGGGGCGCGCCATCGTCGGCGGCAGATCGCCGCGGCGGATCGTCGCGGCGCGGCCGAACGTGAAGGCGGCCTCCAGCGCGTTGGCGAGCTCGCGGACGTTGCCCGGCCAGTCGTAGCGCTCGAGCGCCTCGAGCGCGTCCGGCTCGATCGACACCACCGGCACCGGGCGGCGCAGCCGCTCGTTCAGCACCGCGATGAAATGGTCGACGAGCAGCGGCAGGTCCTCGCGGCGCTCGCGCAGCGGCGGCACGCGCAGCACGTTCACCTGCAGCCGGTAGTAGAGGTCATGGCGCAAGCGGCCTTCGCGCACCGCTTCGTCGGGCTCGCGATTGGTCGAGGCCACCAGCCGCGCGTCGACCGCCACTTCCCGCGTCGAGCCCACCGGCCGGACCATGCGCTCCTGGATGGCCCGCAGCAGCTTCGATTGAGTCTCCGGGCTCATCTCGGTGATCTCGTCGAGGTAGAGCGTGCCGCCCTGCGCCGCGCGAAACAGCCCGACGTACTCCGCCACCGCCCCGCTGAAGGCGCCGCGCTTGTAGCCGAACAGCTCGCTCTCGATCAGGTCGCGGGGCAGCGCCGCGCAGTTGAGCGCGACGAACGCTCCCCGCGGCGGCGCTCCGCATTCGTGGATCGCGCGGGCGATCAGCTCCTTGCCGGTGCCGCTCTCGCCCACCACCAGCACCGTGCCGCGAGTCGCGGCGGCCGCCTCGATGCGCTCGTAGAGCTCGTGCATCGGCGCGCTGGCCCCGACCAGACCGTGGAACCGCTCGCGCGCCGCGCGCGGCAGCCGCGCGGCCTCGCGCTCGAGGCCGTGCACGCGCGCTGCGGCCACCGCGGCCTGCGAGCGGAAGTAGGCGTCGGCCAGGACGATCATGCGGCAGTGGCTGAGCTTGTCGAAGCTCAGGTAGACGTGGCCGCGCGAGGGCGGCAGCGGCGGGAAGAAGCGGCTGGCGCTCTCCTCGAAGAGATGCATCGAGGCGATGACCTCCGAGAACGGCACGCCGCGGTCGGCGAGGCGCTCGCCGACCCGGCGCACGTCAGCGGCGAAGCGATCCATGTCCTTGCGGCGCAGGTCGGCGGTGGCGGCGTCGAGGTCGGCGCCGAAGATCTCGAGGAACTCCGCCTCGGACAGCGCCCGCGCGTCGCCGAAGTGCAGCCGGTAGAGCTGGTGCCAGTGGCCGAGAACCTCGTCGCGGTTCTGCGCGAGCGCCTCCAGGACGGGCTGGAGCTCATCCAGCTCGTGGTCCCAGACCAGATGGAAGTGGCAGACCTCCCCCCTGCGGATATCCGGCGTGCGCCCTTTGATCACCCGCCGGAGGCCTAGCAGGAAGGGCGGCGGGCGACAACGGAGGCCGCGGCGTAACTGGCGAGCGAGCCGAGCACCCGGAGCATCCGGGCCTCGTCGAGCGGGCGGGAAGCGTAGTGGAGGACGCCGTGGGCCCGGACCTCGCGCTCGACGGCGTCGTCCTGCCGGCTCGCCACGTAGACCACGAGCGCCTCCGGCTCGAGCCGCCGCACCTGCTCGAGGAACCAGCCCCGCTCCGCGGCCGGCAGCGCCGAATCGTCGGCCACCACCACTGGGGCGCCGGTCGCCGCCAGCGCGCGGCGGGCCGATTCGGGCTGGTCACGAAACTCGACGGCGGCGCCGGCGACCGCCCGAGCGACCAGCTCCCGCAGCCGTGGATCTACCGACAGCGCGACCAGCAGCGCTCCACCACGGCGGCTACCCGCCTCGCCGCCGGCCGCCGCCCGCGACCGCCTGCGCGCCGCTGCGTCCGGCGAGCGCGCCGCAGGTGGCCGCTGGCGCGGCCGCCGCTCAGCCTGGGCTGCCGGCGACCGCCCCGCCGAGCGCTGCGCATCGCGCGGCGCGGCGAACGCCTCGCCATCGCCGTTGCCGGCGCCGAGCGGAGAAAATCGCGGGCTGGTCCTCCCGCCGCCCTGTTTACGCGCCATCGTATACTCGCTCGCTCGTTTTCCCGGCCGCCCCGGCGGCCGACCTCGCCAGCCGAAGAGCAGACGGCGTGCCATGCGGGCATGGCGGATCTGCCTGCGAAGCGCGCGACGCCACGGCGAATTGTCGGCAGGTCTCGGCGCCGGTGCTGCGCCGAAAAGGGTCTGCGCTGTGTCGCTGTGACACAGTCGCCGGCGGGCCGTGCGTCGAGATCGAGACCGGAGCCGACTCGGCACGGAGCGTGCTATCCCTGTCCGCGGAGACCCACTACCATGACCGCCGTGTCGATCCGCACCGCTCTCGAATCCCTGTCGCGAGGGCGACGGTGACCGTCCCTGCGCCTCCGCTGGCGGTGCTGGTGGCGGTCGATCTCTCGCCCGGCGCGCGCCGGGCGCTCGAGACCGCGATGGCCTGGTATGCCCCGAACGCGGAGATCACCGCGGTGCACGTGATCGACGTGGATCTGGCGCGCCGTCTCGAGGTCATCGGCATCTGCTCGTACGCCGAGGCGGTGGCGCGGATGCGCTCCCGAGCCGAGCGCGAGTTCGACGACATTGAGGGCTCGCTGGCCGGCAAGTTCGAGCGCATGGTCGTCGAGGGCGTGCCGTTCACTGAGATCATCAAGATCGCCGCCGACCTGGAGTGCGATCTCATCGTGATCGGCAGCCGCAGCCCCGCGGGGGGCATCGCGGAGCTGCTGTTCGGCAGCACCGCGGAAAAGGTGCTGCGCGGCGCCCGGGTCCCCGTGCTGTGCGTCCCCTGACCCCTCGGTAGGAGTCCCGGGAAAAGGGGCCGGGAGTCTTTTCGTGCGCAGCGGGGGTCCTTTTTTCGCAGCACCCTTCGCGACGTTCCGGCAAAAGACTCCCCACCCCTTTTCGGCGGTCGCAATTGTCCGGCGCGACCGATAAGTGAAACCGCAATGCCCCGGGCGATGGCGAAGGTCCTCGCGCGATCCGCGCTCGCTCTGGTCGCGGTGGCGTCGATCGTCTCGGCGGCGCTCGCCTGGCGCCTCGGCCAGGGGCCGATCCCGCTCGCCCTGCTCGATCGCCGCGTGGCACAGGCGCTCGGCGATCTCTCCCCGGGCATCCGCGCGCGCGTCGCGCGCACCGAGCTGGCCTGGGCGGATCGCCGGCCGACCGTCCGCGTCCTCGACGTGAGCCTCGAGCGCGAGGACGGCTCGCCGGTCGCCTCGCTGCCGATGCTGTCGCTGCGCCTCAGCCTGCGCGCGCTCCTGTCGGGCCGCTTCGCCGTGGCCCGCATCGGCTTGAGCGGCGTGCGACTCGCGCTGGTCCGCGGCGCCGAAGGCAGCCTGGCGCTGGGCGGCGCGGCGGGCGGCGACGCCCCCGGCGCCGGGCGCCTGCTGGCGATGCTGGCGGCGGCGGTCTTGCAGGACGGCAACGCGGTGCTGCACGGCGTACGCATCCGCGACGCCGCTCTGACGCTCGAGGATCGCATCTCCGGCAGCACCTGGGAGGTGTCCGGCGCGGATCTCGACGTGCGCCGGCGTGCCGGCGGCTCGGTCGCGGGGGATCTGCGCGCCACGGTCGCGCTGCGCGCCGGCAGCGCGGCGCATCTGCGCGACTTCGCGCTCGGCGTATCGGCCCACGCCGAAGCCTTCGGCGGCGGCGGCCGGCTCGATCGCTTGTCGTTCGCGATCGCCGGCAGCGGCGGCCGGCTGGCCTTCGGCGGCGGCGGCACTGCGGCGACGATCGATTCGCTTCGCGCCGAGGGATCGTTCAGCGCGGCTTCGGCGAAGCTCGAGCTGCGCGGCATCGATGCCCGCGTCGGCGGCGCACGGCTCGCCGCCGAGGCCGACGTCATCCCCGGCCGATCCGCCGAGCTGCGCGGCGAGGCGCACGCGCTCGGCATCGGCGATCTCGACCGGCTGTGGCCGGCCGGCCTCGCCGGCGGTGCCCGCGAGTGGATCCGGCGCAGCATCCGCGCCGGCGTCCTCTCGCGCGCGCGCTTCACGCTGCGCTGGCCGCTCGCGCTCGACCCCGGCGCGGCCCCCGCCGCGCCGGCCGCCGACGTCGCCTTCGAGTTCGACGGCGTCGAGATCCATTATCTGGAGCCGCTGCCGCCGGTTCGCTCGGCGCGCGGCTCCGCGACTCTCACCGCCGAGCGCTTCGCGGCGCGCGTGGAGCGGGCCGAGGTCGGCGACCTGCGAGTGCCCGGCGCGCACGTGAGCATCGCCCTGCGCGGGCGCCCGCCGCAGACGGCGATCGAGGTCGACGTCGAGGGCGCGAGCGCCGACCTGCTCGACTTCCTCGAACGGCCGCCGCTCGCTGCCGTGAGCCGGCTCGGCATCCCGTCGACCCGCCTAGGCGGTCAGAGCCGCGCGCACGCCGCCATCCGCTTCCCGCTGGTGCGGGGCTTGACCCGAGCCGACGTGCGGGTCGCCGGCTCGGCCGAGTTGCGTGACGCCACGGCCGCGGCGTTGCTCGGCCGGGTCGGCATCGACGGCGGACGGCTCGACGTGCGGCTCGCGGAGGACGGCGGCATCGAGGTGCGCGGCGCGACCGTCCTCACCGGCGTGCCCGGCGCGCAGGGCCCGCTCGACGTCCGGCTCTCGTTCACGCCCGAGGGCGGCGGCGGGCGCCTGCAGGCGGCGCTGCGGGGCGCGGACGCCGAGGCCGAAGGCAGCGCGAGCTTCGAGTCCGGGCAGCTGCAGTCGCTTTCACTGAAGCGCCTGAAGCTCGGACGCAGCGAACTGGGAGCGAGCGTCGTGCGGCGCGAACGGGACGGCTTCCGCGCGTCGCTCGCGGGCGAGCGCCTCGATCTCGAACCCTGGCTCGAGCGGCTGCGGTCCGGGAGCGGCGCGGCGACCCGGATCGGCTTCGCCTACGACCTCGACTTCCGCTTCGCCCGCGTGCTCGCCGCGGCGGGCTTCGAGCTCGCCGACGCGAGCGGCACCGTGCAGGGAGACGGCGGCGGCATCCGCCGGGCCGCGGCGGCCGGCCGCCTCGCTCCCGACGGGGAGATCAAGCTCGAGCTCGCGCCGGTCGAGGGGGGGCGCCGATTGGGCCTCAGCTCCGACCGCGGCGGCGAGACGCTGAAGGCGCTCGGCCTCTACGACGGCGCCGTGGGCGGTCGCCTCATCCTGCGCGCGACGATCGACGACGCGCAGCCGCCGACGCGCGCCCACGGCGAGATCGAGCTCGGCGACTTCCGCGTGCTGCGCGCTCCGGTGCTGGCGCAGATCCTCAGCCTCGGGTCGTTCGAGGGCATCGCCGGCATGCTCGACCGGGACGGCATCCCGTTCACGCGAGTGCGGGTGCCGTTCCTGTGGTCGGAACGGACCGTGCAGATTCACGATGCCCGCGCCGCCGGCGCCATCGGTCTGACCGCCGACGGCGAGATCGAGCGAGCGAGCCGCCGCGTCGAGCTGCATGGCGACATCATCCCCGCCGACACGCTGAACTCCGCCCTCGGCAACGTTCCGCTGGTCGGCTCGTGGATCGCCGGCGGCGAGGGCGCCGGGCTGTTCGGCATCGAATACCGGGTCTCCGGCCTCGTCGAACGGCCGGAGGTGCGCGTCAACCCGCTGACGGCGCTCGCCCCCGGGGCATTGCGCAAGATGTTCGGCGCGCTGTTTGCGCCCGCCGCCGAGCCCACGCCCGAGCGCCGCTGAACGCGGCCGAGTGGCCGCTCGAAGCTCGCCGCGCGATCGCGCTGCGGTCCCGCCGGCGCCGCGCTGCCCGGCTCATCGTCGCGAGCCCGCCGCGGCACGAGCGGCGACGGCAGCGGCGGCATCGGCGGCGATGCGCTTGACCGCGGGGTCGCTCTCGCGATCGGCGAGCGCGCGCAGCGGCGCCTCGAGCGATGCGTCACCGACCTGGCCGACGGCGTAGAGCGCCGCGACGCGCAGCTCCGCGTCCGTCTCCTCGCCGGCGTAGTCGAGGAGGTCCCGGGCGACGGGCGGCTCGGCGATCTCGGCGAGCACCGCCAGGATGCGCCGGCGAACCGGCCGCGGCGTGGCCGCGAGGAACAGGCGCTGCAGGAGCGCGGGGGCGACGTCGGCGGCGCGCAGCTCGACGAGGCACTCGAGCGCCCGGTTCTGGACGCGCGCGTCGGCGTCGTCGAGCGCCTCGAGCGCGGCATCCTTGGCCCGCGGGTCGCCCGACTCGGCCAGCGACTTGAGCGCCTGCGCGCGCACCGCCGGGTCCGGATCGTTCGTGCGCCGCAGGAAGTCGGCGGTCCCCGCACCCTCGCGCGCCTTGCGGAAGCGATCGGCGGCGGAGCCGGGGGGCGCGCCAATGCCGGAATTCGTCTGAGCGCGCGCCGGCGGCGCGTCGAGCCAGAGCAGCGCGGCGCCCAGCGCCAGGACGACGGCCCGCGCGGCGCCGCCCCGCCGCGGCAGCGGGCCGCGCCCCGCTCCTTCGCTTTCACCTGCGCGCATCGCGACCCTCCAGAGCCTCCATCATGCGCCGCTCGAAGTCGCGCTCGTTGAATTCGATGGCCGCGTCGTGAGCCATCGCGCGCCCCATCGTCTCGCGGCGAGCTTCATCGCGAGCCTCGCGCAGGCCGCCGCCGCGCCGCCCGCAGGGCGAGCCAGGCCAGCGCGGCCGCGACGATCAGCAGATCCGAGCGGCCTCCCGGGCGCACCACCGCGCATCCCCCGCCGCCCCCGCCGCCCCCGCTGGCGTAAATCGCGCGCACGCCGGCACGCTCGTCGTCGGCGAGCAGCCGGTGGGTGGGGTTGCCGCTGGTGTCCCGGAAGAACATCACGACCCGCGGGCCGAAGCGGTT
>JACPRU010000029.1 GCA_016189835.1 Deltaproteobacteria bacterium | reverse complement strand
TTCGATACGCCGCTCGGGCGATGCGGGATCGCCTGGGGCGGGCGCGGCATCGTCGGCGTGCAGCTTCCCGAGCGGCGCGAGATCGAGACGCGCGCGCGTCTGCTGCGGCGCTTCCCCGATGCACGCGAAGCGCCGCCGCCGGCGGAGGTGCGCCGGGCGATCGACGGCATCGTCGCGCTGCTGCGCGGCGATGCCCGCGATCTCCGCGCGGTCGCGCTCGACATGGACGGCGTGCCGCCGTTTCACCGCCGGGTGTACGAGACCGCGCGCGCCATTCCACCGGGGGCCACGCTCTCGTACGGCGACGTCGCCGCGCGCCTGGGTGCGCCCGGCTCGGCGCGCGCCGTCGGGCAGGCGCTCGGCCGGAACCCGTTCGCGATCGTCGTGGCGTGCCATCGCGTGCTCGCGGCGAACGGCAGGGTCGGCGGTTTCTCCGCCAACGGCGGCATCGCGACCAAGCTCCGCCTGCTCTCGATCGAGGGCGCGAGGGTGGACGGCACGGCCCCGCTCTTCGATGGAGACGGCGCGCTCGACTTCGATCCGAACCTGGCGATCGCGCATCTGCGCGCGTCGGACGCGGCGCTCGCGCGCCTGATCGATGCCGTGGGCCCGTTCGGCCTGCGGTTGAAGCGGACGCCGGGCCTGTTCGCCGCGCTCGCCGAGGCCATCGTCTACCAGCAGCTCAGCGGCAAGGCCGCGGCGACGATCTTCGCGCGCGTGTGCGCGCTCTTTCCCCGCCGCTACGGCGGGCCCACCGCCGAGCAGATCCTGCGCGCCCCCGACGAGAAGCTCCGCGCCGCCGGGCTCTCGCGCTCCAAGCTGCTCTCGCTCCGGGACCTCGCGCGCAAGGCCAAGGCCGGCGAGATTCCCGCACTCGCCGAGACGCGCCGCATGACCGACGAGGCGATCGTCGAGCGCCTCACCGAGGTGCGCGGCATCGGCCGCTGGACGGCCGAGATGCTGCTCATCTTTCGCCTCGGCCGCCCGGACGTGCTGCCCGCGGACGACTACGGCGTGCGCAAGGGTTTCGCGGTCGCCTTCCGCAAGCGCGCACTGCCGACCCGCGACGAGCTGGAGAGACGCGGCGAGCGCTGGAGGCCCTACCGGACGGTGGCGAGCTGGTACCTGTGGCGCGCCGTGGAGGTGGCGGGGAAATAGCTCGCCGGCGCGGCTTCGCCCCGCGCGGCGTCGACGTCTCGCCCATCGGACGGATTACGAGGTCTGCCTGGAACAGGTTGCGCAAGGCGCAGGGTCTGCGCGACGATACGCCGTCTGGCTGCGGCTCGCCCTCGGTCTCGCGGCCGTCTTCGTGTCGCGGCTCGCCGTTCTCCATTCGCCCTACTGGGACGAGATCCCCTACGAGCCGGCGCCGCTCGGGCTCGAAGCGCTCGCCGTGCTGCGCGGCGAGACCCCGGTGCTCTACTGGGGACAGCCCTACTTCGGGACCTTCTTCTCGTACCTGCTCGCGCCGTTCTACGCGCTCGGCACCGACCCGGTGCGAACCTTCGGCTGGGTCGCGATCGGCGTCGCCGTCTGCGGCGCGGCGGCGGTCTACGGCTTCGCCCGCCGCCTGTGGGGCGAGCCGGCGGGGCTCGCCGCGCTCGCCTACCTCGCCGTTCCCTCCGCCTACTACAGCTACCACACGCTGACCGCCTACGCGGTCTTTCAGGCGCTGGGATCGATCGCTTGCTTCGCGGCGCTCGCGCAGCTCGTCGATCGGCCGACGCATCCCCGCTGGGTGTGGCTCTGCGGACTGGCGCTCGGCGCTTCGACCTGGTGCCAGCAGCTCGGCCTCTACTACACGCTGGCCGTCGGCGGGGTGTTCCTGGCGGTCGAGCGCCGGCGGATCTGCGGGGCGCCGGGTGGGCGTCTCGCCGCCGGATTCTTCCTCGGCAGCGCGCCGCTGTGGACCTGGAACGCGCTGTTCGACTGGATCACGGTGAAGAACTTCCTGGCCGGCGACTACGCTCCGGTGTCGCTCGGCCTCGCCTGGTCGGGCTTCTGCGAGAGCGTCGGAAGCCTGGTCGCGGCCAACCCGCAGTTCTGGCTCGACCCGGGCGGCTATGCCGCGTGGGTACGCTACGGCGAGCTGCTGGTCGCCGGCCTGCTCGTCTTCGGCGCCGCGCAGGGGATGGCCGGCCGGCGCGAGCTGCGCGTCGGAACGGGTCTCGTCTTCGCGCTCTTCGTGGTGACCGCTTTTTTCTATGCGAAGAGCCGCTGGGGCGTGAGCCCGACGTTCGCGCGTTACCTCTTGCCGCTCGCGACCGTCGTGCCGATCCTGGTCGGTGGCGCGGTCGCGACCGCGGCGCGCCGTTCGCGCCCGCTCGGCGCCGCGGTCATGCTCTCGGCTCTCCTGCCCGGCCTCCACGACCACCTCCGCTACGCGCGCTGGAGCGAGACCTGGCGCGATCAGAGCGCCCGGGCGGCGATCGCCGCGCTCGACCGCCTGGGCATCACCCGGGCCTACGCTCACAACCGCATCTCGCTGCCGATCAATCTCGCGTCGCGCGAGCGCATCATCGTTTCGGATTACTATGGCGTTCCCTACATGCCCTACCTGAACGTCGTCGACGACGCCGCCGCTCCGGCGATCATCACTCACGAGATCTTGCAGATCCCCCACCCGACCGAGCTGGCGCGCGCGCTCGGCGTGCTCGGCGGCCACTTCCGGAGGCTCAAGGCGGGGCCTTACTGGATCTTCTACGACTTCCGGCCGCCGAGCGGCGGCGGCGGCTGGCTCTCGCCCGCGCAATGGAAGCTCGATGCGGTCGCCGAGCGCGGCGACCTCGCGAGGCTCGTCGACCGTGACGTGCTGAGCGGCTGGTCCACGAACCGGCCCCGCGCGGCGGGCGATTGGCTGTCCGTGGATCTCGGGGCGACGCGTCCGATCGATGAGGTTCACCTGCTCTGCGCCCTGCGCATCCGCGACATCCCCCACGGCGCCGTGCTCGAGACCTCGCTCGACGGCCGGACCTGGACGGTGCGCAGCCGCCTCGACGGCCTGAATTGGTATTGGTGGAACGGACATCCCAAGCTCGACGACGAGGGGCGGGTTTCCTTCTACTTCGACCCGACTCCGGCCAGGCATCTGCGCGTGCGGGTGCTCGACGACAGCCCCGAGCGGAGGAATTGGTCGGTGACCGAGATCTTCGTTCGCGCGGCCGACGCACCGGAGAATCACCGGGGCGAGGCGGATCTTCGCAGCGGCCTGCTCGCCGAGCGCAGGGGCTTCGTCGGCATCAGCTACCACAGCCTGCACGCTCCCTACGCGCCCGCGGTCGACTCGACCGCCTGGGACGAGGTCGCGCGCGCCTATCTGCGCGCCGCGCGCAAGAGCCCGGACGACCCCGAGCCGCTCTATCGCCTCGGACGAGTTCTCTGGATGAGGGAACTTCTCTGGATGAAGGGGTGTCCCGGGGGCGGGCCGGATCGCTGCCGGGGGCTCGGCCTCGAGGCGCTCGGCCTGGATGATCTCGCCGCGACCGAGTTCGCGCGCTGCGCGGCCGTGGAGGCCGGCTCGCTCTGCGTCGACCGCGCCCTGGGACGCGCCCGCGACGAGGTGGAACGAGCCAGACTACGAGACGTCCGGCGCCGCTTCGAACCCGCGAGCGCGCTCGGTGCCGATCTCGGCGCCGTCGAGCTGTCCGGCCGCGGAACGCTGCCGGATCGCGTCGAGGCGGGTGGTCACTTCACGCTCGAGCTGTTCTGGAAGTGCCGCCAACCCCTCGATCGCGACCTCGCGGCTTTCGTGCACGCGGCGGGCCCCGGCGGGGCGCGGTTCCTGGCCGATCACTCGCCGGCGAAAGGGACTCTGCCGACCTCGCTGTGGCAGCCGGGAGAGACGATTCGCGACGCCGTCGAGGTAACCGTGCCGGCGGGAGTCTCGCCGGGCCGGTACACGCTGAGCGCCGGGCTGTGGAATCCGGCCCGACGCTCGCCACTGAGCCGCTTCCTCGGCGCCACGCGAGCCGTGGCGGTCGGATCGTTCGAGGTCGTCCCGCCGACCGGGGCGGCCACGGCGGGGTCCGCGGAGCGATGAGCGGGCGCTCCGGCAGCCGGTCCCCCAGGCCGGCGGGGTCCGCCGCTGCGGTTGCTCGGTACGCTCATCGGAGGCACACTCGGCCGGCGATGGCGGCCGCGACGGTCCTCTGCGAGGCATCGCTCCAGGTGGTCGACTACCGCTGCGACGTCGGCCCGGCGGACGAGCCGTTCGTCGAGCGGCACGACGGCTTCGACCTCGCCTACGTGCGCCGCGGCAGCTTCGGCTACCGCGCGCGGGGCAAGTCGTTCGATCTGATCGCCGGATCGATCCTGGTGGGCCACCCCGGCGACGAGTACGTGTGCACGCACGACCACGCCCGCGGCGACCAGTGTCTGTCCTTTCGGTTCGCACCGCAGCTCGCCGAGACGCTCGGCGGCCAAAGCGACCTCTGGCGCACCGGCTGCGTCCCGCCGCTCTCGGAGCTGATGGTGCTCGGCGAGCTGGCGAGCGCCGCCGCCGACGGCGGCGGCGACGTCGGCCTCGACGAGGTGGGACTGCTGCTCGCCGCTCGCTTCGTCGAGCTGGCGGCCGGCCGCGAGCGAAAGCCGCCGCAAGCTTCCGCGCGCGATCGCCGCCGCGCCGTGGAGGCCGCGCTGTGGATCGACGAGCACTCGCACGAGCCGCTCGATCTGGGGCGCGCGGCGGCGAGGGTCGGGCTGAGCCCCTTCCATTTTCTGCGGCTCTTCGCCAAGGTCCTCGGCGTGACCCCTCACCAGTACCTGGTCCGCTCGCGGCTGCGCCAGGCGGCCGCCATGCTCGCCGACGACGCCCGCTCGATCACCGACGTCGCCTACGACGTCGGGTTCGGCGATCTCTCCAACTTCGTGCGCACGTTCCATCGCGCGGCCGGCGTCTCGCCCCGAGCCTTCCAGCGGGCGGCGCGGGGCGACCGCGAGATCTTCCAGGATCGGCTCGCCGCGCCGCTGCCAGGATGAGCCTCGCCTGAAGATCGAGACGCTGCTTCCGCTCGGCAAGGTGGATCCCGGCCTGCGCGCGCCGGCCACGCCGCTCGACGTCGCCGCGGTGGCGCGCGACGCACGGCTGGTCGAAGACCTCGGCTACGACGGCCTCGTCGTCGAGGAGACGAAGGACGATCCCTACGTCGTCAGCGCGCTCGCGGCGCAAGCGACGTCGCGCCTGGCGATCGGCACCGCGGTGGCGATGGCGTTCCCGCGCAGCCCGACGATCACCGCGCTCAGCGCCTGGACGCTGCAGAAGCTCTGCGCGGGGCGCTTCACGCTGGGACTCGGCACGCAGGTGCGCGGCCACATCGAGCGCCGCTACGGCCTGCGCTGGTCGTCGCCCGGCCCGTGGATGCGCGAGTACGTGCAGGCCGTGCGCGCCGTGTGGCGCTGCTGGCAGGCGCGCCAGCCGCTCGACTTCCGCGGGCAGCGCTACCGGCTCGACCTCATGGTTCCGCTGTTCGATCCCGGGCCGATCGACCATCCCGCCATTCCGATCCATCTCGCGGCGGTGAACCCGTACCTCTGTCGCGTCGCCGGGGAGGTCGCCGATGGCCTGCGGCCGCATCCGGTCTGCACTCCGAAATACATCGCCGAGGTCATGCTGCCGGCCGTTCGCGAGGGCGCCGAGCGGGCGGAACGGCGCCTGCACGGTTTCTCGCTCGCCATGAAGTTCCTGTTCGCGACCGCCCCGGATCGCGCCGGCCTCGGTCGCGCGGTCGACAACGCCCGCGCGCGGATCGCGTTCTACGCGTCGACGCCCGCGTATCGGCCGGCGTTCGCGACCCACGGCCTCGGCGATCTCGCCGACCGGCTCAAGCACTATTCGCGGGAGAAGCGCTGGGAGGAGATGCCGCCGCTCATCTCCGACGAGGTGCTCGAGACCTACGTGGTCGTCGGCACGCACGACGAGATCGCCGAGAAGATCCTCGCCCGCTTCGGCTCGCTGGCGACCGGCGTCGAGTTCAGCATCCCGGTCGCGACCGACTCCGAGCGGCGGACGCTCGGGCGCATCGTCGAGGCCATTCGCGGCCGCAAGCCACCGGAGACCCTGGCGAGAATCCTCGTTTCGGCCTGAGCTGCCGCGACAGATCGCGCTGAAAGAGAACCGCAAGATCCTCCAAGAACCCCCGGGGCCCCATTGCGTACGATGACCGCCGGCAACCAAGGAGGTCGTCACCGGGAAGGCCTCGCGGCGGGCGGCCGCGACCACGGCCGTCCCGGCCTGCGCGCCGACTACGGGCCCAAGTACTACGCCGCGTTCCTGCTCGATCCCGACGGCAACAACGTCGAAGCGGTCTGTCCGCGATGGGCCCCGGGCAGCGATCTCCGCGACGATCCGCCGCCCGCCGGACGGTTACTTCCGGCCCGGGAAGCGACTGAAGCCGACGTGGATGAAATACGTGTTGAGGCCGCGGTTGTCGTGGCTCAATCCGCCGTTCGACATGTGCCGCATGCGGAAGGCGATCGTCACGGCATCCTCGGCGCTCAGCATGACGTGTACCCCGGTGCCCACCTGAGAGCTGAACTCGAACGGGCCGCCGATGCTGAGATCCTGCAGCGTGGTGAGCACGATGCCTTCCCCGCCCTCGACGAACGGCACCAGCCGGCCCCCGGTGTCGTAGCGATAATCGAAGATCAACGGGCTCAGCGCGAACTCGCCTTCGTGGCTGCGCTCATCCCCTTCGATGATCGAGCCGGTGGCCTCGATGCCGATTCGGAAGCGGTTGCCGGCGAGCGCCGGCACGAAATCGGGCAGGTCGTAGGCGACCCGCGGCCCGAAGGTATAGAAGCGCAGCGACTCGTGCTTGGTGATGCCGTAGGCGAAGCGAAAGGAGACCTCCTGCGGCGAGAAGAGCGCCGGGCCGTTACTCGCGGGAGGCCCGGGAGAATCCGCCCGCGCCGTGCGAACGCCGAGCGCGAGCGCCGAGACCAGCATGCAGGCGACGCCGAGGAGACGGCTCGCGCGATGACCTCCGTATCCCCCCGCACTGTTCATCACCCTCTCCCTTCCTGAATCGGCGCCCGAGCAAGCCGACCCGAATGGCCGGTAGCCCTCTTATCGAGGTGAATTCCCAAGCGTCAAGGACGACGAGGCTGGGTGTCGACGAGGCTGGGACGACGAGGCTGCTCGGCAGCACTGGCGAGTCGCGTGGCGGGCGCGGCGCCGATGCGCAGAAGCTGAATCCCCATGGTCCGGCGGGTGAACACCCGCCCGCGTCCCGCCACGACGGTCTCGGCATCTTCCAGCCAGTCCGCGGGCACCTCGCCGGCGAGCGATTCGGGGACGATCAGAAAGAACGGCCGCTCGGGGGCAGCCGCCGGATCCCGCAGCGCCGGGATGCGGCGCTCGGCATAGAGGGCCACGGCGGGCAGCGGCAGACGGAAGAAGAAGATCCGGTCGTCCGGGCGGACGGCCGCCGCCGCTTCGCGGGCAAAGGGCCTCAGGGAGACGCAGTCGTCGAGCGGCCCGTCGAGGCGATTGGCGAGGGATAGAACGCCCGCCACGGCAGCGAGGGCGGAACCGGCCGCCACGTCCCACCGGCGGCGGCGGACCGAGGCCACGAGCCCCACCGCCGCGCCGAGCACCAGCCAGAGCGCGCCGACCGCAAAGAAAGGATGGCCGCCGATGCCGCTCGCCAGCGCCCGCGCCCGGCAGCTGCCGTCGGCCGCCAGCGCCGCGAGCCACAGCGCGGCGAGCCACAGCGCCGCCGAGACCCCGAGCACCCCCAGCATGGCGCGCCGGCCGACCGGGACCTCGAGCGCTCGGCCGGCCGGCGATGCTCGAAGGACGGGAAAGATCCACGCCGTAACCACGATCGACACCGCCGGGGCGAGCGGCAGCAGGTAGTAGGGTGACTTCCGTGAGGCGAAGGTGAAGAACAGCAGTCCCGCGGCCAGCCAGACGACGAAGAAGCGCTCCGCGCGCCAGCGCTCGGCGTCCCGCCACAGGCCGACCAGCGCCGGCGGCAGCAGCAGGCTCCAGGGCAGCATGGCGCTGAACAGGTGCCGCGGGTAGTAGCCGAGGTGATAGGCGAGCGGCCGGGTTGCGGCGCCCTGATCGGAGATGCCGGTTCCACCGAGTAGATGGCGCAGGTTCTCGCCGATCAGTTGTTCGTCGACGAACCGGCCGCCCCAGTGCCAGCTCGCGGCGCCGTACCAGCCCGCGACGATCGCCGCGAAGACCGCCGCCTCGCGTCCCGCCAGCGCGCGAAGCCGATCCGCGCTGCGCTCGACCAGCGCCGCCGCCAGCACCACCGCCGAGACCACGCCGACGCCGGCTCCGCCCTTGGTGATCGCCGCCAGACCGAGCAGCGACCAGAACAGTCCGCGCCGCCGTCGCAGGCGCTGCGGGGAGGCCGCCAGCAGCAGGCACCCGGTGACCAGCAGCGTCAGCGTCATGTCGCAGCGGCCGAGCCGGGCCTGGTCGCGCATCACCCAGGTCGTGGCCAGCATCGATCCGGCGAGCGCCGCTGGCGCCGGCCCGCCGCGCGCGGCCACGGCGGCCACGGTCACCGCCACCGTTGCCGCCCCGCAGAGCGCGGAGGGCAGCCGTTGGCTCCACTCGTCCATGCCGCCGTGGAGCAGCGCGGCGAGCCGCGCCAGCCAGTAGTAGAGCGGCGGCTTGGGCGGCAGGTACTCGCCGTTGAACTCGGGGAACAGCCAGTCCCCGGTGCGCTGCATCTCCCACACCACGCCGGCATCGAGCGCTTCGTCGTCGCCGACGAAATCGCCTTCGCCCAGCCCCGGCAGGTAGAGCGCGAGCGCGCCGAGCGCGACGGCGACCGCGAGACGGATGCGCGACGGCAGCGCGGCGCTGGCGGGAACGGGCATCGGGGGCACCATTTGTACCCACCCGGTGTCTCAAGTACACACCTGCCGCGTGCTTCGCTGGATCGCCGTCTCCGTGCTCGCCCTGGTGATCTACCTGCAGGGCTCGGGTGCGCCGTTCTCGAACACCGCGGAGTGTCAGGAGGCGCTCGTGGTCTGGGAGATGGCGGACAGCGGCAACTGGGTGCTGCCGCGGGTCAACGGCGAGCTGATCCCCTCCAAGCCGCCGCTCTACCACTGGATCGCCGCCGGCTTCTCCCGGCTGACCGGGGGCGTCGACGAGCGGTCGGTGCGCCTGCCGTCGATCGTCGCCGCGGCGCTCGGCGTGGGCTTGGTCTTCGCCGCGGCCGCCGTCGAGTGGGGAGCGCCGTCGGCCGCCGTCGCCGCGGTCGTGCTGGCGACGTCGCCGGAGTGGGTGAAGTGGGCGACCACGGCCCGCACCGACGCGACCTTCGCGCTGCTGCTCGCCGCGTCGCTGCTGCTCGGTCGTCGCTGGCTGCGCTCCGCCCGGACCGGCACGTTGCTCGCGCTCGCCGCCGCCGCGGGCGCGGCCACGCTGGCCAAGGGCTTCGCGGCCGCGGCTCTGGTCGGCCTGGTGATGGCGATCGAGGTGGTGCGGTCGCGCAGCGCGCGCCGCGCGCTGCGCGCCGGCCCGCTCGCGGCGGCCGCGGCGGTCTTTGCCGCGATCGCTCTCAGCTGGTACGCCGCAGCCTTCGCGCAGGCCGGGTTTGCGTTCTTTCACAAGCAGATCGTGCTCGAGAACGTGCTGCGCTTTCTGCCCTACGAGGAGGGCGGGCCGAGCCGCCGGCACGCCTTGTGGTTCTACGTGCCGACGCTGCTCGCCGGCATGGCGCCGTGGAGCATCGCGCTGCCGCACGCCGTGCTGCGCGCCTGGCGCGAGCGCCGATCCGACGCGCCCGCGGCCGACTTCTCCCGCTATCTGCTGCTCTGGTTCACGGTCGTCTTCGTGGTCTGCACGCTGGCTTCGGGGAAGCGGAGCAACTACCTGCTGCCGCTCTACCCCGCGGCGGCGTTGCTGGTCGGGCGCGATCTCGCCGCATGGCTCGAAGCCCCCCCGTCGCGGCGGCGCGAGCGGGTGCTCGGCGCGGTGGGCGCGGCGGCGACGGCTGCCGTCGTGCTGCTCGCCGCCGCGCTGGCGAGCTGGCGAGCGGGCTGGCGGCCCTGGACGGCGATCGTCCCGTGGCTGCACGCGCAGGACCGCATCCTCGCGCCGCGGATGATCGAGCGCCTCGGCGAGCCCGGCCTCGCGGTGATCCTGCTGCTCGTCGCGCTCGCTGCGGCGCTCGCCGTGGCCACCGTGCGCCGGCGCTGGCGGGCGCTCTACGCGCTGATCGGGGCGAGCCTCCTGCTCGCCGTCTTCACGGCCTGTCGCGTCGTGCCCGACCTCGAAGCCAGCCTCAAGTCCTTCGCGCCCTTTTCCGGGCGCGTCGATTCGATCGTCGGCCGCGATCCCCTGCGCTTCTTCCGCGCTGCCGACCTGGCCGTGCTCTTCTATCTCCGCCGTCACGTGCCGGTCGAGCGCGGCGAGTTCCAGGCGATCGGCCGTCCGGCCTACGTGCTGATCTGGCTGAAGGATTGGGAGGCGCTGTCGGCCGCCGCGCGGGACGGCGCCCGGGTCATCGAGACCAGCCCGCCGGCATCGATCGCGCGGCCGAACACGCGGCTGCTGCTGGTGCGGATCGCCGAGCGCGCGGGCTGACGTCGAGCCATGCGCGGCCGATCGGCCGCGCAGCGATCGGTCGAGGCGCGGCTCGGGCGCGGGTCACCGTCGCCCGCGTGACTGTCGCAGCGGGGCGCACGTCAGATTTGTGAGATGACCTCAGCGGGCGCCCTCGGCTGCGGCGCGTCGCAGCGGGTCACCTTGAAGCCCCGGGACCCATGTGGTAGCCGGGCGCAGCTTTCGACGCCATGCATAAAATCAAGGTCGAGACGGCCGAGGCTCGGGAAATCATCGACGTGACCGCCGCCGTCGGCAAGGCGTTGCGCGAGGCCGGGGTGATGAAGGGGGTCTGCCACCTCTTCGTTCCCCACACCACCGCAGCCATCACCATCAACGAGAACACCGACCCCAACGTTCGCCGCGACATGCTGCAGGCGCTCGACCGCATCGTGCCCGCGAGCGGGCCCTACCTGCACGCCGAGGGGAACGCGGCCGCGCACATCCTCGCCAGCATGATCGGCAGCTCGGCGATGTCGTTCGTCGAGAACGGCAAGCTGGTGCTCGGCGCGTGGCAGGCGATCTACCTCTGCGAGTTCGACGGGCCGCGCACGCGGACCGTGCTCATCAAGGTGCTTCCCGGCTGATCGCCGGCGGCGCGGAGAGGTCCCGTACATGCCCCGCCTGATCAAGCGCTACGGAAATCGCAAGCTTTACGACACGCAGGAGAGCCGCTACGTCACGCTCGAGGGGATCGCCGCGTTCGTCAAGCAGGGAGAGGAAGTACAGGTCGTCGACAACGACACGGGAGAGGATTTGACGGCGGTGACGTTCGCGCAGATCATCCTCGAGCAGGAACGGCGCAGCACCGGATTCCTGCCGCTGCCGATGCTGCGCAAGATCATCCAGCAAGGGGAGGCGACGCTGCAGGACCTGGCGACGCGCGTCGACCGCGGCGTGGAAGCCCTCGGATCGCTCGGCGAGCGCGCCGGCAGGCGCGTGCAGGAGCTGGTCGGTCGCGGCGCGCCGCAGGGGAAGGCGCTGCTCGAAGATATCTTCTCCTCGCCGCAGCGGCGGCTCGAGGCGCTGCAGAAGCGCATCGACGAGCGGGTCAAGAAGTCGGTCGAGCGCATCACCTCGCTGCCGGCCGTGCAGCGGGACCTCGCGCGCATCGAGCGCAGCATCGCGCGGCTCGAGGAGCGGCTCGGTCGGCTGCGCAACGACAGCCACAAGTAGGACCAGGGCTGAAGCGGCGGTGGCGCGCCGGCGCGGTCAGCGGCTCAGGAACACCGGACAGGGAGCCTTTCGCAGCACGTATTCCGTCGTGCTGCCGAGCACCATCTCGACGATCCGGCTGTGCCCGTAGGCGCCGATGAACAGCAGGTCGTACCCCTGCTCGCCGATGGTCGCGATGATCTGCTCGGGGGCGTGGCCGGGCACGCAGGAGAACGCGGCTTCGACCGGATAGGAGGCGAGATAGCGCTTGGCCTCCTCGAGAGAGCGCGCGCCGGCGGCCTCGTCGCGTGCGACGTGGATCACCGCGAGCGGCATCGCGAAGGAGACGCAGAACTCGGCCGCGCTCTGCATGGCGCTGGCGGAGCGCTGGCTGCCGTCGTAGGCGAGCAGCGGCTTTTTCACTCCCCTCCACGTGCCCGGACAGACGAGCAGCGGCTTGGGGCACTTGCGTGTGACGCTCTCGGCTGTGCCGCCGAGCAGCCCGGTCGAGAACTTCTCGTTGATGCCGCGATGGCCGATCACCACCAGATCCGCGGTGCGCGCGCGCTCCGAGATCTCGTTGCCGATCACCCCGACGTCCATCAGCGTCTCGCAGCGGACGCCCGCCTCGGCCGCACGCTCGGTGAACTCGGCGAGCATGACCTTGCCGCGCTCCTCGAGCACCTCGCGCATCTTCGAGGAGAAATCCAGGTAGGGCTCGAAGCCGAGCGAGCCGGAGATGTCGTGCAGAAACGATCCTTCGATCGACACGATGTCGATCACGTGGAGCCCCGTCACGCTGGCCCCGACGCGCGCGGCGATCCACAGCGCGTGCTCGATCGCCGAGCGGGAATGCTCGGAGCCGTCGATGGCCACGAGGACGTTCTTGATCATTCGGCGCAGCTCCCCGCCTCCCGCCGCCTCTAGCACCCGCTCGACCCGAGCGGCAAGCGACTGCTGCCTGCGACCCGGTGCCTGCTGCTGCCTGCGGCACGCGCGGCCTGCGGCAGCGGCCTGCGAGAGGAGCGACCCGCAGCGGCGGCGGCCGTGCGGCGCGGCACCGCGCAGGCGACAACGTCGAGGGCGGCGGCCGCGGCGGCGGCGCTTGCTTTACAAAGCGCGGGGCGGTGACTACAACCGTTTCGTGGCAAAGCACGAGCGGCCGAGCGGCGTGCGCCGGGCGAGCTACAAGGTCGATGCCATTCTCGAGGAGCTCAAGGGCGTAGCCGCGCGCCTCGGCCTTGAGGTTCGCGAGGAACGGCTGCTCCGCGAGATCGGCTACCGCGTTCAGAGCGGGACCTGCCGGGTGCGGGACAGGAACATCCTGTTTCTCGACCGCGAGATCCCGCCCACCGCCCGCATGGAGGTGCTCCTCGAAGAGCTCGCGCGCCGGGACTTGCGGGACGTGTACGTCTCGCCCGAGCTGCGCCGCATCCTCGGCAAGGACGAACGCTCGGGCGCCGAGAGCGCTTGACGCCGGTGGTCTCCGCTTCTTCCGCTCGTCCGCTGACGACGCCCCTCGACACGTTCCGGCGCTGGCTTCACGAGCGCGGCCTGAAGACCACGTCGCAGCGCGACGACATCGCCCGCGTGTTCCTCACCGGCAACCGGCACATCAGCGTGGAGGAGCTCTACGCGGCGGTGAAGAAGGTCAACCCCCGGGTCGGCTACGCGACGGTGTATCGCACGCTTCGCCTCCTCAAGGAGTGCGGGGTGGCGGTCGAGCGACACTTCAACGACGGCGAAGCACGCTACGAGGCGGCCGGGGGCGAGAAGCACGGCCACGATCACTTCATCTGCGAGCGCTGCGCGCGGATCATCGAGTTCGCGAGCGCCGAGCTCGATGCGCTCGACCAGCGCATCGCCCGCAAGCTCGGCGCGGTCATCTCGCGGCGCCGCCTCGAGCTCTACGGCATCTGTCGGGAGTGCCGCGAAGGGAAGCGGTAGCCGGCGCACGTCGCTCCCCGGGCGCTCGGCGGCGGGGGCGGTCGAGTCGAGTCAGTCCGCCGGCAAGCGGAACAGACGCCGGGCGTTCTCGGTGGTGCGCTCGGCGACTTCGTCCACCGGACGCGCGATGGCGGCGGCCAGGCCGAGAGCGACGTCGGCGACGCGCGCCGGCTCGTTGCGGCCGCCGCGCTTCGGCTCGGGAGCGAGATACGGGCAATCGGTCTCGAGCAGCAGCCGCTCGAGCGGAACCCGGCGCGCCGCCTCGCGCACGTCGCCCGCGTTGCGGAACGTGACGATGCCGCTGAACGACACGTAGAGGCCGAGGTCGACCGCCTGGCGCGCCACCTCCGGGCCGTAGGTGAAGCAATGCATCACCCCCGCTTCGACCCGTTCCTCGCGCAGGACGCGCAGCGTGTCGTCGGCGGCCGCGCGGCTGTGAACGACGAGCGGCAGAGAGGCTTCGCGCGCCAGCGCCGCGAAACGGCGGAACTCGGCGAGCTGCCGCTCGCGCGGCGAGTGATCGTAGTGGTAATCGAGGCCGGTCTCGCCGATGCCGACCACCCGGGGAAGCCGCGCCCAGGCCCGGATCCGCTCGATGAGCGCCTCGTCGACGAGCTTCGCGTCGTGCGGATGGACGCCGATCACCGCCCAGCAATCCGGCTCGCGCTCGGCGAGCTCGAGCGCTCGGCGGTTCGTCTCTAGGGTGCCGCCGGCCGCGGTGACGACGAACTGCCGGACGCCGGCGGCGCGCGCTCGCGCCATGACCTCGGCGCGGTCGGCGTCGTACTCCGCCTCGCCGACGTGGCAATGCGAGTCGACGAACGAGCGCACGGCTAGCCTCTACGAGGGCCGCGCATCGATGCGCGGGAACAACGCGACCGGCGCCTTCAGCACGTGGCCGGTCGCCAGGCCTTCGCCCCAGCGCGGGGCGGGGCCGGCGAGCCGGTCGGGCGAGACGTCGAGGAGATCGAGAATGCGCCCACCCGTGTCCGGCAGGAAGGGCGCGACGAGCCGGGCGGTGTGCAGCAGCGCTTCGGCGAGGTTTCTCAGGATCGTCCCGACGCGCGGCATCTGCGCCGGCTGCTTGGCCAGCGTGAACGGGGCGGTCTCGGCGATGTACTTGTTGGCGCGATCGGTGCCGCGCAGCAGCGCCTCGAGCGCGCGGTTGAAGCCGAGGTTCCGCATGTGCTCGTGGATCTCGCTCGCGGCCGTCGTGAACGCCCGCTCGAGCTCGTCGTCGAGCGGCTCCGGGCGCGACCGCTCGGGCAGCTTTCCCTGGAAATAGCGCTGCACCATCGACAGCGTGCGGCTCACCAGGTTGCCGAGGTTGTTGGCGAGGTCTCCGTTGCAGCGGCTGACGAGCGTCTCTTCGCGGAAGTCGGCGTCGAGCCCGAACACGCTCTCGCGGAGCAGGAAATAGCGGAAGGCGTCCGTGCCGTAGCGCGCGGTCATGGCGAGCGGCGCGATGACGTTGCCGAGGCTCTTCGACATCTTGTCGCCCTCGACCGTCCAGTAGCCGTGCACGTTGAGATGCCGGTAGAGGGGGATCCCGGCGGCCATCAGCATGGTCGGCCAGTAGACGCCGTGGGGCTTGAGGATGTCCTTGGCGATGAAGTGCTCGGCGCACGGCCAGAAGCCGTCGAAGAACGCTTCGCCCCGCAGGGCCGCGGCGCTCGTATAGTTGAGCAGCGCGTCGAACCAGACGTAGGTGACGAAGTTCCGGTCGAACGGCAGGTCGATGCCCCACTCGAGGCGGCTCTTGGGGCGCGAGATGCAGAGGTCCTCGAGCGGCTCGCGGAGAAATCCGAGCACCTCGTTCCGGTAGCGCTCGGGCCGGATCCAGTCCGGGTGAGCCTCGATGTGCGCGAGCAGCCGGTCCTGGTAGCGGCTCATGCGGAAGAAGTAGTTCTCTTCCTTGACGAGCTTCGGGGCGATCTTGTGGTCGGGGCACTTGCCGTCGACCAGCTCCTTCTCGAGGTAGAACCGCTCGCACCCCGTGCAGTAGAGCCCGCCGTATTCCCCGAAATAGATGTCGCCCCGGCGGTTCACCTCGTCGAGCACGTGCTGGACGAATCGGCGGTGATGCTCGTCGGTGGTGCGAATGAAGTGGTCGTAGCGGATGCCGAGAGCGTCCCAGGTGGAGCGAAACAACGTCGAGATGCGGTCGGCGTACGCCTTCGGCGTCTCGCCCGTGGCGCCCGCCGCCTCGGCGATCTTGTCGCCGTGCTCGTCGGTGCCGGTCAGGAAGAAGGTGTCGAGGCCGCGGGCGCGGCAGTAGCGCGCCATCGTGTCGACCACCACCATCGTATAGGTGTGGCCGAGGTGCGGCTCGGCGTTGACGTAGAAGATCGGCGTCGTGAGGTACGTCCGGTCCATGGGGGAAAAGGGGTCGGGAGTCTTTTCGCTCCGCGACGGGTCAGTGGTCTTTCTCTTCCGAAACGACTCCCGACCCCTTTTTCGCGACCAGATCCTCGAGCGTGGCCTCGACCTCGGAGCCGTCGTCGTCGCGGCGGATCAGCACGGCTTCGCGAATCGGCATCTGCTTGACGACCACGCCGTCTCCCTTGACCGACGTCACCCGGCGGCCGACGGCGGGAAGCTCCCGCTTGAGCTCGAGGTAGGTCTCGTACTCGTAGCGCAGGCAGCACTTGAGGCGCCCGCACATGCCGGCGAGCTTCGAGGGATTCAGCGAGAGGTCCTGCTCCTTCGCCATCTTCACGGAGACGGCGTGGAACTCGCGCAGCCACGACGAGCAGCACAGCTCGCGCCCGCAAGGGCCGAGCGCTCCGACGAGCTTGGTCTCGTCGCGCGCGCCGATCTGCTTCATTTCCACGCGCATGTGCAGCCGGTGCGCGATGTCGCGTACGAGCTCGCGGAAGTCGACGCGATTCTCGGCGAAGAAGTAGATCGTCGCCTTGGTGCCGTCGAAGCCGTGCTCGACCTTGACGAGCTTCATCTCCAGTCGTCGCTCGCGGATCATCTCTCGCACCAGCTGATCGCTCTCGCGCTCGCGGCGCCGGTTGAGATCGTCCTTCGCGAAGTCGCCCTCGTCGGCCTTCTTGAGCAGCCGCAGCGGCTTGCCGGCGCCGCCGGGTTGCGGCAGCCACTCTCTCGGCGACGTTGCCACCGTCGCCATCGCGGTGCCGCGCTCGGACTCGACGATCACCGCATCGCCCACCGCGACGTCGAAGCCGCCGGCGTCGAAGTCGCGGATCATGCCGGCGATCTTGAACTTGACGCCGACCACGCGAAGCGGCGGGCCGTGGTGCCGGGAGACCGTTTCGTCCATCTCAGTGCGGCACAGCCGCAACCAAACGGCGGTCGCCTATTGTGGTCTCGTATCTCATTCGTCGTGCCAAGAGACGAAATTCTGCCGTAGTAGATCAGTGCGGCACAGCCGCAACCAAACGGTGGTCGCGTACTGAAGCCTCGTATCTCATATCTTCGTGCAAAACAGCGGAGTCGCGTCCCAGTAGCTCAGTCGATGCGCTCGCCGATCCGAAGCCACAAGCGCTCCGCGGCGAGCCGCCGGTTGGCATTGCGGCCGAGATCGACCACGGCGGCATAGGTCGCCTCCACGTCGCGAAGCGCGTCGAGGAGAGTCCCTGTTTTGCCGGGCGGAGTCAAATCCGTCTCTTCCACGCCGGCTCGCGCCCGCAGCCGGCGGCGCAGCAGCTGGAGCAGCAGCTTCAGCTCGAGCGGCACGCCCCGCGGGGTCGACAGCACGTCCTTGGCGGCGGCTGCGACGTCGACGTAGCTCCGCGGGCCGCCTGCGGCGAGCAGCCGGCTCGCGTGCTCGTGCGCCTCGCGCAGCCGCGCCGGCTCGCAGGCGAAGGCGAGTCCGCCTTCGGCGTACAGGGATCCGAGCCGCGCGTCCTGCGCGGCCACCCCGAGCCGCGCGGCGAGCAGCGTCTCGATGGTCCGCCGACCGAGGGGCGAGAATGCGACTCGCTGACAGCGCGAGCGCACGGTCGCCGCCAGCCGCGAGGCGTTGTGGCAGACGAGCAGGATCAGCGATCCACGGGGCGGCTCCTCGAGCGTCTTCAGCAGCGCGTTCTGAGCATCCTCGGTGAGCGCGTGCGCCTCCTCGAGGATCGCGACCTTCCGCCCGCCGGCGAGCGCCTGCGCGCCGAGGAAGAGCTGCACGCCGCGCACCTGATCGATCACCATGCTCTCGCGCGGCTGGCCGCGGTCGTCGACGGCGAACGACTCGCGCCGCAGGTCCGGGTGGCTGCCGGCGGCGACCTGGACGCAGGCGGCACAGTCGCCGCAGGCGTCGTCCTCGCGCGGCGAGGCGCAGAACAAGCGTGCGGCCAGCGCCAGAGCGGTGGTGCGCTTGCCGACCCCTTCCGGCCCCACGAACAGCAGCGCGTGGTGCAGGGTGCGCCGCTCGAGACCCTGGCGGAGCATGGACAGCACGTGGTCCTGACCGAGGACCTCGCCGAGTCGCGGCACGCGCTCGATGCGAACCGCGGGGGCGCTCTGGCGCCCGCTCACCGCCACGAGATCCCCAGCCGCTCGCCGCTCGCGGCGAGGACGGCGCGATGCACTTCCTCGGCCGGGCGGCTGCCGTCGATCACCACGATCCGCTGCGGGTCCTCGCCCGCCAGCGCCAGAAAGCCGCGGCGGACCCGCTCGTGGAAGGCCGCGTCCTGCGCCTCGAAGCGGTCGGCGGCGGCGGAGCCGCGCCGCCGCCGCGTGCGCGCGAGCCCGAGATCGACCGGGCAGTCGAGGACGAACGTCAGGTCGGGCCGCAGCCCCTGGCGCGCCACCGATTCCACGGTGCGAACCGCATCGAGCGGCAGCTCGCGGCCGTAGGCCTGGTAAGCGAGGGTGGAGTCCGAGAAGCGGTCGCAGAGCACGATGTCTCCGGCGCGCAGCGCCGGCCGGATCAGGCCTTCCACGTGCTCGGCGCGGTCGGCGAGGATCAGGAACAGCTCGGCGAGCCGCCCGACGCGGGTTGCGGAATGCAGCAACAGGCCGCGGATCTCTTCGCCGAGGCGCGTTCCTCCCGGCTCACGGGTGATGCGGACGGCGAGCTTCCTCGCCTGCAGCGCGGCGGCGAGAAGGCCCACCTGGGTCGTCTTCCCGCCCCCTTCGATGCCTTCGATCGTGATGAACAAGCGCGTGAACCGGAGGCCCGATCGCCGGTCACTCGGAGGTCTTCCCGAGCACGAGGTTGACTCCGTACACGAGCTGCTTCGCGGTGAACGGCTTGGTCATGTAGTAGTCGGCGCCCACCCGATACCCGGTCAATACGTCCTCGTCGAGCGACTTGGCGGTCAGCAGGATCACCGGGATGTGCGCCGTCTGCGGCAAGGCGCGCAGCTTCTCGAGCGCCTCGATCCCGTTCATCTCCGGCATCATGATGTCCATGATCACGAGCTCGGGAAGCTGCTCGAGGGCGGCGGCGAGCCCATCCTTGCCGTTTCGCTCGACGCTGACCTCGAAGCCCTCCGTCTGCAAGATCCTGGAGATGATCTTGAGGCTGTCTTCGTTGTCGTCGACCACCAGTATCATCCGCTTCTCCGTCCGTGGAGAGAACCTACACGATCGGCGACCGCGGGGACAAACGGCGCGAGCTTTGGCCCCCGGATCCGTGACCGCGGGCCGGCGGGGGGGATCGACGGCGAACCGCGCCCCGATGGGGGACGGCTCTCGACGTCGATGCCCGCGGCTGATCGCCGCGGCGCTCGGCGGCGGCGCGGCCGAGATGCCGCTCGGGGCTGCGCCCGGCCGCCGGAGCGCGGGTGACGCGAGAAGAGGAACGTTAGCGTCGCGGGCCGTCGCAGCGCTCGATCGGCTCGCGACGATCCAACCCCCTCGCTACCAGACCTCCTTCCACGCCCCGAGGATCGGGGCCCTCGGCAAGCCTCCGCGACAGGCCCGGTCGGCGCCGTCGAGGGCCGAGGTCGCGTAGGAAACCGCGAGCGCTCCCGCCGAGCGGACCGTCAACGGCCCGGCCACGAACCCGGCCCCGCGGATCACCAGCTCGCCGCCGACCTCGATGCCGTACGGCGCGAGCAGCAAACCCTCGATCTCCAGCCTGCCGAAGACGCGAAGCGGCGCGTCCGCGAGCAGCGCGCCGGTGATCGTGGCGGCGCCGATCACGTCTCCCTGGCCCGCGAGCCGTACCAGCACGGGGCTTCCCGCCGCGCCCCACGAGCCGCCGGTGATCGGTCCCGACAGCGTCGCGTCCTCCGTGCCGCGCAACCGGTCAGCGGCGTCGCGCAGCCCGCTCGGGCCGACGGTCGCGATCCGGACATCGTCACGCAGCGCGCCGCGCAGGGCCTGGGCGTCACGGCGGCGCTCTGCGCCGACGCCGGTCACGTCGCCCGCCGGCGGCACGACCGCCAGCTCGACGGTTCCCGAGAGATCGTCGGCCACGGTCCCTTCGCCGGCCACCAGCGCGGCGCGCGGGCGGAACTCGGCCTCGCGGTGGAAGAGCGCCTGCACGCGGCGCCGAGCACCGCGCCGGCTCGTTCCCTCCGACACCGCCGTCAGCCGGCCGTCCGGCAGCGCCGACAGGCGCACGCGGTACGTCCTCGGTGGGTCGGGAAACCAGACCGGCGAGCCGAACGGCGGCTCGCCCCCCGGCCAGTCGAGCTCGCGGCGGAAGTCGGGCGCCGGCTCGAGCAGCGACCAGAGGTGCTGGATGCCCGCCTCGGCGACGTAGAGGGCGTCGTCCCCCGCCGAGACGTTGGACGTCGACTGCAGGTCGATGAACACCGAGAAGAACAACGTCGCCGTGAGCACCAGCACGGCGACGAGCAGGAAGAGCACCGAGACGAGCGCGATTCCGTGGGGACGCGCGCTCATCGACAGCGTAGACCCGCACGGTTGCGCAGCATCGCCGAGGCTTCCGAGGTGATCGAATCCCCCGACCGGTCGCGCACCGTCAGCCGGGCGCCGACGATGCGCACTCTCGCTCGGTCCGCGGCCGAGAGCTCGCCGGCGGCCGTGGAAATCTCCTCTCCGCAGGCGTCGAAATAGCGAAAGGCGAGGCCGTCCGCCGCCACCATGCCCTCGAGGGTCAGCGACAGCGTCTGGCGGCCGACGGACTGCGACACGACTCCGCGGGATGGGCTCGGGAAGAAGCCGATCCGCTCGTCGGAATCGGCGTCGAGCGCGCCGTCGGGAGGGGAATCCGCCGTGGCTCCGTGCAGATCGGAGCGAACCTCCAGGCGGTCGCCGGCCGCGATCGACACTCCGTCGCTCGCGCCGTCGAAGCCGCCGACGACCGGCGCGAAGCCGGCGCCGCGCAGCTCCCGCACCACCATCTCGAGCACCCGCCGGCTCGCCTCGCGCAGCCGCAGGCGGCGCGCCTCACGGTCGAGCCAGCGGCTCTCGTCCCGCGCAAAGCCGGCGACGGCTGCGACGATCAGCAACGAGCTGCCGAGCGAAACCAGCAGCTCGACCAGCGTCAGTCCCTTCATGGCGAGCTCCAGGGGCGGCGCAGCAGCGTGTGAAACTCCACGGCGGGCTTGCCGCGCGGCGGGGTCACGGCCACGGCCAGGTGCCAGAGGCCGTCGCTCGGGCCGGCCTCCACGGTCACGCGGCGCGCGAACTCGCCGCTCGCGTCGCGCACCAGGTCGAGCCACTCGCCTTCGACGAGGCCCTCGGCGCCCCTGCCGAGCAGCTCCTCGAGGCCCCTCTCGGCGATCAGCGTGGCGACCTGCCGCAGCTCGCCGTCGCGCCGCCCGCTCAGCAGGCCGAGCGCCGAGGCGGCGACCGCCGCCATCGACATCGATGCCACGGCCAGCGCCACCAGAACCTCGACCAGCGACAGCCCGCGTGCGCGGCGGCTCATTCCGTCCTCACCCGGCCGGCCGCGCTGACGATGACCCGCCGTCGCTGGCCGTTCGGGGCGGCGACCGCGATGGTCGCGTTGTCGGCGGTGTGGCCGCGCGGCAGGAAGGTGATCGAGATCCGTCCGCCGACGACGCGGGTCGAGCCGGCGGCGTCGAAGCCGATGCCCGCCGGAAGGCGGCGCGGCGCCCCCTCGGGATCGAAGCGTCCCTCGGATTCGACCTCGATCCGGTACTGCGCCGAGGCCAGTTCCAGCGCCGCCCGCACGCGGCTGTTGCGGTGGATCGCCCGGACGCGCGCCAGCTCGAGATCGGCGGCCAGCTGGCGTGCCGCCTGGTCGGCCAGCACCCGCGGCCACACGGCGGAGACCTGCGGCAGCGCGGCGGCGAGCAGCACGGCGAGAACGCCGAGCACGCACAGCAGCTCGAGAACCGTAAGGCCGCGTCGATGTGCTTCGGCGATCACACGTCATGCGAAAGCAAAACGGCGGCCAGCGCCGGGCGCCCGGCGAAATCGGCCCGAGCCGCGCGAACACCGCCCGTCTCCGAGCACGGTGCCCGCCGGCGGACGCTCGTCAGCGGGCGCGGGCCGCGGCGCGGCTCATTTGATGCCGTACTCCTGCATCTTGTAGAGCAGCGTGCGGTGGCTGATGTCGAGCAGCTTCGCGGCGCGTGTCCGGTTCGAGTGAGACAGCTCGAGGGCGCGCCGGATCAAGCTCTCCTCCAGGCTGCGCACCCGCTGCTTCAGCGACAAGGGGTCGTCGAGGCCGTCGCCGTCCTCGGCGGGCGGCGCCCCGGCCGGCGGCGCGAGCAGGCTCGGCGGTAGATCCTCGGCGCCGATCGTTCCGGCGGCGAGGATCACGGCGCGCTCGAGCGTGTTCTCCAGCTCGCGCACGTTGCCCGGCCAGTGATAGTCCATCAGCGCGCGCAGCGCCGCCTTGTGGATCTCGGGCTTGCCGATGCCGTGCTTCGCGCTGTGCTTGTCGAGAAAGTGATCGATGAGCAGCGCGATGTCCTCGCGCCGCTCGCGCAGCGGCGGCAGGTGGATCGAGAGGACGTTCAGGCGATAATAGAGGTCGTCGCGGAACCGCCCCTCGCGGACCTCGCGCTGCAGGTCCTTCACGGTCGCGGCGACGATCCGCGCGTCGACCTTGGTGGGCTGGCTGCTGCCCACGCGGCGGATCTCCTCCCCCTGGAGCGCGCGCAAGAGCTTCACCTGCAGCGTCAGCGGCAGCTCGCCGATCTCGTCGAGCAGCAGCGTGCCGGTGTGGGCCATCTCGAAGAGGCCCTTCTTGTCGCGCACGGCGTCGGTGAATGAGCCCTTGAGGTGGCCGAACAGCTCGCTCTCGAGCAGCTCGGCGGGGATCGCGCCGCAGTTGACCGCCACGAAGGGGTTGTCGCGCCGCGGCGAGTTGAAGTGCAGCGCCCGGGCGATCAGCTCCTTCCCGGTGCCGCTCTCGCCCATCACCAGCACGGTGGTCTTGTAGTCGGCGATCTTGCGGATGACCGCGAAGATCTCGAGCATCTTCGGGCTCTGCGCGAGGATGTTGGCGAAGCTGAGCTGCCCCAGCGCCTCTTTCTTCGGCCGCACGTCGCCGCGGCGCAGCCGCTCGCGCTCCTCGGCCTTGCGCAGCGTGAGCAGGACGTCCTCGGCGGTGAACGGCTTGGAGACGTAGTCGTAGGCGCCGCGCTTCATCACGCCGAGCGCCGTGTCGCGGTCGCCGTAGGCCGACATCATGATCACCACCGGCGGGCGGACGCGCCCGCAGAGGGCGTCGAGAACGCCCCAGCCGTCCAGCCGCGGCAAGCGCAGGTCGCACAGCACCACGTCGAACGGCCGGCCGGCGAGCAACGCGAGCGCTTCCTCGCCGTCGCTCGCCGCGGTCACCTCGTAGCCCTCCGGGCGGAGCATGTCGGAGAGCAGGTGCCGGAAGTTCTCCTCGTCGTCGACGACGAGAACGCGACTCAGGGCCGGCGGCGGAGGACGATCTCGGCGTTCGCGCATGGAGGGCTTCGGCGCCCCGTCATATCCGCTGGCGGGGCAAGATTCAAAAGCGAGTCTTCCCGGTGGGGATCGCCGCGGCTGGCGGCGGAGGTCCTCGACCGCTCCGCGACCATCACCAGGCGGCTGCTTCGCCGGGCTCGCCGGGCGCCGGCGCCGCCCGGCTCGCGCCGTCAACCGGCGCCGAGCCCGAGATACCAGCCGATCAGCCGGTCGCCGCAGAAGATGTAGAGGACGGCGCCGAGCGCCAGGAAAGGGCCGAACGGGATCGCGTATTTCCGGTCCGACCCGGTCCACCACATGAGCGTCACCCCGACCGCCGATCCACTGAGCGAGGAGAGCAGCAGCGTGAACGGCACCGACCGCCAGCCGAGGAACGCGCCGATCATGCCGAGCAGCTTGACGTCGCCGCCGCCCATGCCTTCGCGACCGGTCGCCGCCTCGTAGCCCCAGCCCACCGCCAGCAGCAAGCCGGCGCCGAGCAGGATGCCGATCGCCGACGAGACCGCGCCGGGCTCGCCGCGCAGCGACAGCACGAACCCGACCGCGATGCCGGGCAGGCTGACCACGTCGGGGATGATGCGATGGTCGAGGTCGATGAACGTGACGACGATGAGCGCGGCCACGAACGCGAACAGCACCGCCCATTCCACGCCGAAGCCGACGCGGAGGTAGAGCGCCACCGCGGCCAGCGCGCTCGCCAGCTCGACGACGAAGTAGCGAAAGGAGATCGGCCCGTCGCACCGACGGCAGCGGCCGCGCAGCGCGAGCCAGGAGAGCAGTGGAACGTTGTCGTACCAGGCCACCGGCTCCTTGCAGTGCGGGCAGCGCGACCCCGGCGAGACGATCGATTCCTCCGCGGGGATGCGCAGGATGCAGACGTTGGCGAAGCTGCCGATGATCGCGCCGAAGAGGAAGAGAGCGATGGGGGTCAGGAGGGCACCTCGAGCGATTCGCCGCAGCGACTCTAGAGGACGCCGAGCGGGTCGGGCAAGGGCGACGGCGGCGACGGCGGCGCGTGTGTGCAGGGCGACAGCGGCGCGTGTCGAAGGCGACGGCGGCGCGGCTCGCAGCGAGAGCATCGACGGGGAGAAGCATCGATTCTTGACTCCTACGCGACGGATCCGTCAGTAACGAAAACTCTCGTGCGAGCTTTCGAAGCAGGTGCCGCATCCATCATTCGGAGTCTGTGGGCCGATCGTCGCGTTCGCACCGCATCGCTGGCGATCCTCGCGGTCTCCGTCACCGCACGCCTCGTGCTGGTTGCGTTCACCGAGCCGGTGCTCGTCAGTGATGCGCGAGATTACTGGGTCTACGCCTACAATCTGGCTCACCTTGGACGGTACGTTCAGGTCTACGATGGAGAAACGCTCGCATTCAACGGCTACGCGTTCTGGGCGTATCGCCCTCCGGGCTATCCGGGCTTTCTGTCGGCGTTTCTCACCGTGTTCGATTGGGAGCCGCGTGCGGCCCTGGTGGCGAACGTCTTCTTCGACGCCGTCTCGCAGCTGGTATGGCTGCTGATCGCCTCGGCCGTGGTCGGCCGCGGCCCGGCCCTGATCGCCATGGCGATGTTGGGGGCTCATCTGCTGTGGACACCGTTCGTCATGTCCGAGTCGTTCTTCACGGCGTTGTTTTCGATCGCCACGTTGGCCGTGGTCTTCCGACTGCCCCTGATCTCCGTCGCGCATGCGCTGTTCTGGGGCACGGAAATCGCGTTGGCACTCTTTACCCGCCCCATCGCCCTGAGTCTGGCGCCGGCGACGCTGCACCGATTCCTGGGGAAGAACTCGGTCGCCCGCGGTGCGATGATTCTCGTGCTGTTCTGGGTGCCGTCGCTGGTCGCGACGGCTTCCTGGACGCTCCGCAACTACGCCCTGTTTCGTCAGCCGGTGATCCTGACGACCAATCTCGGGTCTCACAACGCCGCCGATTTCGGAATCGACATGGAGCAAGTATTCGGCCGCTTGCGCGAGGCGGGCCTCGACGAGGCTCAAATCGATTCGCTGTTCCTGGACCTCGAGCGCCGGATCGCCGTGACGAGGGGGGTCGGCTGGTGTATCCGTCTGTGGGGTCGACGGCTCGCCGATCTGGTTTCCTTGACCCCTGCTCGAGAGCTCCGGTCCATCCTATGGGTCTACGCGTTTTCCGGCGGACCCGTGAGCCGCGCGGTCGGATGGCTGCACGAGATCAGCTTCGTTCAGTATTACGCCACGTACGCCTTGGCGGCGGTCGGCATCGTCGTCTTGCTCGTCGCCCGGGTCCCGCTGGCGGGACTGTGGACGGTGCTCGTCTGCTACCTGCTGGTTCATCCGGCGATGTCGCGGGGCGACATCCGCCTGTTCGCACCGCTGTATCCTCTCGTTGCGCTGTTCGCCGCCGTTGGATGTCATTCGGGATTCACCCTGCTGAAGACGGCCGCGAGCCACGTCGCCCGGTTGGCCACCGCCAACGGCGCAGGCCGGCGCCCGTTCCGCGGTTCCTACGGCAAGTCGAAGACGAACATCGAGCCGATGCGGTCCACCGGCCGATGGCGTTGCAGCCACGCGAACGCTCCATGACGTGACCATTCGAGAACGCCCGGGCTCTTCCACATCCAGTACGGACGGCCCATGAGCAGGGAGGCCGACACGACCGCGATGCCGCGCGATTTGCCTTCGACGATCGGCGTGAACTCGATGCCGTAGACCCGCGGGTCGACCCGGCCGAAGTAGGCGAGGTGCACGGAGCGGAGATGGCGCTCTCGCAGGTAGTCCGAGAGCCGGACGAGGTCCTGGCCCCAGTCGAGATTGGAATCGATCAGCCAGCGGTGTCCGTTCGCCGAGCCCCCCGCGAGCTCGTTGAAGTACTCGAGATAGCGCGGAGCCACCGACAGGTTGCCGTAGAGGAACCAGCCGAGGAGCGCGATGCTGGCGGCCGCCCGGGCGACCGTGCGGCGCGTCGGCGGCGCGGCGAGAAGCGTCCGGATCGGAGCCGCGAAATACGGCGAGGCCGCGATCGCCAGCAGCGGATAGACGGGCAGGGTGTGCCTCACCCCGATGTTCAGCGGGTTCATCAGCGAGTCCGCGCCGAACACGCACAGGATCGGCACCACGACGCAGCCGTCACGCACCCCAGGGCTGCGGCCGGCGCACCAGGCGCCGATGGCGAGCAGCCCGCCGGCGATCAGGGGCAGCGGGGTCTTCAGGACGAACGCGACCAGGTGGTAGTACCACCAGCCCTCCAGAGACCACCTGCCGGCGAGGTAGTACGCGGGCTCCGACGGTTGGTCCCCCACGAACAGCGCGTCCATGGCCTTGAGAAAGGGAACCGGCAGCGGCAGCGGCAACCCCGGCACGGCGTGGGCGACGGCGGCCAGTCGCTGCGACGCGAAGGCGACGTCGCCGAGCCGCCTGCCGACGCCCTCGAAGCCGTAGAGTCCGTCGAGGACGGCGAGCGCGAGCCCGTTGGCCAGGACCAGCAGAGCGAGCCGGCGACGCCACGAGACGCCCGGGCCGCCGTCGCCGTTCGCCCGCACAAGAACCAGGATCGCCGTGACGGCGGGGACGAGCGCGCCCGAGAGCTTCAGCACGGGCGCCAGGCCGAGCCCGAGCCCGAGCACGATCGCCCGCGGGACAGTCGGGGATTCGAGCAGCCGCCAGGCGAGGTAGGCCGCCGCCGTCCAGCCGAGCGCCCCGGAGAGATCAAGCGTGACCAGGTGGGCGTGGGCCAGCAGCGTCGGAGAAAAGGCGAAGAGAAAGAGCGCCGCCAGGCCCGCCTCCCACCCGTAGATCTCGCTCGCCCACCGCAACACCAGCGCGCCGAGCAGCGCCGCGGCGACGATGACCATGCATCGCGGCGGCACGAACAACCGGTGATACGCCGCCGCGTAGTCTGCCATGAACCGATAGCCCACCGCCCAATCATTGGCTTCGTTCATCGGCGGGATTCGCGGAGCCGGCAGGCCGGTGGGCAGCAACGGCAGGGCGGCGAAGCTCCGAAAGAAAGGCGGGTTCATCGATTCCGACCGGAAGTCGGCCGCCTGCAGCGCGTAGAGCCCGACCGGCAGCCCGACGAATTCGTCGATCGTCACCGAATCCCGCAGCGCCGCCATACCGGCTTGCGCGACGAGAGCGACCAGCAACAGGCCGCCGCCGAGCACGGCCGCCCTCGGCGCGGTCCGCGGCTTCCGCCCCATCCTCCCCGTCGCTCTGCTGGCTCTCACCGATCACGTCCCGGGTGCGGGGGGCGGAAGCGAGCGATCTTCATCCGTCATCGGCAGCGACCCTAGTTGCAATCCACTAGTCGCGCCAGGCGAGTGGTCGCAAGCCGGGCGGCGCAGCCCGGCGACGCAAGCCCGGCTGCGCGGGACCGATACCGGCTCCCGCCCCGGCGCGTTACTGGCGCGGAACCGCCGCTCTCGGTAGTCTCGGTCGCATCCGACGGCCGTTCATGCGCTCGCTTGCGAAGCTCTGCCTGATCGCCTTGCCGGCGGTTCTGCTCACCCTGGCGCTTCTCGAGCTGGTGGTCTTCCGCCGATGGATCGCCGTCGGCGACGTTCCCGTCGAAGACTACGACGCCGTCCATCGCCTCCTGCGCTACCGCCCCGAGCAACATGGTGCCTCGTACCCCGACGACGACCTTCGCCATCCCGTGCCGTTCACGGTCAATGTCGACGGCTGGAATTCCCTGCATCGACGTTACGAGGTCGCCAAGGGGTCGAAGCTGCGGATCGCGGTGGTCGGCGATTCGTACGTGGCGGCCTTTGAGGTGACGCCGCGCCTGTCGCTCGCCGGGCAGCTGGAGGCGGCTCTCGGCGAGGAAAACGCCGAGGTCTACAGCTTCGGCGTTCGCGGCGCGCCGCTCTCGCAGTACCTGCAAATGGCTCGCCACGTGGTCGCCACCTACCGTCCGGAAGTCCTCGTGGTGGTCATCGTTCACAACGACTTCGTCGAGTCCTATCGCCCCCCGCCCGGCCGCTACACGCGCTCGTTCCTGCACCTGCGCGTGGGCACGGATGGCGGCGCCGTCGAGGAGGTTCCGCCACGGCCGTACCGCGAACCCGGGCCGCAGCAGTGGATCCGCTCGCACTCCTCGGCGTTCCGCTTCTTCTTTTATCGGGCCCAGGTCGGCAGTCAGCGGCTGCGCCGGCTCTACTCCGCACTCACCGCAGATCCACCCCGCTATCAGGCGAACGTCGACGTCACCGAGCTCGTGGGCGAAACCGATCGGATGCGCGCGGTGACGCGGTACGTCTTCGCGGAGTTCGCGAAGCTCGAGCGGGCTTCGGGCACCCGGTTCTTGCTCGTCGCGGACGCTCCCCGAGCGGCGATCTACGACGGCAGCGATCCGCGCCGCACCGAAGCTTACGAGCCGAACCGGATCGCCGAGCAGGCGGCGACCGCGGCCGGCCTGCCGCTGATCGATCTCACGCCCGACTTCGAGCGGGATTACCGCCGGCACCGCGCGCGCTTCGAGTTCCCCCACGACGGCCACTGGAACGCTCGCGGCCACCGCGTGGCGGCCGAGGCGGTCCGCCGCAGTCTCGAGCGGCACCCGGTCGATCGGCGAGGATCGTAGCCGCGGAGGGGTTTCATCCCATCCAGCGATCCTTCCAAGCCTGGAACATCAGGACGTCCCAGAGCAGGTAGTGCCAATTGCGCCGGCCCGAGAGATGCTCGGCCCACTTCGTGCGGATGGGCCCCGGACTCAGATAGCCGTCCGCCGCCAGGCGGCGCTCGTCGAGCAGATCCTCCGCCCAGTCGCGGAGCGGACCGCGCAGCCAGGAATCGATCGGGATTCCGAAGCCCATCTTCGGGCGTTCGACCAGCTCCCTGGGGACGTAGCGGTAGAGGATCCGGCGCAGGATCCACTTCTTGGTTCCGCCGCGAATCTTCCAGGCCAGGGGGAGTCTCCAGGCGAAGTCGACGACCCGGTGATCGAGCAACGGCACGCGGGCTTCGAGACTCACCGCCATGCTCGCTCGATCCACCTTGGTGAGGATGTCGTCGGGGAGATAGGTCACGAGATCGAGGAGCTGCATGCGCTGCGTGAAGTTCCGGAGCTCCCCGCGCAGGGTCTCGTCCCAGAGGACGTTCTTCGGTTCCGCGCTGCCCACGGCGACCGCCGTCGGCTCCTGCCAATGAGAGACCAGGCGTCGATAGATCTCCTCGCTGCCGGTCAGCCGAAGTACCGAGGCCGCCTTGTGGACCTTGTCGCCGGCGAGTCGCGGCCGCATGCCCGCGGGCAGCCAGCCGGCGACCTCGTCGATGCGGCTCGGCGCGACGTTCTCCAGGAGCGCCGCCAGGCCGCGCCGCAAGGAGAGCGGCACGCCGAGCGCGAGACGCAGCACTCGAGCCCACGAATAGCGTGTGTATCCCGCGAAGACTTCGTCGCCGCCGTCCCCGGAGAGCGCCACGGTGACGTTCCGCCGTGTCATCTGCGAGACGAGAAAGGTCGGCAACTGCGAGGAGTCGGCGAACGGCTCGTCGTACCATTCCGGAATCTTCGGGACCAGGCGCAGCACGTCCGACGGCTCGACGTAAAGCTCGGTATGCTCGGTCCGCAGGTGCCGGGCGACCGCCCGCGCCGGCTCGGCCTCGTCGTAGCCGGCGTCGTGGACGCCGATCGTGAACGTCTTGACCGGCCGGCTGGACTGAGCCTGCATCAAGGCGACGACCGTCGAGGAGTCGATGCCTCCGGACAGGAACGCTCCGAGCGGCACGTCGGCGATCATGCGCAGACGGACGGCATCGCGCAGCAGAGCGTCCAGTTCCGCGACCGCATCCTCGACCGATCCCGGGAACGGCTCGCTCGAGCCCCGCCGCGCGATCTCTCGCGCCGACCAGTAGGTGGACGGAGCGGCGCTGCGTGAGTCGCCGCTCCGCAGCGTCAAGACGTTCCCCGGCGGCAGCTTGAAGACGCCCCGGTAGATCGAATGCGGCGCGGGAACGCAGTTGTAGCGCAGGAACAGAGCCAGCGCGTCGCGATCGATCTCCGGGCGCATCGCGGGATGCGCGCGGATCGCCTTCAGCTCCGAGCCGAACACGAGCGCGCTGCCGGCCCAACCGTAGTAGAGCGGCTTGACGCCGAGCCGGTCGCGCACCAGCGACAGCGTGCGTTCCTGGCGGTCCCAGAGCGCGAAGGCGAACATGCCGACGAAGCGCCGCAGGGCTTCCGCGAGGCCCCATTGGCGAATCGCCGCGAGCATGACCTCGGTATCCGAGGTGCCGCGAAAGCCGTGACCGAGCGGCGCGAGCTCCGCGCGAAGGCTCTGGAAGTTGTAGACCTCACCGTTGAACACGATTCCGAAGCGCCCGTCGGCGGAGAACATCGGCTGGTGTCCGCTCGGGGAGAGATCGACGATCGCCAGCCGGCGATGTCCGAGTGCGATGCCGGCCTCGGCGTCCACCCAGACTCCGGAATCGTCGGGCCCGCGGTGAACGAGCGTGTCGGTCATGCGCCGAACGACGGCGCCCAGCTCCTCGGCGCCGCCGCTCGGGCTGGTCTCGAAGATCCCGCTAATGCCGCACATGAGCGGCGAGGTCCCGATAGAGGCTCTCGTACTGCGCGGTGACCGCCGGCAGACTGAACCGCTCGGAGATCCTCTGGCGAGCGGCGCGGCCGAGGCGAGATCTTTCCTCGGAGCCGATGCGCAGCAGGTCGCGGCAAGCCGCCGCGAGCGCGGCAGGCTCTCCCGGCGATACCACCCGCCCGGTGTCGCCGACGAGCAGCGAGGAATCGCCGACGTCGGTGCTCGCGCAAGGGACGCCGCAGGCCATCGCTTCGCCGATGGCGTTCGAGAAGCCCTCGCCCACCGAGGAGCAGACTCCGATATCGAGCGCGGCGTGGACGCGGTGAACGTCTTGACGCAGGCCGAGCAGATGGCAGCGAGCGGCGACGCCGGCATCGCCGATCCACCGCCGCAGCAACGGATTGTCGGCATCGACGCCTTCTCCGCAGAGCACGAAATGCACGTCCTCCGCCGCGTCCTCGAGGAGGCCGGCCGCCTGCATCAGCGTGCGATGATCCTTCTGGGTGTCGAAGCGCGCGACGTGACCGATCAAGATCGCGGAGTCGGCGAGGCCGAGCTCGCGCCGCAAGGCCAGGCGGGCCTGCGGATCCGGCCGAAACGTCTGGAGATCGAAGCCGTTCGGGATCACCATCAGCTTGTCCGCGTCGTAGCCGGCCTCGGCGTGCACCTGGCGGGCGACCTCCGAGCAGCACACGATCCGCGAGGGCAGCCAGGAGGAGAGCTTCGCGCAGGCCTTGACGATGCCGAGCGTCGATCGCTTGTTGTGCCGGGGATCGAGATTGCTCTGCCGGATGCCCCAGGCGACCGGCAGGCGGCCCGCCAGCTTGGCCGCCAGGCCGCCGAGCAGGTCCGCGTGATACATCCAGGTCTGAATCACGTCGAAGCGGCCGCGGCGCAGCCATCCGACGAAGCGCAGCAGGCGTCGCGGGTCGAGCCGGCCCGAGCGCATCTCCAGCGTCTGCACCGGGACGCCGAACGAGGAGATCCGCTCGGCCATCGGCCGCAGCACCTCGAGGGAGGCGACTTCCACGTCGAAGGCCGTCCGATCCATCGCCGCGACCAGCTTGGTGAGCATCATCTGGGTCCCGCCGACCGGCAGGCCGGTGATGAGGTGGAGAACGCGAATCTTCATGCCGCGGGCTCGGCCGGCCGGTCCTTGACGAAGACGAACTCGTTGCATCCCGGCCGCCCGCCGCAGGTCGTGAGGCGCTTCAGCCGGAATCCTCGGCGATCGAAGAATTCGCAGATGACCTCCGGCTTGGCGACCTCGAACGGCAGCCCGCCCAGCCAATCGGACCAGTCGCGGATGCGCGACATGCCGCGCGGGGTCCCGGCGGCACGGTAGCGGTCGAGGGGATTCTTGCGTCGCGCGAGGTCGGCGACCAGTCCGCCGAGGACGAAGTAAGGGAGGAACAGCGCCGCGATCAGCCAGCGGGCGACGGTGGAGGAGCAGTAGGCGCGCTTCACCTGCCGCCACAGCACCGATCGTATCCCCTGGTCGTTGTAGACGGCCAGGAACAGGCGGCCTCGAGCGGCGACGGTGTCGGCGACGATTTCGAGCGCGAGCCGGAGGTTCCCCGTGTGGTGCAGGACCCCCCATGCGTAAACGACGTCGAAGACGCCGAGCGAGCGGATGAACTCGCGGTCGAGAATGGACCCTCTACGGATCGTCCATTCGGCGTCGTCGGGAAAGAATCGACGCCGGATCTCCTCCGTGCAGGCCACCGAGGACGGGTCGTAGTCGAAGGACAGAACGCTCGCGCCCAGGCGGCGAGCGGCGAGCGAGAACAGGCCGCTGCCCGATCCCACATCCAGGAACCGCGCGCCGCGCAGCGCATCGCCGCCCAGCATCTCCCGCAGCGACTGCTCGGCGCCGGCGATGCGCTGCTCGTTCAGCAGCGCGAGAAACCGACGCCAGTTGCGTCCGAAGTCGAACCGCTCCCCCAGCGCGATCTCGCGCCGGACGACCTCCACCGGCTCGACGTGCACCACCCGGGGCATGGTATCACGAAGCCGCTTCGTCCGCGTGGCGCGGCTCCGGCGCGCCGCGGTCGCCGATCAGCTCGAGGAACAGACGCTCGTAGGCGGGAAGGATGCGGGCGATCGAGAAGTCGTCGCCGCGCGCCCGACCGGCCTCGGCCAACCGCCGGCGCTCCACGGGATCGCCGAGCAGGGCGAGGATCGCTTCCGCCAGCCGCTCCTCGTCGTCGGTGGGCACGAGGCGGCCCCAGGCGCCGCCGCCGAGGATCTCGCGCGGACCGTGGCGGCAGTCGGTGGCGACCACCGGGACGCCGAGCGCGAGGGCCTCCGCCACCACGTTGCCGAAGCCCTCGAAGTCCGACGACAGGACGAACAGGTCGGCCTGCGCGATCCAGGCGTGCGGATTCTCCTGGAATCCGACCAGCTCGACGGTCGAGGCGAGGCCCGAGCCGGCGATCAGTGCTGCGAGCGCGGCACGCTCGGTCCCCTCGCCGAGAATGAAGAGCCGCACCGGCAGGGCCCGGCTGACGCGCCGGATCGCCCGCAGGAGCAGCGGGTAGTTCTTCTGCGGCTCGAGCCGTCCCGCCGCGACCAGGCGAGGCCGGTCGGCGGGCAGCCTCCTGCCGGCGGCGGCCGCGCTGCGCCGCACGTCGTCGATCGAGATCGGGTTGTGGATCACGTGGAAATGGCTCTCGGGAAGGCCCGTCCGGTCCCGCAGCTCCGCGGCGAGGCCGCTCGAAGCGGCGACCACCCGCGCGGCTCGCCGGTAGATGCGGCCGGCGAGCGGCCAGAACGGATGCCGCCGCCAGGTCCCTTCGAGCGCGCGGTCGAGCGCGGCTTGCTCGTTCACCACCAGCGGACAACCCAGGCCGAACAGCGCGTCGGCGGCGATCGCGACCATGTTGACCTGCCAGAGAACGCTCATCACCAGCGCGGGGCGGACCTCCCGCGCGACTCGCTGGAGCGCGCGCGCGCGCATCCAGTTGCGGCGCAGGAAGCCCGCCGGGCGGGGCTGCAGCTCGTGGATCGGGACGTCGGGCGCCACTGCGCGGAGGAAAGCGCCTTGCTTCTGAAACAGGGCGAGGTGCGGGCGGAAGCGATCGCGGTCGAGGTGGTTCACCAGGTTGACCAGGGCGCGCTCCGCGCCCCCGCCGCCGAGGTTCGCGCCGACGAAGAGGATCGAGCGCGGAGCGTTCATCGGCGGGCGTCGAGCAGCACCTGCTCGGTCTCCTCCACCAATCGATCGAAGCGGAAGCGGTCGAGGCCGCCGGAGGTGCCGGCCGCGAGTCGCGCGCGCAGCTCGGGATCGCTCGCCAGGGTCTCGAGCGCCCGTCTCAGCTCCGCGGGGGAGTCCGGCGGGATCAGCAGCGCCCCCTCCCCCTCGCGGACCAGCTCGACGGTGCCCCCCACCGCCGTGGCCACGATCGGCACTCCGAGCTGTGCGGCCTCGAGCAACACGTGGGGCAGCCCCTCGTAGGTCGAGTTGAGGATCAGGCAGTCGGCATAGTGGGAGAGCAGCGCGGCGACCGCCGCCTTGCGCACCGCGCCGACGAAATGGACCCGCCCGGTGAGCGACGCTCGCGCTTCCAGAGCGGCGCGCAACGGCCCATCGCCGGCGACCACGAGCCGCGCGGCGGGGATCTGCGCGACGGCATCGATGACCTGCTCGATCCGCTTGTGCGCCACCAGGCGCCCGACCGTGAGGGCGCGAAACCCGTCGCGAACGGCGTCCGGAAGCGGGGGGAGATCCTCCCGCGAAGGCGGAGGCGCGGGGGGATCGACCGCGTTGTAGATGGTGCGGATGCGCGCGGCGGGAACGCCCCAGCGCTCGACGATGCCCGCCAGGTACCGGCTCGGGGTGATCACCGCCGCGGCGTGCCGCGCGGCGCTGCGATAGAGCCGGCGCAGAAGCTCGAGACGCACGCCGCGCTCCTCCTGGAACGCGTCGAGATCGCGCCTCGTCCAGCCGCGGCCGTGCGCCAGCTCCCAGGCGAAGTCGCCGACCACCTTCACCACCATCGGCTTGCCCAGCGCCCGGGCGGCCGCCGCGGCCGGCAGCTCGAGCCCGTTCACGAAGATCAGCTCGGCCGCGCGCGCCTCGCGGAGCACGGTGGCGAGGCCGCGCCCGAGCTCGATCGCGTAGTTGGCGTAGCGCGCGACGTCCGGATGAGCGAAACGCACGAGGCGATAGGGTGGATCCGCGATCGGACAGGGCGCGTCCCGGAGCATGGGAGCGACCACGGTCAGCTCGTGCCCGCGCGCGGCCAGTGCGGCGGCGATCGACGGGACGTAGGTGGCCGGGCCGCCGACCTCGGGTGGAAACACGCCCGCGGTGACCAGGACCTTCATCGGGCGCCGCGCCGCGTGAGCTCGTAGAGGACGGTTTCGGCGCGCAACGCCGGTGAGAAGGGCAGCCGTGCGATCCACTGGTGGAGCCGGTCGTACCCGGTGAGCAGGTCGTAGCGCGCGGCCGCGAACCCGGCGGCGCGGGCGGGCGGCTCGATGAACGCCGGCATCTGCGCGTAGCCGGTCAGCCAGCGGTGCCGATCTCTCGGTTCGCAGGTCGGCAGGTCGTACTTGGCGCCGAGGCGGCCGGTGAGCAGGAACCAGATTCGTTGCGAGAGGCACGTCATGTTGGGAAGCGAGACGAAGAGCTTTTGTCCGGTGACGCGCAGCAGCTCGCGGTAGGCCTGGTGGATGCGATCGACGTGCTCGAGCACGTCGAGGGCGACGACCACGTCGTAGGCTCGGTCCGGGGCGGGGATCGGCGCCTCGAGGTCCCAGCGAGCCGCTTCGCCGAACGAGAGGTCCGTCGACAGATAACGAATCCCCGCCGGCAAGTAGTCGCGAAGCCGCTCGTCGCGCGCGCCCACGTCCATCAGCGTGCCGTGGAGGTCGGCGACCTGCTGCGCCACGATGCGGTACTTCGACTCGCGACGGAGCATGCTCATGCGCCCCGGCGCAGCTGGTAGATACACCGCTGGGTCAGCCAGCCGGCGGGCAGCAGGCCGAGCCGCGCGGCGACCAGGCCGGCGCGTGCGCCGATCCGTCCGCCCTCCAGCTCCTCGACGATGCGCACCAGCTCGAGCCCGGCCTGCCGCGCGTTCACGCGGACGAAGTCGTCGATCTGCGGGTAGACGGTGAGCCAGCGATGGCGGTCGCCCGGCGGCTCCGGCGCCAGATGATACTTCCCGGTGCGCAGGTGTCCCCGCAGCAGGAACGTGAAGCGGCGCGGCAGCGTCGCCAGGTTGGGCAGGGCGACGATCAGGCTGCGCGCGGCGATTCTCGCCAGCTCGCGGAACCCGAGATGGATGTGCTCGAGATGCTCGAGAACGTCGAGCGCGACCACGTGATCGAAGCGACGATCGGGGAACGGGAGAGGACCCTCGAGGTCGAGCCGATGATCGTGGCCGTCGCCGAGGTCGGCGGAGGCATAGCGAAGCCGATTCGCGTCGATCTCCCGGGCCAAACGGCGGTCGCGCGCGCCGGCGTCGAGCAAGGTGCCTTGCGCCTCCTCGAGCAGCTCGGCCACGATCCGGTACTTGTCGCGGATCGAGTAGAGCCGCTCGGGCGTTCCCGCAGACTCAGCGAGCGCGGATCTCATCGAGGTTGGCGAGCACCTTGCGGACGTAGGAATGCACATCGTGGCGCCCGACGACCAGAGCGCGCAGCGCCGCGCGATCGACGCGGTCGCGGGCCGCATGGATCTCGACGATCCGTTGCGCGATGGCGCGGGGCCGATCGTCCTGGACCCTGTACTCGGGATACGCGGCCAGCAAGTCGGCGAACGCGTCGTTGCTGGTGAGCACCGGGCAGCCGCCGGCCAGCGCTTCGACCACCGTCTTGTCCATGCTGCCGGTGCGGCTCAAGTTGAGATGCAGGAAGGCGCGCCGGTACAGGGCGGGAATTCCCGCCTGGGGCACGAACCCGAGCAGCTCGACGCGATTCTCGAGGCCCTCGCGCCGCAGCCGCCGGCGGAGCGCCGTCTCGTAGCGCCGGTCCTCGCGGGTGAGCGCCGCGCCGACGACCCGCAGCTGGATGGCCGATCCGCCGCGAAGGTCGCGCAGCGCGGCCATGACGTCGAGCAGCCGGTCGACCCGCTTGCGCGGCGAGAGGCGGCCGACCGCGAGCACGTCGTTCCGCTCCGCGGCGAGCGGCCGCAGGTCGAAGAGGTCGCAGTCCACGCCCTGTCCGATCACCCGGATCTTGTCCGAAACCAGCCGGCAGCCTTCCTTCGTCGAGGTGACGATGCGCGCCGCCGCCTCGTGCGCGCGATGGAGCTCGGGGCCGACGCTGCCATGCGCGTACCAGACGAGCACCGGCAGCCCGAGCCGCCGGAAGGTCGGCGCGAGCGCATGCGCCCAGTGGATCGCCATGTGCACGAAGCAGGCGTCGGCGCGATGGCGGATGGCGAGCCGGTGGGCCTGGCGGTTGACGAGCCGGTCGAGGACCGCGGTGCCGAACGGAAGCGCCATCAGGCGCGCGAAGGGCATGACCGCCACGTGAACGTTCGGCGGCGGGTCGTAGTGGCCCAGACGCTGGGTCAGCACCGTCACGCTCTCGCACGAGGCCGCCAGCCGATCGACGATCTGTTGCGACCACGCCATGGTCGGCGACCGCCGGTCCATCTCGAAGTTCACCACCAGGAGTCTCATGACGGGGACGCGGCGCCGGCGGCTGGCTTGCGCGCCTCGATGAAGTACCCGAGCGGCGACCCGGCGCCGTCGTTCGCCGGCGCTCCGCCCGCGAGACCGAACCGGACGATCTCGGCGAAGAGCACGAGACCGCGGAGTGCCCGCCGCAGCAGCGGCGGCACGCCGAAGTCCACGAACGACAGCGCCGTCGAGAGCGCGCCGAAGACCAGCGGCTCGATGAACGTCTGGTCGCGCGCGAAGCCGGTCTCGGCGAGCAGCCTCTCCCACCAAATCGCCGTGTGCCGGTGATAGTCCTCGGGAGATCCGTGGATGCGGTAGAGGAACGGCACGGTGAGGAACAGGCGCCCGCCCGGCGCCAGCACGCGATACAGCTCGCGCACCACCAAGTCGTCCGCGCGCAGATGCTCGAGCGTGTTGAAGGAAATCACGTTGGCGTAGCGCCCGTCGGCGATCGGGATCCCGCTCGCCAGGTCGGCCACCACGGTGGGGGCGAGGCGCCGATCGACGTTCAGCGAATCGATCCCGCCGTCGCAGCTCAGCAAACGGCGGCCGTTGCACTCGCGTCCGCCGCCCGCGTCGAGCGTGCGCCCCGCGAGCCGCAGCCGCGCGACGCGCTCGTTCTCCAGCAAGCGGAGCAAGGTGCTCTGCGGCTGGCGGACCAGGCGCCACCACCGCGACAACGTGGGCCGCGCCGGCGGCAGAATCACGCCCCCACCTCGGCGGGCGAGGCGCCCGGCAAGAATTCCGGGCGCCGGCGCCCGACCATCCAGCACGCCGCAGGCACGAGCCAGAGGTAGTAGGCCAGCACCCCGACCATCGCGCTGGTCGCGGAGGGCCCGGCCGCGCCGAACAGCCCGAGCATCACCAGGTAGTGCGCTCCGGTCGCGGTGAACACCGCCGCCGTGTAGCCGCCGAGCTCGCCGGAGGCCACGAAGAACGACCACAGCCAGGGATGAAAGCCGACGATGAAGACGAACGTCGCCGAGAGAATCATCATCGGCGCCTCGACGCCCGCGTACGCGGCCCCGAAGACCAGCGGCACCAGCGTGCCGAGCACGAGCGCCTCGCCGGCGAGCAGGACGGCCGTGATCGTCGCCGCGATCGCCAGCAACCGGGCGGCGAGCCGGCGGAATTCCCCGCTCGCGCCGCGCGCGTACAGCTCCAGAAAGCTCGGGTAGTAGACCTGGTAGAGGGCGTCCTGCGGGATCGCCATCGCCTGATCGACCAGCGAACGCGCCAGGCGGTAGAGTCCGGTCTCGCGGTCCGCGGTGAAGTAGGCGACGACGAGCACGTCGGTGCCGCGCTCGAGGAGCTTGGCGTAGCCGAGCACGTTTCCCCAGAAGATCATCCGCAGGTCCCGTCGGAAGACGCCGAGCGCGCGCCGCCAATCGGGACGCAGCAACGGCAGGCCGAAGTCGCGGCCCCAGACTCGCCACGAGGCGCCCAGCATGAGCGCGAGGCCGGACAGCGCGCCGGCGAACGCGGCCGCGTAGACGCCGCCGAGCGTCGGCCGCCAGGAGACGACCCCGGCCGTGACGAGCGCCGCGAGGATTTGCGAGCGGACCCGCGACGCGCCGATCGTGCGGAACGCGCGCGCGAAGCGGAGCAGGAACATGAGCGTGCCGGTCAGCGCGTTGGTCGCGATGGTCAGCGCGCCGAGCGGGATCCACCACCAGGAGACCGGGGCCGGCGTGAAGATTGCTACGAGCAGATTCCCCAGCAGCGCGGAGAGCAGCGTGGCGCCCGCGCCGAGCAGCGCGGTGCCGATCACCGCCAGCCAGAGAACCCCCGCCCGATAGGCCGCTCGCCGTTCCTCGCTCGTCTCCTCGCCCTGATGGAACGCCTTGCCGGCCAGATCGTTGAAGCGGACGTCGACGAACGCGGCGATCGAGCCGTTGATGCCCGCGATGATGCCGAGGACGCCGAGGCTCTCCGGGCCGAGCACCCGCGCCACGTACGCCGCGACCGCGAAGCCGATCGTCCCGGCCGCGACGTTGGTGGCCGCCAGGTAGCGGCTCGCCGCGAACCCGTCTCCGGTCACGTCGTCCGCGGCCTGCGCGCCCGTGGCCGTCGCGGCGGGCTCCTTCGGTTGACGCTCGTCCACGGGGCGATTCAAGCGTTCGTCGCGTCGGCCGTCGACGGCGGCTTCGCCCGGCTGCCGATCACGCGGGCCGGGATGCCGGCGAGGATCGCATGGGGATCGAACGTTCGGTTGACCACCGCGCCGGCCCCGACCACCGTTCCCGGCGCGACGTCGGCGAGAACGATGGCTCCGTTGCCGATCCACACGTCGGCGCCGATCGCGATCCGCTCGAGCTCGCCCGGCTGCTGCCGCATCGGCACGTCGAGCCTTTCGAAATCGTGGTGGCGTCCGCCGGAGAGCACGGTGACGTGGCCGCCCATCATGACGTCGTCGCCGATCTCCGCCCAGCCGATCCAGCAGAACGTGCCGACGAAGACCCGGTGGCCGACCTTCGCGCGCGGGGTGCGGAACGCGGCCATCCAGTCGACCTCGAGGTCGTCGCCGCATCCGGCGAGCGTGCGCCGGTACCAGACCCGGCGCCACCACCGCCCGGCCGCCCCGGGCACGAGCGCGAGCAGCCGGCTGCCGGTCACGAACTCGATCCAGCCGCAGCGGTACAGGCCGAGGAGGGCGAGCGCCGGAGGAGCGAGCAGGATCCGGGCGAGGGTGCGCGCCATCAACGAACCGCCTCGACCCAGAACGCCATCGGCCATTCGAGCGCGGCGGAGTCGCCCGCGCGGCGACCGCGCCACAGGGCGATCCAGCGGTCCGCGCCGAGGCCGACGGCGTGGATCGCGAGACGCAGCCACCGGCCGGGCAAGCCGAGCGCGGCGATGCTGGCGGCGGCGGTGAACGCGCCGAAGCCGCAGGCCTCGACGTCGACCGGTCCGGCGAATCCGCTCTCGGCGAGCAGTCGCCTCAGGGTCTGCGGGCCGTAGCGGAAGTGGTCGTCCACGAGGAACGTTTCGTACGCGGCGGTATGGCGAGGATAGAGGAACGGCACGTAGAGGTACAGGACGCCCCCCGGCCTCAGCACCCGCGCCACCTCCTCGAGAAGCTGACGGTGATGATAGCTGTGCTCGAGCACGTTCAACAAAAGGACGGCGTCCAGGGCGCGATCGCGGATCGGCAGAGCCGACTCGGCGTCGGCGACGAAGCTCGGCCTGCCCGCCGCGCGGATGTCCGTCGTGAAGACGTGCGAGCCCGCCTCGAGGTCGAGGCGCTCGTGGTTTCGCGCGCCGCCCCCGCCGAGGTCGAGCACGCGGCCGCTCACGCTCAATCCGCCGAGACGCTCCTCCATCCAGACGCGCGCCAGCGATTTTCCGGCGCGCAGCCCGGCGAGCAGTCTGGCGCCGCCCGGCGCCGCGCCGCGGGCCGCCTGATTGGCGCCGCCGCTCACGCCGCGCGATCCGTCGGCTCGACGTGGAGGCTCTCGTAGAAGGCTCTGAGGCCGGTCGTGATGGCGGACTCGCCGAAGCGGTCGAGGGCCTCGAAGCGCGCGGCGAGCTGAGCGCGATAGGCGGCCTCGTCCGCGACGAGGAGAGCCAGCCGATCCGCGAAAGCCGCCTCGTCGCCCAGCGGAGTGACGAAACCGGTCGAGCGGTCGGCGACGATCTCGGCGCTTCCCGAGGTCGCGGTGGTCACCGTCGGTAGCCGCGCCGCCTGGGCGAGGATCAAGACGCGAGCGGAGGTCTCCGAGTCGGAGGACAACGCGAAGATCGAGGCCGCGCGGTAGTGCTCGGGAAGCGCGAAATAATCGACGGCGCCCGCGAAGCGCGTGCGTGCCGCGATGCCGAGATCCGCCGCCAGGCGTTCGAGCGGCTGGCGCTCGCTTCCCGCGCCGACCAGGACCAGCCGGCCGCGTCCCGCCGCGCCGGTCGCGCGCGCCAAGGCGCGGAGCAGGAGCGGCAGGTTCTTCTCCCTCGCCAGGCGAGCCACGCAGAGCACCAGCGGGTCCTCCGCCCAGCGCCGCAGGCGCTGCCGCTGGGCCTCGTCGTCGACGGCGAATCGCTCGAGCCAGGGAACGAAGAAGGGCACGTGGCGGAGGTTGGCGAACCCCTTGGCGCGCAGCGCCTCCGTGGTCCGCGCCGAGTCGCAGCGGACGCCGCGGCTCTTGGCCAGCACGAGCTTCGCCTGGGCGTTCAACAAACGCCGGCCGGGCGAGCCGGCGAGCCAGCGCGCATCGTCGATGAAATCGTTGAACAGCCCGCCGACGAGCGGCACGCCGAGCCGCCGGGCGACCCGCCAGGCGACCCAGCCGACGATGCGGGGATCCTGGTATTCCACGATGTCGGGCCGGAACTCACGCCCGATCTCGAGGCCGAGCCGATGGGCACTGCGGCAGCGCGTCCAGAGCGAACGGCCCGCCGCACCGTAGGAGCGGACGCGGCCCGCGGCGAGGACGCTCTCCTCGCGTGGAGCGTCGCGATCGAGCACGACGAAGCGCTTTTCCTGGCCGAGCAGCTCGCAGTAGCGCCGCTGGCGGTACTGTCCCTCGTTGCGAGGATCCTCGGGCAGGAGCAGGTTCGAATCGTAGCCGAAGCTGAGGATCTTCATGCCGGGCAGTTTTCCCGCCGCGGGAGCGGCGCGACGGTCAGGACAGGATGTCGCGGACGGCCTGAATCACGTCGTCCGCGTCCTCGTCGCCGAGGCAACCGGAAAGCGGCAGCGAGAGCGTCTGCTGGCCGATCCGCCTCGCGTTCGGCCAGGCCTCCGGCCGCCAGCCGAACGTGCGCCGGTAGTACGGGTGCTCGGCGATCGACAGGTAGTGGACGCCCGCGCCGATGTGGTGCGCGGTGAGCAGCTCGAGGAACTCGTCGCGCGACAGGCCGCACCGCGCGGCGTCGACCTGCACGGTGAACAGGTGGCGGGCGTGGCGCGTTCCCGGCAGCTCGGGCGCGGGAAGCTCGAGCGGCGTGTCGGCCAGCGCCTCGCAGTAGCGAGCCCAAAGGTGCCGCCGCCGCTCCGCGTAGCGCTCGAGGCGCTCGAGCTGGGCAAGGCCGATGGCCGCCTGGAGATCCGTCATGTTGTACTTGAAGCCGAGCTCCGTCGCGAAGTAGTGCTTGTAGCCGGCGTCGCTGAAGCGGCTCCAGGCGTCGGCCGTGAGGCCGTGCAGGCTCAACTGCTTGACGCGCGCGGCGATCGCCTCGGAGCCCGTGAGCACCATGCCGCCCTCGCCGGTCGTGAGGTTCTTCGTCGCGTAGAAGCTGAGCACCCCGATCACGCCCATCGTCCCCGCCGCGCGGCCGCGGTACTCGGTCTCGATCGCGTGCGCGCAGTCCTCGACGACCTCGAGGCCGTGCTGGCGGGCGATCTCGAGGATCTCGTCCATTTCGCAAGGCCGCCCCGCGAAATGCACCACGAGGATCGCTCGCGTGCGTGGCGTGATCGCCGCTTCGATTCGGCGGGGGTCGACGTTCATCGTCAGCGGATCGACGTCGGCGAGAACCGGCGTGGCGCCGCTGTGGATGATCGCGTTCACCGTCGCGCAGAAGGTGAGCGCGGTCGTGACGACCTCGTCTCCCGGCCGCAGGCCGAGCGCCACGCAGGCGAGGTGCAGACCCGCGGTGCAGGAGTTCACCGCGACGGCATGCGCGGCGCCCTTGTATCCGGCGATGGCGCGTTCGAACCGGGCCACCTTCGGTCCCGTGCCGAGCCAGCGAGCGTTCAAGCTGTCGGCGACGGCGGCGACGTCCGCCGGCTCGATGCACGGCTGCCCGAAGACGAGGAAGCGCTCGGGCCGGCGCACGGGATGGGCGACTCTCTTCATCGTCGCTGACGGAGAAGCTCGCACGATCGTAGCACGCGACCACGCGGATTTCGAAGTGACGGCCGCCGACGGCCAGCCGTTCGGCGGTTGCCGCCGACGGGCGGAGCCTGCCGCACTCTTCGATTTGGATCGTCCGGCGCCGCGTGTGTACAAGAAGGCATGCTGGCGAGCCCCGATTCGAGCGTGAGCGAATCGCGCCGCGGCTCGCGCCTTGATCTCGCGGCCGGCTCGATCCTGATCCTGGCCATCGCCGCCGCCTACCTGTCCCAGGCGGTACTGTTCCATCGCTACGTCAACGACGATGCGTTCATCACGTTCCGCTACAGTCGCTCCTGGGCGAGCGGGCGCGGCCCGTACTACAACCCGGGCGAGCACGTCGAGGGCTACACGAACTTCCTCTGGATGGTCGTGCTCACGCCCGTCATCCGCTTCGGGGGCGCGGCCGCCGCCTGGCCGGCGGCGAAGCTCATCGGCTTCCTGTGCGGCGCGGCGTGCATCGCGCTCGCCTTCGGCATCGTGCGCCGCCTCGCGTGCGAAGACGCGTCCATCGCTTCGCGCGCCGAGCTTCCGGCGCTGCTCGCCGCGGGTCTCCTGGCGGTGAATCCGGCGCACGCCCTCAACGCGATGAGCGGGCTCGAGACCCTTCTCTACGGCGCCGCGCTCACCGCCGGCGTCTGGCTCGACCTGTCGAGCGCGAGGGGGCGATGGCGCGGCGCCGGCTTCGCCTTCGCCGCCGCCGCGCTGACCCGGCCCGAGGGCGCTTTCATCTTCGCCGTCTATGCGTGCAGTGCCTTCGTGGTGCGTCGATTCGTGCGTGCCGCGGCGGCCGAGCGGAGACCTCCGCTGCGCACCGTGGACGTCGCGATCGTCGCGCTGGCGGTCTGGGCACAGCTCGGCTTTCGCGCCGGATACTACGACGGCGAGCTGCTACCCAACACGTTCTTCGCCAAGACCGGCGGCTTCGCCGGCTACGATGCGACGGCCTACGTGAGAGACGGCTTGTGGTGCGCGTTCTTCGGCCTGTCCGGAATGGCGGCGGGCGCGTGGGGCTGGTGCTCGAGACCGGGCGGCCGCGCGCTGGCGGCACCGCCGTTCGCGGCGGCGATGGCCGGAGCTCTCCTGCCGCTGGTCGTCGGCGCGGATTGGATGATGGGCTGGCGGCTCATGGTGCCGTACGTTCCCGTTCTCGCCGGCATCGTTTGCCTGGGCTGGGCCAAGGTTTGTCTGCCGTGGATGCTGCGACACGCGGCCTGGACGAGCGTCGCGATGGTCGGGGTCCTGCCGCTCCTCTGGGTCGTTCAACGCCCCGCGAGAAGCAGCTTCTTCGACGTCGTCACGGTGGATGCCGACAACTGGTCCTCGGGCTATGGCCGCGTGGCGGAGACGCTCTGCGCGGGATCGTCCTCGCAGACGGTGGCGATGATGGACATCGGCCAGGTGGGCTACCGGTGCTTCGACCGGCGCATCCTCGACATCACGGGGCTCACTGATCGCTTCATCGCGAGAAGCCCCGGGGCCTTCCTCGAGAAGGAGTTCGATCCCGACTATCTCATCCGGCAAGACCCGGAATACGTGGTCATTCGCCTCATCGAACGGCCCGATTCGTCGGATCCGCGCCGCCTCGTCATCGCTCCCTATACCCGCATCGAGGATCGCCTCTACCGGGACTCGACCTTCGCGCGGCGATACCGCCGGCCCCGCGGGGAGGTCGTGCCCGCCGAGCCCATGCAGCGGCAGCTCATCGCTCGTTCCGGAGCGTTCCTGGTCTTCCCTCATTGGGGACCGGACGGCCGCGGCTATCTTCTCGTCTTTCGCAGACGAGAATCAGTCGACCGAGGCAACTGACGCGGCGCTCCGTCGCAGCGCGAGCAAAGCGCCGCAATAGAGGGCCAGCGCCAGCAGGACCAGGGCACGAAGGCCGATCACCATCGAGAGATACTCCAGGCACCCGCCGACGACCGAGCCCAGCAGGTTGGATCCGAGGGACGCCGAAGGGTTCGGGGAGCGAGCCAACGACATCGAGACGATCACCCCGGAGAAGCCGACCGGCAAGGCGTTGAGCAAACCGCCCGCGAGCCCCCGAGGGAGAACGGGCAGTCCGCTCAGCGCGCTGGGCGGTACGGCCCACAGCAGGACCACCGCGGCGAACAATCCCACGAACCAGGGCCCGAGGCGAGTCGGATGGAGGCGCGCGACGATCTCGTTGGCGGCCAGGGCCATGGCGAGGATTCCGCAGAACACCGCCGCATTGACCACCCAGGTGGAGCCGAACAGCAGCGAGAAAGCGGTGACCCCGCGAGTCTCGATGAGCAAGAAGGCGGCGCCCATGAGGAACAGCACGACGTCGAAGTGGCCGCCGATGCGGACGGGTCCGAAGGCGAGCGGGGTGGCCACCGCCGCCAGGGCCACGACCGCCGCCAGCACGAGGAGGTAGCCCCAGGGGAAGACCCCGGGGCGGATGTAGAGAAAGGGCCAGTCGTCGGTCGCCGTGCTCATGTCTCCCATCGGCGTCCCGGGCGTGAAGGGAGAGAACGCGACGTCTTGCAGGTTCAATTGCGCTCCGTCGCGGGCGACGATGAACGTGCACCCGTGGTGCATCCCGGGGCAATAAGCCTTCGGCTCGATTCCGGTCGCTCGCGCGATCGTCCAGTAGATCCGGTCTCCGATCCATCTGCCGGCGAACAGACTGAAGCTGATGCTGAGGTGGCCCTGCTGCGAAACGTGCCGCCAGGCGGCTCGGATGCCCTCCTCGGTGTAGACGTAATTGTCGAGTCGCAGGGAGGCCAGGGACGTGAACATCGCGTGCGAGTCGATCAATCCGTAGACCACGGCGTCGTAGGCAGTGGGCGTGTGGAAGAACGCCCGCGCGTCGTCGACGACCTCGTCCACCCGGGGGTCGTCATAGGGCCTCTCCGGGTGGAATCGACGTCCGAGGTCGATGATGCGGCCGTCGATGTCCACGGACGTGACGTGCTGGTAGCCGTTGCGCAGCGCCGCTTCGACGTCGTTTCCCGTGCCCGCGCCGAGCACGAGAGCACTGCGGCGATGCGGATTGACGAGGAAGGGAAGGTCATACGCCGCGCGGAACAGCCGCAAGTCGCGTAGCGGCTCGGCGGGGGTCTCGGATCGGCTCAAGGCCCCATCGGAGAGGTCGTGCATGTACTGGTGGAAATCGCGATTGACCTCGAGCCAAATGCCCAGATCGTGACTCTTGAGGTCGATTCGATTGTAGGGCGAGAAGACCGCGCGGCCCGTCGAGAACGCGCCCATCGAGATCACCACCGCCGCCGCGACCAGTGAGCGCGGTCGGCGGGACAGCCAGACGAAGGGGAGAGCCGCCAGCGCGAGCCACGCCGCGGGTCCGGCGCCGGTCGCGGTCGTCGCGGTCACCGCGAGGACTCCGAGCAGCGAGCCCGCCAGGTTCCAGCGGTAGGCCGCGAGCGGTGGAGTCCGGGCGAAGAGCCAGCCGAGCGGCGCTCCCGCGAGCAAGAAGACGATGACGATGGCACCGAAGAGGACGAGGAAGATCCCCAGATCGAGGACCAGGCGGAGATGGCTCTCCCCCATGCCTTCGGCGCCCCACAGGTGAACGGCCGAGTCGGGAAACGTCAAGTGCACGAGGCGCAGCTCCTCCGCCGCGCCGAGAACCAGCGACAGCGCCGCCAGAGCCGGCAGGATCCAATGCACCAGTCCGGGGCGCCGACGGCCCACCGCCACGCCCAGACCGATGCCGAGAAAGGCGCCGATGAGGACCAGGTTCGTGAAGTAAGCGAACAGCCTGACCTGGCCGGAGAGCCAGCGAATCAGAGCCAATTCGAGAGCCAGTATGCCGAACGAGGCGAGGCCGATTTGCAGAGATATCGGCCCCGCCGGCCACGTCCGATCCGCGTCGCTCCGTTGCGGTTTCATCCTGCTGCTTCGACCTCATAGCATGCGCCGTGATAAGCTGAACGGGCCGGCGCTGGCGCGATCGCCTCGATGACGCAATACACGTTCCTCCCCTACCTGGTCCTGGTGGTTGCTCCGCTCGCCTGGATCGCGCTGCGTCTCGGGCGCTTCATGTCGCCCCCCCTGCGCTGGCTGATGGGGCTCGTGCTCGCGTGGTTGGCGGTGTGGGGGCTGCCGGCCGGCGGTCTCGACTACGACGCGCTGAAGAGGGTCAACTTGCTGCTCTCGGGCGTGGCGGTCGTCGGTCTCGTGCTGCGCCGGAGCCGAGCCGGCTGGTGGTCCGAGCAGCGCAACTACCGGAGGTTCCTGGGCGGCCTGGCGGCCGCGTCCGTGCTCGCGTACGTCAACTTCTTCTCGTTTCACGGCGAGCACCGCTACATGCATCTGCACGACGTGGCTCACTACTATCTCGGCTCGAAGTATTTTCCCGAGCTCGGCTACGGCAATCTCTATACCGCCATGGTGCGTGCCGAGGCCGAGGAGTACGCCGGCGTTCTGTGGGCACGCGAGGTTCGCGAGCTGACGACCAACACCTTGATGCCGGTCGCGCTCGTGCTGCGCGGCAGCGAACCGGTCAAGCGACGCTTCGGCGCCGATCGCTGGGCAGCCTTCGTCCGGGACGTGCGTTACTTCCGCGACGCGATGGGGTCGCGCTACCCGGACGTGCTGAAGGACCACGGGTACAATCCGACGCCGGTCTGGACGTTGATGGGAGGATCGATCGCGAACCTGGTTCCGGCGGGCAGCGCGAGCGGCATCTTTCTCCTGACCCTGCTCGACCCGGTCATCGAGGTCGCGGTGTTCGCCGCCATCGGCTGGGCCTTCGGCCTCGAGGCGCTGCTCCTGAGCCTCACGTACCACTGCCTCGTGTTCGGAGCGACGTTCAGCTGGCTCGGCGGATCCTATCTGCGGCACGTCTCCTTCGCGGGGCTCGTCGGCGCGGCCTGCTGCCTGCGGCGTCGACGCCACGGCGGCGCCGGGGCGCTGCTCGCGCTGGCGGCGATGCTGCGCGTATTTCCGGCGTTCTTCGTCGCCGGGCCGTTGTTTCACGGCGCGGGCCATCTGCTGCGCGATCGCCGGCTGCCGGCATCGTCCTGGCGGTTCCTCGCGTCCTTCGCGCTGACCGCGGCCGCCCTCCTGCTGGCGACGTGCTGGATCGGCGACGGCGTCGCCCAGTGGCAGGAGTTTCGCCGCAACCTCGGCGCGCACATGGGCAGCGTCTCGGCCAACATCCTCGGCCTCACCAACTGGCCGGCCTACCTCTCGGGCGTCGACGTCACGGCGCCGGGCGGTCTGGAGGAATTTCTGGCGTTGCGCTCGGCCGTCTTCGCCGTGCAGCTCGCCGTGCTCTTCCCGCTCGCCGTCGCCGCCGTCGCCGTTCTCAGCCAGCGCGGCGACGAGGTCTACGCCCTGGCGCTCGGCGCGCCGCTCGTGCTCGCCGCCGTGAACGTCTCGACTTACTACTACGCCTTCCTGGTGCTGCTGGTGATCGTCTTTCGCGACCGCGAGCGGCAGCTGGCGCTGCTCTTCGGCGTGGAGTTCCTGGTCTACGCCTTCCAGCTGTTCGACGATCACGAGGTGTTGATGCACCTCTACAAGAGCGCCCTGCTGGCGGGGCTGTTCGCGGTGCTGTTCGCGCCGGAGCTGTGGAGAGCGTTGTTCACGGAACGCTGGCCGCGCGTGGCGGCGCCCTCCTCGGCGGCCGGCGGGTCCGTGCCGCGCGGGCCGATCGCGTAGACGTAGTAGGCGTGACCGACGATCGCCTCGGGAACGCCGTGAGCGAGCCAGTTCTGCGGTCCGTCGCCGTACTGCTGGGCCAGCAGGGCCTGCGCGCGAGCCACGCAGTGAGCGCTCAAGATCAGCGTGCCCGGCGGCGGCGAGAGAATCGCGTCGATCCAGATGGGCTCACCGTCGATGCCGTAGTTCTTCGGATCGAGGTTGCTCGGGAAGTGGCAGAGCCGGTACGGCCCGACGGGATGCCGGCGCAGGTAGTCTCGCAGCTGGACGAACCCCTGGCCCCAATCGACGTTGGAATCGTCGAGCCAACGCGGCCCGCCGCGTGAGCCGCCGGCGAGCTGGTTGAAATACGACAGATGATCCGGCGAGATCGCAGCGAACTCGACGACGGACCAGGCGAGCAGCGCCGCCAGCAGCGTCGACACTCGGCGTGACGACAGCGAGGCGGTACGAGCGGCGAAGAGGAACAGGAAGGGGAAGCACGGGATCAGATACCGGACGCCGATCTGAGCCGCTCGCATCGAGTAGCCGGCGAACAGGACGAGCGGCGGAGCCACGAGGAACAGCTCGTCGAGCCGGCCGATCCGCCTGGCGCGCCGAACCGAGGCGATCGCCAAGCCGAGCAGCACGAGCGTCGGCAGCGGCGTCTTCACCAGCCAGGCGATCAGGAAATAGGCGGGATGTCCGCCGGGACGGATCGTCCCGTGCAGCAAGAAGGGAAAGTCCCCGGCGATATCGCGCTGCACCGTGCGCAATCCCTTCAGATAGAAGAGCGGATCGGCGGGCGCCAGGTAGACGAGCCAGAGAACCGCGTAGGCGACGACCAGCAGCCGTGCGAAGGCGCCGCACGCGCTCCACAGTCTGCGGGCGCGGGCGGTTGCGAGGCTCTCGTTCTCGCTCGCCTCCGCCGCGCCGAGCCAGGCGGCCGCGCCGATCAGCAAGGCCGCGAGCGGGATCAGGCTCAGCGCCGAGAATTTCGCGCCGAGCGCCAGGCCGAGGGCAACCCCGCAGCCGGCCAGCCGCAGCGCCGACGGCGTTCCCAGGTACTGCCGCAAGGCGTACAGAAACAAGGTGGCGAAGAACGCGAATCCGACGTCCGTCGTGACCAGCTGAGCGTGCGCCGTGATCGTCGGATCGAAGGCGTAGAGAAACAACGCCAGCGATCCCGCCAGGGGGCCCCAGAGATTCGACGCCCAGCGGACGATCAATGCCGCCAGTCCGAGCGACAGCAGCACCGCCGGCACCCGTCCCCAGAACAGCAGCCGGTCCCGATCGGGCCGCGCGAAGAACTCGCGTCCGAACCGCCACTGGTACGTGAAGTCCTCGCCGCGCCGGGACAGAGTGGCCGCATCGACGGGCATCTCCACCCCGAGAAACAGCAGCGGCAGCGCGCAGATCTCCTTGATGAGCGGGGGATGCATCGGATTCAGCACGACCCGGCCGGTGACGAGGTAGGAATAGCCGGCTGGCAGATGCGCGGCTTCGTCTCCGGTCAGCGACTTTCCCGCCATGAACACGATGGGCAGGACGCCCGCGGCGAGAAACAGAACCGCTCTGAGACGCCAGTGGTCGCGGGACAGGCGCGCCGACGGCCGATCCGCTGCCGGCCCCCTCGGAGGGCGCGCCTCAGCGTCCGATCTCATAGACGTAGTAAGCGTGGCCGACGATGGCCGTCGGCGCCTGGTGGGCCAGCCAGTTTCCCGGTCCCTCCCCGTGGCGCTGCGCAAGCCACGCGCGCGCCCGCGCCACGCAATGCGCGCTGAGAATGAGCGTGCCCGGGGGAGGAGAAAGCAGTCCGCTGACGAGGATCGGCTCGCCGTCGAGGCCGTAGGACCCGGGGTCGAGGCAGCCGAAGCAGCACAGGCGATAGCGCTCGAGCGGGTGATCGTCGAGATAGGATCGAAGCTGGATCAGTCCCTGCCCCCAATCGACGTTGGACTCGTCGAGCCACCGCACGCCGCCGCTCGGCCCGCCGGCGATCTGATTGAAATAGGAAAGCTGATCCGGCGAGATCGCGGCGAACTCGACGACGTACCAGGTCAGCAGCGCGCTCAACGCGAGCGACGCCGCTCGCGAGGCCGTCACGGCCGCCCGCGCCGCGAACACGAACAGGAACGGAAAGCAAGGAATGAGGTAACGAATCCCGCTCGGTGCCGCGAACAGCGAGTAGGCGGCGAGCAGGACCAGGGGAGGAGCGGCGACGAACAGCTCGTCGATCCAGCCCGATCTCGTGCCGCGCACGGCGAGCGTCACCGCCGCCGCGATCAGGATCAACGAAGGGAGCGGCGTCTTCACGAGCCAGGCGATCGTCAGATACGCGGGCCAGCGCCCCGGGCGAAACTCGCCCATCAGGAAGTTCAGATAGCGGGGATCGTTGTCCTCCCCGAGCGTCCGGAGCCCCCGCAGATAGAAGAGCGGATCCGCGGGACAGAGATACACCAGCCACAGCACGAGGTAGGCGACGGCCGCGAGCGCGAGGATCGTACCGCATGCCGACGCGATCCGCCGCGGGCGGCCCCGCTGCGCCGAGCCGATGGAATGCGGCCGGCTCCCGCCCTCGTCGATCCCATCGGCGCCGTCTCCGATCCAGGCGACGGCGAAGAGCAGAACCGCCGCGAGCGGGACGAGAACCAGGGCCGAGAACTTGGCGCCGAGCGCCAGCCCCAGGGCCGCCCCGCTGGCGATCAACCGTACGCGCCGTGGCTCGCGCAGATATCGTCTCAGCTGGTGGAGGAACAGCGTGGCGAAGAGCGCGAAGCCGAGATCCGTGGTGACGAGCTGGGCGTGGGCGTTGATCGTCGGATCGAAGGCGTAGAGGAAGAGGGCGAGGGTGCCGCCCGCCGGCCCCCACAACTCGGCTGCCCACTTCGCGACCACCATCGCCAGTGCGACGGAGAGCAGCACGGCGGGGACGCGCCCCCAGAAGATCGCCCGGTCGCGGCCGGGTTGAACCAGGAAGTCGCCGCCGAATTTCCGCTGATAGGTCACGTCGGCGGCATTGGCCGGCAGCGTATCGCGATCGACGGGCATGTCGAGGCCGAGGAACAGCAACGGCAGCGCGCAGATCTCCTTGACGAGCGGCGGATGCATCGGGTTGAGGACGATGCGGCCGGTCCTGAGGTAGGAGTATCCCGCCGGCAGGTGCGCGATCTCGTCCTCCGTCACGGACTTCCCCTTCATGAAGACGACCGGCAGGACGAACGTGGCGGAGAGCAGCAAGGCGCGCAGGCAGAGATGGGCGCGCGACGGGGGAACGGCGGGCGCGGGCGGGCGGCGCATGCCTCAGTCTCCGGTGCGCACGCGGCCGTGACGGCGCGCGGCGACGAGGCCCGCGGCCAACACCGTCAGGGTGGCCAGCGAGATGCCGCAACCGACCCGGAACGATCGCGGGCGGTACCGCAGGGCGACCGTGTGACGCCCCGCGGGAACGTGCACGCCGCGCACGATGCCGTTCGTGCGAACGACGTCCGCGGCGGATCCGTCGACGGTCGCCCGCCACCCCGGATAGAAGCTGTCCGAGACGACCAGGAAGCCGGGGCTGGATAGCACGATCCGCGCGTCGATGGTCGCGCGGCCGATCGTCTCTTCCTCGATGGCGCCGGCGCCGGCTTCCCGGCTCGGCGCTCCGGCCGGTCCGGCGACGACCGCGTCTCGGCCCGGGCGGAAGTCCGGCCGAGCGACTCGCTCCAGTGCCGATGCCGTGTCGGGTGCGAAGAGAATGCGCTCGGCGAGGTAGAGGCGGGGAGCGGGCTCCGGGAGCGCGTACCGCCAGGTCCGGTCGCCGCGATCGCCCTCCTCGTCCGGAGCCGTCTCGGGATCCAGGTCGGGAAGCGGGCTCTGGCCGATGAGCCGGTTCACGCCCAGCCCCTCGAGGAGGCGCAAGCCCTGACGGCGCGGCAGCAGGGCGAGCGTCCGGTAGAACGCGTCACGGTCGCGGGTCGACCAGCCGTCGACTCCGGCGACCGCACCGAGCCCGTAGACGATCGGCACGTCCGGCACCAGAGCCGACCACAGCTCCCGCGCGCGGACCTCGACCCGCTCGAGCGGTCGCATGCGTCCGTTCCACGCGCCGAAGCCGGGAGCGCCCGCCGGCACGCAGCCGGCTTCGGCGCAGTAGTGAAACAGGCGCTCGCCCGACCGGAGCCCGAGCCGGCGCAGGTCGACCGATTCGCGAAGCCGGCTCCAGTCGACGAACACCAGGGTCGGCAGATGCACGGGAAGAACGTCGGCGAGCGTCACCGCGATCAGCGAAGCGGCGAGTGTCCGCGAGCCGATCGTGCGCCGCGCGAACAGCCAGAGAAGGAGCAGCACGACGAGCGCAACCGCGGCGCTGCGCGCGGCGGTCGATCGCGGCGGAGCCGCCAACGCCTCGACCGTGGACGCCGCGAGCCCGGCGGCGTCGTAACCCAGGGCGCCGAGGAAGGGCCGCGGCGCCGCCGATCCCCAGAGGGCGAGCACGACGGTCGCGCCGAGCACGCCCGCGCACGCCGCTGCCGCCGCCTTGCGCGCGGTTCGCCGAACGACCGCGCGCGCGAGGCCGTGCGCGGCCAGCACCGCGAGGGCCGAATGCGCGAGCAGAAAAAACTTCCCGGGATAACGGAACAGGCCGACGAGTCTCGGAGCCAAGTCGTACAGCATGCCGAACAGCGGCGTGCTGCTGCCGAGGGCGAGGACGACGCCGCCCGCCAGCGCGATCCACCAGGACGCGGCGCGCGCCTCGGCGAGGGCGACGATCGCCAGGGACAGGGGAACGATGCCGACGTAAAGGCTCCAGAACAGCGGGATTCCGCCTTCCGGAACGAAGCCCGGCGCACCGTCCGCGAACCTGTGCGGCAGGATGAGCTGAAACAGGGACCGCCAGCGCAGGGACTCGGACGTTACCGAGGAATAGGGCAAGCCGGCGGCACGGTCGGTCTGTAGAAAATACTCCAGCGTCGGCAGCAGCTGGGCCGCGCAAACGCCGAGCGCCAGCACCAGGGCGATGCCGAAGTGCCCGATTCGCCGCCAGGGACGACGGGAATCCAGCGCGAGGAGCAGCCCGGTGAGCGCGGCGCTCTCCGGTGCGCCGCCGAGGGCCTGCATGGCGAAGAACAGCGTCAGCGCGGCGAACCAGCGCGGTTCTCCGGTCGCCGCGTATCGCCTGCCCGCGAGCAGCACCCAGGGAGCCCAGGCGGCGACCTCGAGCTGATTGGTGAGCGGCACGAGCGACACGAAGAAGCCGGTGCCGGAAAAGACGATTCCGCCCAGCAGGGCGGCCGGAGCTTGCAGGCCGTGGGCGGCGCGCAGATAGAGCGTCATCCCCGAGCCCGCGAGCAGCAGATGGAACGCGAGGAAGATCGACAGTGCCTGCGGGAAGGGCAGCAGGTACAGCAGCACCGAGGGCGGGTAGAGCACGGCCGATTGGTAGTTCGCCAGGAACGGAGCGCCGAGGAACAGGTCGGGATTCCACAGCGGAAGCTCCCCGCCGCGGACGGCGGCGAGCGCGTGGCTGCGCAGCGGAATCACCAGAACGAGCAGGTCGCGGAACACCGGCACCTGGGCCGAGAACAGCCCGGGCGCGAAGTAGAGCATCGCGACGCCGCCCAGGACGCAGAGCGCAAGCCCGGCGGCCCGGCTCGGGCTCGACGCGCCGGCCGCAGCGTCCTCCTCAGCGGCGCTCGAGCAGCTCGTCATAGAAGGCTTCCAGCTTCCTCAGCATCGACTCCGCACGGAAATCGTCGAGGCGCGCGTGAGCGTTTCTTCCCAGATCGCGCGCCAGCGCTGGGTCCGCGATCAAGCGGCTCAGGCGATCGGCGAACGCGGCGACGTCGCTCGACTCGACCAGGAAGCCGGTCCTGCCATCGATGACGGCCTCGGGGGTCCCGTCGACGCGGGTGGCGACCATCGGTTTGGCGGCTGCCATCGCCTGAAGCGTCACGCGAGGCAGCCCTTCCCACAGCGAAGTCAGCGCGAGCACGTCGGCTGCGGCGAGCAGCCGGCGCACGTCGCGGCGCCAGCCGAGAAGGTGAAATCGGTCGGCGAGCCGCGCGGCGTCGACGGCGGCCTCGACCTGCGGCCGCAATTCTCCGTCTCCCGCCAGGAAGAAGTGCGCCTGCGGGTGGAGCGCGGCGACGCGGCTCGCTGCCTCGACGAATCGCGTCGGCGCCTTCTGCGGTTTCAGGCAGGCGATCATGCCGACGAGCGGCGCCGACTCTGGAATGGCGAGCTCGCGGCGCAGCGCGGCGCCCTCGCCCGGCTTCGGCTCGTACTCCGCGGCGTCGATCGCCGAAGGCAGGACGAGGGTCGGCTTTCCTCCGCGCAGCAGGCCGAGCCGGCGAGCGACTTCGAGATTGGCGGTGGACACCGGACAGAACGCGTCGGTGATCGGCGCCGTGACCTGCTCCGCCGCCTGGTAGGCGCGCCGCAGCCACCAGGGTTGGCCCGCGTGGAACCCGAACCCATGGATCGCGTGAACGCGGATGTCGGCCCCCGCCGCGAAGGCGGCCCAGCGACCGAGGATTCCCGCCTTCGAGCTGTGAGTGTGCACGATCGTCGGCCGTGCCGAGCGGCGCCGGATGGCGCGCAAGCGCCCGGTCAGGGAGCGGAGGCAGCGAAGGTCGCTGGCGAAGTTCACTGCGCGACCCAGGTGGTCGTCGAACTGGAGAAAGAGGTCCGGAATCGCCCGGGCGTCGGCGTCGAGCAGACCGCCGCGGCCGGTGATGAGGTGCACCTCGAAGCGCCGGCGGTCGAGATGACGGCAGGTGAAGAGCGTGATCTCCTGGGCGCCCCCCAGCTCGAGCTCGGTGATGACGTGAATGACCGTGGCCCGGTTCATTCGCCGATGAGGTGCGCGGCCTGCCGGCCGTGGCTCAAGGCATCTTCCATCGCCGAGTATTCCCACGCTCCGTAGCGCCCGACCGAGAGGATCCCGGCGCGCCGCAGAGCGTCGCGCATCGCTTCCAGCGAATTTCGCCGCAGCCGGTCGTGGATGACGTACGCGCAGGGAATGTCGACCGCGCGTGCGCAACGGAGCCGGGCTCCGGCGGGCACCAGTCCGACGCGGCGGAGCGCCGCGGCGCTCTCGTCGGTCAAGCGCTCGACGTCGGGGGTTCTTCCCGGAGCATACGAGATCTCCACGTAAAAGCCGCTCGCGCCGGCGGGGACGGTAGCCGCGGACAGGTTCGAATAGATGCCGACCCGGTAAAACGGGAATTCCGGTTCGGGAAAATACACCCACTGGTACGATCGCGGCGAGGGCGCGTCGAAGCCGAGGTTGAGGTTGACGACCGAGACGTAGCGCAATCCTCTCGCCGACTCCTTGAGATCCGGTGGGGCGTCCTCGATGCGCTCGATCAGGCTCGGCAGCGGGATCGTCGAGAGCATCGTCGAGTAGCGCAAGGTCTCGCCGGACGACAGCGTCGCTCTGCGGTCGCGCGCATGGATGCGGACGACTTCCGTGCGCAGTCGCGGCGGCCGCACGTGCGGCAGGAACGCGCGCGGCAAGTGATCGATGCCCCCGGCCGCCGGATAGAGGAAGCTCGGATTGTAGCCGAAGGTTCGGCGGTTGGTTCCCTGCGCGCCGCGCACCACGTCTTCCCACGCCGGCTTCGGGATCGACCAGGACACCCAATCGGCGGTGAGCGA